>CAZUQT010000260.1:0-3975 GCA_964622585.1 uncultured Elusimicrobiaceae bacterium | reverse complement strand
TCTCGAAGCGGGCCGACACCCAGGCGAACACGACCCACGCGCGCGGGGTCATCCTGCTGGCCTGCGAAAAGGGCGGTCTGCCTATAAGCTCCTATAATCCCAAAGTCATCAAGAAGACCATCTCTGGGAACGGCGCCGCCGAGAAGAAGCAGATGCAGCGCGTGGTCCAGATAACCCTCAATCTCGTGTCCATACCGGAACCCGACGACATAGCCGACGCCATGGCCGCCGCGCTGTGCCATCTCCGCCTCGCCCCCCTGGCCAGGGCGCTGGCTAAAGCGAAAGCAAAGGCCGGGATAGCATGATCGCCTACCTGAGGGGAAGGATCGTGGCGAAATCCGGCGAGAGCGCCGTCATCGAAACCAACGGCCTCGGCTACGAAGTTTTTTTCTGCGAGCCCTCTCTCGACGCACTGGGCCCCGAGGGGACCACAGTGGAGGTTTTCATCGCCGAGTCCATAAGCATGTACGGCGGCACGGCCCTTTACGGGTTCCGGTCGCAGGAAGAAAAGCGCCTCTTCGACATGCTGCGCGACGCGGTTCCGAACACCGGCGCGAAGAAGGCCATGGACTACCTCGGCAAAGCCGTCAAATCCATGCAGGACTTCAAGAGCGCGGTGGCGGCGAAGGATGCCAAGCGCCTCACGGCCATCTTCGGCTTTACGGCCAAGACCGCGGACAAACTTATCTCGGCCCTCAAAGACAAGCTTCCCGCCGCGAGCGAGGCCGCCGCGGCCGGGTTCAGCGCGGCTTCCGGCGTCTACACGCAGGCCCTGACCGCCCTGACCGCCCTGGGATTCAGGGCCGGAGAAGCCCGCTCGGCCCTTGAGGACGCGGCGGCCGAAGCAGGCCCGTCGGCCGGCACGGAAGCCATAGTAAGGCTGGCGCTCAGGCGCCTCTCCCCGAAGTAAAACGCCAATGCCTAAAGACGAAGAAATACTTTCAGCCCGCCCGGCCTCCGACGAAACCGCGCGCATGGAATCCGCCCTGCGCCCCACCTCTCTCGACGAATTCGTCGGCCAGGCGAGGCTGAAGGAAAACCTGAACGTTTTCATCCAGGCCGCCCGCAAGAGAAAAGAATCCCTGGACCACTGCCTCTTCTATTCCCCCCCCGGGCTCGGCAAAACCACCCTTTCCTATATATTGGCCCGCGAGATGGGCGTCAATATCAAAGTAACCTCCGGCCCCGTGCTCTCGAAGCCCGGCGACCTGGCCGCGATGCTGACCACGGAGCTGGCCGAGGGCGATATCCTTTTCATCGACGAGATCCACCGCCTTAACGCCGCCGTCGAAGAAGCGCTTTACCCGGTGATGGAGGACTTCGTGTTCTTCATCAATACCGGCCAGGGCCCCGGCTCCACCACCCTCAAGCTCGCCGTGCCCCGCTTTACGCTGGTCGGCGCCACTACGCGCAGCGGCCTGCTTACCGGCCCCCTCCGCGACCGTTTCGGCATTGTTTTCAACCTCGGCTTCTACGGCGAGGACGAGATAGCGCAGATACTGCTGCGCTCGGCCGGGATACTCGGCAGCCAGGCGGAGAAGGCCGCGCTCCGGCTTATAGCCCGCCGCTCCAGGGGCACGCCCCGCATAGCCAACCGCCTGCTCAAGCGGGTAAGGGACTTCGCCGACGTTAAAGCCAGCGGAATAATCACCTCCGAGGTCACAGAGGCCGCCATGACCTCCCTTGAAATAGACGCCGAGGGCCTCGATAACCTGGACCGGCGCATACTGCTGGCCATAGCCGAGAAGTTCGGCGGCGGGCCGGTCGGTATCGAGACCCTGGCCGTGGCAGTATCCGAAGAGGCCGACACTCTTACGGACGTGATAGAGCCTTTCCTCATGCAGGCGGGCTTCCTGAAACGGACCACGCGCGGCCGCGTGATAACCGCCAAAGCCGCCGCCCACCTGGGCCTCAAGCTGCCGCGCCAGGCCGAACTTCTCTGATCTTCCCGACAATGAAACGCTTCTTCGTGATACTTCTTCTTTTTGTCTGGCCGGGACCCTCCGCGGGCGCCGACGGCGCTTCCGACGACGCGCCGCGCATAAGGGTGGCCATCTCGCGGAACGTTCCCTCGCTGAAGCTCAGGACCGCTTCCAGGATCTACGCGCAGGAAGTTAAAAGCGGGCAGAAATACATGCTGCTGGAGAACGCGTCCTACGAAGTCAAGGCCTCCGGAAAATGGATCACCGTGGCCGGGCAGGAACTTCTCTCCCCGATCAAGCTCCTCGCCTCCGACGGACAGGAGCGGATACGCCTCGGCGGCAATCTTTACAAGGGAGACATACTCCTGCGGGCCACCGGCGAGGGCGGGCTGGACATCATAGAATATCTCTCGCTGGAGGAGTACCTCTACGGCGTGCTGCCTTCGGAGATGAGCCCGGACTGGCCGCTGGAGGCGCTCAAGGCCCAGGCGGTGGCCTCGCGCACTTACGCGATGAAGTTCATAAACCCGGCGCGCGATTACGATATCACCAACGGCGTCGAGATGCAGGTCTATAACGGCACGAACAAGATCAATTCCCGGATAATGGAGGCGGTGAACTCCACCCGCGGCGAGGTTCTTAAATATAAAGGAAAGCTTATCACCGCTTTCTTTCACGCCTGCTGCGGCGGGCATACGGCCAGCGTCAAATCCGCCTGGGGCGAGGACGTGATAAAGCCGCTTTACGGCGTGCCGGACCCGTTCTGCACCACCTCCCGCCACTACCGCTGGGAGTTTTTCCTTTCTTCGGCGGATCTCCTCAAAGCCATACAGGCGCAAGGCTCCACCGCCCTCAGGATAAAGAACATGAAGATCCACCAGAAGGACCGCTCCGGGCGGGCGGTCTCTTTCCAGTTCACCACCGACAAGGACTCGATGGTGATAAAGACCACGGACCTGCGAAAGCGGTTCGGGACCTTCGAATTCCGCAGCACGCTTATCACCAGGATCAGCCCCGTAAAGGGCGGCTATGAACTGGCCGGCAGGGGCTGGGGACACGGCGTGGGCATGTGCCAGGAAGGCGCCAAATTCATGGCTTACAAGGGCAGGACCTACAAAAAAATACTCCGCCACTATTACCCGAGCGCGGCCATCATCGATTATGAGTGAAGAATCCCTTTCCGAGTTTTCAGCCCTCGAGATAGAGCCGCTTATAGCGGACAGCCCCGCCGAGCCGCGCGACTCCTCGCGCCTTCTGGCCGTCGACCGGAAGAACGGGACGCTTCTTCACCGCAATTTCCGCGACCTCCCCGAGTTCCTCGGGCCGGGCGATATGCTTGTGCTCAACCGCAGCAAGGTCTGGAAAGCGCGTCTGTGGACAAAGAAACAGACCGGCGGCAAGTCGGAAATTCTCCTGATGGCCCCGTCGACAGAGGACAAGACCGTCTGGACCGGGCTATGCCGGAAGATCAGCGACGGCCAGGTCCTCTCCTGCCCGGCCGGTGTTACCGCTGAGTGCCTGAAGCGCAATCCCGACGGCAGCTTTACTTTCAAATTCTCGGCCCCGGTGGACGAGGCCTACCTGGCCGTGAACGGCGAAGTCCCGCTCCCCACTTATATACTCAAAGCCCGGAAGCGCAGGGGCGTAGAGTCCCCCCCGGACGAGCCAAATTACCAGACCGTCTACGCGAAAGAGGCGGGTTCGATAGCGGCACATACCGCAGGCTTCCACTTTACGCCTGACCTTCTGGCCAGGCTTGAAGCTTCCGGAGTCAAAACCGCCTTTGTAACGCTTCATATCGGCTGGGGAACTTTCAGGCCGGTACGCAACGAGGATCCGGCCGCCCACGTGATGATGGAGGAGGCCTGCGAGGTTCCGGAAGAGACCGCGGCGGCTATCAACGCGCACAGGGCGGCGGGCGGCAGGATAGTCGCGGTAGGAACTTCCTCGATGCGCACCCTGGAAACTTTCTCCGAAGAGGACGGTACGGTCCGCGCGGGTTCCGGCAAAGCCGGTCTGTTCATCCGGCCCGGCTACAAATTCAAGGTCGCCG
>CAZUQT010000259.1:0-3981 GCA_964622585.1 uncultured Elusimicrobiaceae bacterium | reverse complement strand
AGGAAGATCATCAGCTGCGGGAACACCATCTCGCGCAGGACCATGTTGTCGAACAGGTCGAGGTAAGTGTTATAGTCCATGTCGGAGATGATCTTGTCCGGATGGCGGTTGAGCATGCGCGCGAAAATGGTGTCTTCCCAGATGGTCCGGTCCTGCACCACGCCGCGGATCTTGCCGAGGCTGATGCGCGAGACGAACTCGCGGTGCTGGCGGAAGCGGTGGTTGAGCAGCCAGATCTGCATGATGGTGCCGAACTGCTTCATGTCGCCGTAAAAGCTCTCGAGGTAAGGGTTCCCGCCCACCTCTTCCAGCACCGGCTCGAAATTAAGCGCCTTGGCCAGCTCCATGGTGAGCGTCGATTTCCCGACGCCGATGATCCCAGCGATGCCGATATAGCCTTCAGCGAACATAGGTACCTTCCTTTATGCGCCACAAAATCAAACACTTCCGCCCCGCGTCTTAACCCTATTTTGACCGGCCGGGATCTATCTCCTGCTCTATCCCCTTGATCGCGAGCAGCACGTCGTCGGGATTGGAGGCCGCCTGCAGGATGTCCTCGAGCTTGGCCATGCCGTCCTTATGCATCTTCACCAGCGACTGGTTGAAGGTCTGCATGCCGTAAAAGCCGCCCTTGGCGATGGCGCCGGTGATGGAGTCGATAGTGTTCTCGGCGATCATCTTCTTGATATGCGGCGTGTTGACCATGATCTCCACCGCCGGCAGCCGGCCGCCCTTGGTGCAGGTCAGCAGGCGCTGGGAAACTATGCCGCGCAGGCTTTCCGAAAGCTGCATGCGCACCTGCGCCTGCTGGTGCGGCGGGAACAGGTCTATGACGCGGGAGACGGTCTGCACGGCGTTCATCGTGTGCAGCGTGCCGAACACCAGGTGGCCGGTCTCGGCGGCGGTGATGGCCGCCTGCGTGGTCTCCAGGTCGCGCATCTCGCCTACCAGGATGATGTCCGGGTCCTGCCGCATCGCGGCGCGCAGCGCGTCCACGAAAGAAGTGGTGTCGGAGCCCAGCTCGCGCTGGCTTATGATGCACTTTTTCTCGGTGAAGGAAAATTCTATCGGGTCCTCGACGGTGATGATGTGCGCGTCCCAGGTGGCGTTAAGGTACTCGATCATGGCGGCCAGCGTGGAGGTCTTGCCCGAGCCGGTGATGCCGGTGACGAGGATAAGACCCCGCTCGTTGGTAAGGATCTTCTTGATGGAATCTATCGGCAGGCGCAGTTCTTCGAAAGTCGGGATCTTCAGCGGGATGTGCCGTATCGCCACGCCCATCTTGCCCTTATGGGTGAAGACGTTGAAGCGGAAGCGGCCCAGTTCGCCGCCTTCGTGGGAAAAGTCGACCTCGTGCTTCTCCTCGAAGATCTTTTTCAGGCGCGGGGTGAACAAGGGGAAGACGAGGTCCTCGACTTCCTTCTCGGTCATGTTGGAGGAATTTATCGGGGTGATATGCCCGTTGATCCGCAGGAAAACCTGCGAGTCGCCCCTGATGTGGGTGTCGGAAGCCTTGTTCTGCACCATCACTTTCAGAAGAAGGTTCAAATTTATAGCCATTAAATATTTCCCCTGACCGCCGTCTTTCGCCGCGCCGCTATTTAAGCCTCCGCGCGCCGGTTGGCCGCCGCAGGTAGGCCGGCTTATCTATATCTTCCGTCCCGGGCAGCGGCGGCGGAGCCAGGTGGACGGTATCGTCGTCGCCGTGCCGCGACCGCCCGCGGTCGAGCCCGCGGCGGCGCCCGAACTCGCCGGGGGCGAGGCCGGTCCGCTTGGCGGCGAAGCCGGTGGCGATCACGGTTATTTTCAGCTCGTCGCCGAGGGTATCGTCGAAAGCCTGCCCGTACTTTATGAAAACGTCGGGGTTGGCGTGCATGCAGATGTATTCCATCGCGTCGTGGATCTCCACCATCAGGATGGAGCGGGAAGCGGTGAAGTTGACCAGGATGCCTTTGGCCCCGTCGATCACGGCGCTCTCCAGCATGGGCGAGTGGATCGCTTCCTTGGCCGCGTCGATATGGCGCTCCGGGCCGGAGGCGCGGCCTATGCCTATCAGGGCTTCGCCCGACTTGGTCATTATCCGGCGCACGTCCTGGAAGTCCACGTTCACGGAGCCGGCGCAAGTGATCACGTCGGAGATGCCCTGGATGGCCTGCCGCAGCACGTCGTCGGCCTTGCGGTAGGCCTCCTCGCTGGTGGTGTTGCGGCCTACTTCGGAAAGTATGCGGTCGTTGGGGATGACCAGCAGGCAGTCGGCGTGCGTGCGCAGCTCGTGAATGCCGGCCTGGGCCTGCTCCCCGCGGGCTTTACCCTCGAAACCGAAGGGCCTGGTCACTACGCCTATCAGCAGCGCGTTTGGATTGGTTTCCTTGGCCAGGCGGGCGACGACCGGCGCGGCCCCGGTACCGGTGCCCCCGCCCATCCCGGCGGTAACGAAGAGAAGGTCGGCGTCAGCCACGGCTTCCTTGATCATGTCGGCGGACTCGAGGGCGGCCGCGGCTCCCTTCGCCGGGTCGCCGCCCACGCCCAGCCCCTTGGTGAGCGTTTCGCCGATCTGGATGCGGTTCGGGGCCTTGCTGCGGCGCAGGTCCTGGGCGTCGGTATTGACGGCCACGAAGTCCACGAGGCGGATCTCGGCCTCGACCATGCGGTTCACGGCGTTGCCGCCGCCGCCGCCCACGCCTATGACCTTTATCACGGCCTCGCGGTCGTTCAGGTCGTTGTACCTTATCCTGTTTTCAGACATTAAAAGAGGTCCTTGAACCAGCGCCAGAGCTTCTTCTCGACCGAGCCGCTCCGCGCCGGTCCGGGCACGTCGGTATTCCAGGTCTTCAGGTGCGGATAGCACACCAGCGCCACGGCCCCGACGTAGGCCTGCGTCATGTATTCCTCGGGGCACTGCAGTATTTCCTGCGCCGGGAGGCCCAGTCTCGACTGGCTCAGGTCAAGCATGACCTCCGCCGCCTCTGGCATGCCGCGCAGGAGGGCGGCGCCGCCGGTAAGGATGGCCCCGCCGGGCAGGTCGGCGTAGTTGGAGGACTGCACCGCCTGGTTTATCTTGTCGAAAATTTCCTCGGCGCGGGGCTGTATGAATTCCAGCAGCTCGCGCGGCTTCACCTCTTTCTTGGTGCGGCCGTCCAGCTTGGTGATGGTTATCGGCTTGTCGTCCTCGAGTATCTTGGAGATCACCGCGCCGTGCTTTTCCTTTATCTCCTGCGCCGCGGCGATGGTCGTGCCCAGGCCGTAGGCTATGTCGCGGGTAATGCTGTCGCCGCCCATGCTGATCTCTTTGGAAAAATGGATGCCGCCCTCGGAATAGATGCCTATGGAGGTGGTCTGCCCGCCGGCGTCTATCAGGATGCAGCCCAGTTCTTTTTCCTCTTCCGATACTATGAGCTCGCCGACGGCGAGCAGCGTGTAGATAGGCGCGACCACCCTGAAGCCGCCTTTCGAGACGGATTTGACCAGGTTGTTTATGGCGGGGCTTGAAGCGGTGATGATGTGGACGCCGACCTCGAGCAGGGCGCCCTCCATGCCGATGGGGTTCGGGACGCCGCGCTGGCGGTCCAGGGAAAAGCCCTGGGGGATCACGTGCATGATCTCGCGGTCCGGCGAAAGCTGGAAAGTCTTTGCGTTCTCGATCACGTTGGAGACGTCCTCGCCGGTGATCTCCTTGTCGGTGCGGGCGATATTGTAGCCGCCCTTGCTGTCGAAAGCCTGGATATGCGCCCCGCGCACACCGAGGTAGACCTCGCCCACCACCTCGTTGGCCTTGCTCTCGGCGGCGTCCATCACGTGCTCGATGGCCCTGGCGGTCTCCTCGATGTTGACCACCACGCCGCCCTTGAGGCCCTTGCAGGGGACGGAGGCGCCGGCCAGCACCCGTATCTTGTTATGCTCGTCGTCGCGCTCGGCTATTATGCAGGTTACCCGGCTTGAACCCATGTCAAGCCCGGCTATGATTTCAGATTTTGCCATATG
>CAZUQT010000258.1:0-4004 GCA_964622585.1 uncultured Elusimicrobiaceae bacterium | reverse complement strand
GCGGCCAGCGCGAGCTGATCATCGGCGACCGCCAGACCGGCAAGACCGCCGTGGCCCTGGACGCGATCATCAACCAGAAATACGAGCCGAAAGAGACCCGCCCCATCTGTATCTACGTCGCCATCGGCCAGAAAGAATCCACCGTGGCCCGCGTCGCCAAGATCCTCGAGGACAACGGCGCGATGGAATATTCGATCATAGTTTCAGCCTCGGCCTCCCAGGCGGCTTCCATGCTTTACCTCGCGCCCTACACCGGCTGCACCATCGGCGAGGAGTTCATGTGGAACGGCCAGCACGCGCTGATCATCTACGACGACCTGTCCAAGCACGCCCAGAGCTACCGCCAGATGTCGCTGCTGCTCCGCCGCCCGCCCGGCCGCGAAGCCTATCCCGGCGACGTGTTCTATCTCCACTCCCGCCTGCTCGAGCGCGCCTGCAAGATGGGCGACAAGAACGGCGGCGGCTCGCTGACAGCCCTCCCGATCATCGAGACCCAGGCCGGCGACGTCTCGGCCTACATCCCGACCAACGTCATCTCGATCACCGACGGCCAGATCTACCTCGAGTCCAGCCTGTTCCACGCCGGCATAAAGCCCGCCGTGAACGTCGGCATCTCGGTCTCCCGCGTAGGCGGCTCGGCCCAGATCAAAGCGATGCGCCAGGTGGCCGGCAAGCTGCGCCTGGACCTGGCCCAGTATAACGAGCTCGCCGCTTTCGCCCAGTTCGGCTCCGACCTCGACAAAGCCAGCATGGACATGTTGAAGCGCGGCCAGCGCATGGTGGAACTGCTCAAGCAGGACCAGTACAGCCCGATGCCGGTGCAGGAACAGGTCGTCGTGCTGTTCGCCGGGACCCGCGGCTACCTCGACAGCGTCGAACTCGAAAAAGTGAAAGCTTTCGAGGCCGGCCTCGTGAAGTTCATGCGCTCCTCCTACGCCAATCTGCTCAAGGACATCATCGAGAAGAAGCAGCTGGACGCGGACATGGAGAAGCGCCTCGGCGAGGCCATCACTGACTTCAAGACGAAATTTGCCTGAGACTGAATGAAAAGATATCTTGTCACCGGCGGGGCGGGCTTCATAGGCTCCAATTTGGCTTTCGCGCTCGAGAAAGAGCGCAAGGCCAAGGTCACGGTGCTGGATAATTTTTCCTCCGGCAATTACAAGAACCTCGTCGGGTTTGGCGGCGACGTCATCGCCGACGATATCCGGTCCCGGGACTGGTTTGAAAAGGCAGGCAGGGCGGACGCCGTCTTCCACCAGGCCGCGATCGTGGACACGACCGAGGCCGACCAGCGCCGGATGATGGAAACGAACGTGGACGCTTTCCGCAATGTCCTGGACTACGCTCTTAAATACGGCGTGAAGCGGGTGATCTACGCCTCTTCCGCCGCCGTCTACGGGAACTCGAAGTGCCCGATGCACGAGGGGCAGGATACCACGCCCGAGAACGTCTACGGTTTTTCCAAAGCCATCATGGACAATGTCGCGCGGGATTTCGCGGCCGACCATAAGGACATGACGCTGGTGGGGCTGCGCTATTTCAACGTCTACGGCCCCCGCGAATATTACAAGGGCAAGATGTCCAGCATGATGTTCCAGCTTTACAACCAGATGAAAGCGGGCAAGCGGCCGCGCGTCTTCAAATTCGGCGAGCAGATGCGCGACTTCGTCTACGTGAAGGATATCGTGCGCGGGAACCTGAACGCCCTGGACGCGGAGAAATCCTGCGTCTGCAATCTGGCCAGCGGCAAGCCCGGCAACTTCAACGAGGTCATAGAGGCCCTTAACAAAGCGATGAAGCTGGACCTCGCGCCCGACTATTTCGACAATCCGTATTCCTTCTACCAGAACAAGACGCAGGCCGACCTGCGCCTGGCCAAGGCCCACCTTAACTACAGGCCGGAATGGAGCCTCGAGGACGGGATCGCGGACTACGTGAAAATTCTGGAGAAAGCCGGGAAACTTTAATTTATGGCCTCATTAAGGGACATCAAAAAGAACATCTCTTCGGTCAAGAGCATCAAGCAGATCACTTACGCCATGAAGATGGTGGCCGCGGCGCGCATCAAGCGCGCCCAGAATTCGATCCTGTCCGCCCGGCCTTTCGCCCTAAAGATGGAGACCCTGATAGACGATCTTTACCATGAGCTCGGCGAGGAAGACCTTTCCGGAACCGTGGTCAGCCAGCTTTTCGAGGAGCGCCCCGCCGGCGGAACGCTCTGCCTGATGCTCGTCACCGCGGACAAAGGGCTTTGCGGCTCTTTCAATACCAATCTGCTCAAGGCCGCTACCGCCTGGCTGAAAGAGAACCGCGGCCGGAAGATCTGCGTGGTGGCGGTCGGGCGCAAGGGCAGGGATTTCCTGCACCGCCTGAAGGGCCTGGACCTGGAGATCGCCCACGAGATGGTCGGGATCTTCCCCAAAGCCGGCTACGTGCACGCCCAGATGCTGTCTGACGCGATCCTGAAGCTTTACCGGGAGCGCCCCATCGAGAGCGTCACCTTCATCTACAACGAGTTCAAGTCGATGATGACGCAGAATATCGTCAGGGGCCAGCTGCTTCCGCTCAAGCGCAGCATACAGAACGACAAGCAGGCGCCGCAGCTCACGAGCGGCCTTTTCTCTTTCGAGCCCGGCAAGGCCGCCCTGCTCGGCGAGCTGATCCCCCGCAACATAGGCGCCCAGCTTTACAGGATGCTGCTCGAGTCGCAGGCGGCCGAGCTCGCGGCGCGCATGAACGCGATGGAGTCGGCCTCCAAGAACGCGACGGAACTGATAGAGGGCCTCACTTTGAAGATGAACAAGACGCGCCAGGCTATGATCACCACCGAGCTGAACGAGATCGTCAGCGGCTCGGAAGCGCTCAGCCACTGATTTGGTTTGCATTATATTCTGCGTAAGGAAATAAAATGAATATTGGAAAAATCGTGCAGATAATCGGGCCCGTGCTGGACGTGGAGTTCCAGCAGGGCCAGCTTCCCAGGATACTGAACGCCCTCAGGATAAAGTACAAAGAGGACGGGAAGGAAAAGACGCTGGTGGCCGAAGTGGCCTCCCACCTGGGCGACAATACCGTGCGCGCTATCACGCTGGGCCCGACCACCGGCCTCGGCAAGGGCATCGAGGTGAAAGACACCGGCGCCCCGCTCATGGTCCCGGTCGGCGAGGCCTGCCTCGGCCGCCTGATCGACGTGCTGGGCGAGCCGCAGGATTACCGCGGCCCCATCGACACCAAGGAATTCCTGCCGATCCACCGCGATCCGCCCCCGCTCACCGAGCAGAAGACCTCCCCCGAGATCTTCGAGACCGGCATCAAGGTCATCGACCTCCTCGCCCCTTTCATGAAGGGCGGCAAGGTCGGCCTGTTCGGCGGCGCCGGCGTCGGCAAGACCGTCGTCATCATGGAGCTGATCAATAACGTGGCCCGCCAGCACGCCGGCTGCTCCGTGTTCGGCGGCATCGGCGAGCGCTCCCGCGAGGGCAACGACCTCTGGCTCGAAATGCAGGAGTCCAAGCTTTCCGACGGTTCCACCGTTCTGTCCAAGACCGCGCTGGTCTACGGCCAGATGAACGAGCCCCCCGGCGCCCGCGCCCGCGTCGGCCTGACCGCCCTGACCCAGGCCGAGTATTTCCGCGACCAGAAGGGCCGCGACGTGCTGCTGTTCCTCGACAACGTGTTCCGCTACGTGCTGGCCAACGCCGAAGTCTCGGCGCTGCTCGGCCGCATGCCGTCGGCCGTCGGCTACCAGCCTACGCTGACCACCGAGATCGGCATGCTCGAAGAGCGCATCACCTCCACAAAGAAGGGCTCCATCACCTCGATCCAGGCCGTCTACGTGCCCGCCGACGACCTGACCGACCCGGGCGTGGCCGCCGTGTTCACCCACCTGGACGCCACCGTGGTTCTGTCCCGCTCGATCGCCGAGCTGGGCATCTACCCGGCCGTCGACCCGCTGGACTCGACCTCCCGCATCCTCGACCCCCGCGTGATCGGCAACGAGC
>CAZUQT010000257.1:0-4007 GCA_964622585.1 uncultured Elusimicrobiaceae bacterium | reverse complement strand
GGGGAGGCTTTGCCTCTTGACGCGGGGACCTCTAATGAGTGGCCGAACGTGTTTTTCGTTCCTGCCCCTGTGGTAGGCCCCGACTGGGCTTCTCGCGGTCTTCTTCTTACTTCAGATTCCGCGCAAAGAACTCGAAGGCTTTGGCGAAAGGCTCCGGGGGGGCGCTGAGGACGCCGGCGCCTACCTGGCCTATGCCGGCTTTTTTGTGGGCTACGCCGGTGTCGATGAATGGCAATATCCCTGACTTGGCCACCTTTATAACGTCTATCCCGGTGGGGGTTCCGCGGAAGTTCAGGTAGGGGATCTTGTAAATATTGTTCTCGCCCGCGGTGATCTCGTACATAGCGAGAGTGTAGCTGACGGCGTCGGCGGCCGTGCCGCCCACGAACTGGACTATGGCGGGGGCGGCGGCGATGGCGAAGCCGCCCAGGCCGTTGGTCTCGGTAATGGCGGAGTCGCCGATATCCGGGTTGGCGTCCGCCTTAGTGTAGCCGGGGAAATAAAGAGCGTCGGGAACCTGGGCCGGCCCGGTGAACCACTTGCCCCCGGTACCCGAAAGCTGCACGCCGAAATCGGTACCATTGCGCGCCATAACTACGACCACGCTGGAATCCTTCACACCGCGGCCGGCGTCCAGAGAGGCCTTGGAAAGCGCCATAGAAAGGTTCAGGAAGAAATGATCGTTGCCGTTAATAAATTCCAGGACCTTGGCGGCGGTTTCAGTATCCCGCGCGGTCTTTATAACGGCGGGCGCTATCGCCCGGTAAAACAAAGAAGTTGCGGCGCGGTTGCGGTTGTGCACCTCGTCGCCCATATGCAGCGCCTGCGCCACTATGGACTTCAGATCTATCTTTCCCAGCAGCCCTATCGCGGCTTTCAGTGTCGGATAAAGCGCGGTCTCCATCCATTTGAGACGCTCTATAACGTCGGGCGAGTAGGCGCCGTAGCGCAGCACTTTGCCGAGCCCCTCGTTCTGCGTAGCGTAGGCGTAATTACCCGCCGCTTCGTTCTTTACGATAAAGACCGGCATGGAGGCCGAGATGATCCCGGCCATGGGCCCGACGGCGCCGTGCTCGTGGCAGGGCTCGTATTTAATTTTACCGGAAGCGGCAAGTTTCTCAGCCTCTTTGGGATCTTTAGCCAGGCCCTCGTACATCAGGGCCGCCATGATCCCGCCGCGCATCGGGCCGCACATCCGTTCCCAGGTCACCGGGGGGCCGGCATGAAGTATCAGATCCTTCTTCATCCCGGGTATTACTTCGAGCGCGAAGCCCATGCCGATAAGCGCGGGCTTTGCCTCGAGAATTTTCGACAGCGCTTTTTTATTCGCCTTGTCTATGCGGGCGGCATATTTAGAGGCCTTCGCGAAAAGCGCGGTCTCTCCGGAGAGCGGCGGCTTGAACTGGGCCTGGACGCTTTTAACTCCGGAGTCGGAAAGCCCCTGCCTGAAAGACTCCAGGCCGATATTGACGACTTTAAGTTCGGATTCAAAGAGTTTCATGAATTCACCTTCTTCGCGCCCAGCCTGACGATCTCGCCGGCCAGCCGGCACGCCCCGGCGTTGGACGGCATTACCAGCACTCCCGCCGCCTCGAGGCCTTTCACCACTTTCGAGCGCACCTGAGGATCGGTCTCGGTGCCGGTTACCGAGGCGACTATAGACAGCTCGCGGTTGCGCAGGAAGGCCTCCGTTATGGCGGGGACGATATCCTCGAGAGGCCTCAGGTTAGAACCGTAACCCAGAACTACGTCGAGCAGAAGCACCGAAACTTCCGCCTTCCCGGCTTCGGAGATTATCATTTTATTGCGCAGGCTGAAGTCTATCATCGGGTGAGGCCGGCCCACGGTGAACTCGTCCTCGCCCATGTCTATCACGGCGTTCCCGGACAGCTTCAGCGAATCTTTAAGCTTCCATTTCTTGTCGAGCGGGGCGTTGGACCAGGTGTCGCCGATAAGCTCAGGGAGTATCAATTGCGCCTCGCTGACAAAGGTGCCGCCGGAGAAAAGACCGCGCAGACACGAGGCCCGCTTCTTTTTAGCGGCTTCCTTCTTCGCCAGCTCGCCGACCTTCAGGGTCATGTCGTAGATTATCTCGCGCGCCTTGCCCAGCTTCCACCCCTTGCCGAGACAGACAGCTTTGTAAGCCGCCTCTTCCAGCGTTCTGGCCGGGTAGAAGTCTTCCTTGATCTTTTCCTTTATTTCTCCGCCAAGGAAAACCGCGACGACTGGCTTCCCGATCTTCTTTATTTCGGCTGTTATCTTTTTGAGCACCAGCGGATGGGGGGGTTTGGAAACTATAAGGATAACTTCGGTAGCCGCGTCGGACGCGAGCATTTTCAGGGCCTGCAGGAGCGTGAGCGCTCCGATCTCTATCTTTACGTCGCGCGAGCCGGTGCCTATGGCCTGCGAGATCCCGGCCCCCTCGTTGGAGATCAGGACGGTAACTTCCTGGAGGCCGGTGCCGGAGGCGGCGACGACCCCGATGTTGCCGCGCCTGACAGAGTTGGCGAAAGCTATGGGCGCGCCGTTTATTATGGCGGTGCCGCAGTCCGGGCCCATCAGGAGCAGGCCTTTTTTTATGGCTGTCCTTTTCAGGGCCAGCTCGGTCTCGACCGGGACATTGTCGGAGAAGAGCATCACGTTTAAATTTTTATCCAGGCAGTCCGCGGCCAAAGCGCCGGCGAAGCGGCCGGCCACGGAGATAACGGCGAGGTTGGCGCCGTCCAGCATTTTAACCGCGTCGTCCAGCCCGGCGGCTTTGCGGTCCGCGCCGGAGGCCGCTTCGGAGGGCTTCTTGTTCAGGAGTTCGTCCGCGGCCTTCAAAGCCGCCGCGGCGGCCTCGGGGGTTTTGGCGCTGACCGCTATCGCCAGGTCGCTGTCTCCCGCGCTTATGATCTCCTGCGTGAGGAGGCCGGAAGCCTTGATTATGCCCTTGTTCTCTTTAGTGGCCATAACCACGGCGGAGTCTATTACCCCGGCGATGGCATTAATTTTTTTCGCTACCTGCATCAGCGAAACGGAGTCGAAATATGCGCCTTTTTTAATAACCGTCTTTATCATATGTTCTCCATGGCAATTTCAGGCCGTAAGCACGTCGAGCAGCGCGAAGACCAGGCCGGCGCAGAAATCCGCCCCGGAGGTATGCCCGCTTCTAAGCGCGTCCGCGGCCGCCGCCTCCAGCTCCTTCCTGCTCTTTCCGGCCAGGGCCTTAAGAAGCCGGCGCACCTTCGCGTTGACCTTTCCCTCGTAGGCGCAGCGCAGCGAAACGTTCGAGATGAGGTTATTGCCCTCGGCGTAAAAGAAGATCTGCTCTATCCGTGCTTCCGTGTCAAAACGCAGGTTCCGGAGCGCGAAATTAAATCCCGTCAGCAGGCCGCTGATAAAGTCATCTCCGGACGGAGTAAGTCCGAGGCCAAGGCCCCGCAGTATCCTGACTCCGTGCAAATAGTCTCCGGCGTACAGATATAGGACGGCTTTTTTAAACCGGGCCAGGAGGTGTTTTTCGAAGACGCGGGTAAAAGCTTTTTCCAGCTCCGGGTAATAAATGAAAGCGAGGCTCATGGGCGGGGCCTTGCGTACGAGTATTTCGGTCAGCGCGATGGTATTGGCCTTTACGGTTTCCGGCTCGGCGTCGAGCCGCGGGATGCCGGAGGAATAAAGCACGGCCGGCTCCTTGCGCAACCGGTTCTCGTCCACGTAGAAATAGAACCGCGAGGCGCGCAGGCGGGAGGCTCCCGCGGGCAGCTGTTTCAGGACCAGGTTGAACGGCCCGGCGCCCGTGCGCGGCGGCACAAGAGATACGATGATCTTGCCCTTCCGGAAGTTCAGGGCGTTCGCGAAAGCCGAGTGCAGGCGGTAATCGCCCTCGGGAATGCTGTCGCCGTAAGAAAGTAGATCCATAGATTTCACGCTGCAGGCGGTGAGGCGGCTGGAACGCGGGCCTCGCCACACATAAACCGCATAGCGGTTTTGTGCGGCCCCGGCTCGGCGGTTTTGCTTACGTAAAA
>CAZUQT010000256.1:0-4012 GCA_964622585.1 uncultured Elusimicrobiaceae bacterium | reverse complement strand
AGGGCCGTATTATTGGAATAGATGAGCGAGCCGCGGTCGTCCACCAGGACGACCCCGTCGGAAATGGTGTCGATGAGCGCCTGGGCCTTACCCTTTTCTTCCACGATCTGGTTCAGCTGGAAGGCGCGGTAGGCCTGCAGCTCTAGCATCAGGCGGTTCAGGACGCCCACCAGCACCCTGATCTCGGGCCAGCCCTGCTGGGCGATGACCTGGTCCAGGTGCTGGGTGCGCAGGAAGCCTTTGACGCTGTTGACCATGTTGTTGATCGGGACGATGATGCGGTTGGAGATCAGGAAAACCACCACCATGGTTATGCCGAAGATGGCAACGGCCAGCAGCGAGAACACCAAAATGGATTTGCGCTGCTTGCCGTAGAGCTCGTCCTCCGACTGGATCGAGACCGCCGCCCAATCCAGCTTGTCGATGGCCGCATAGGCGCCCGCATATTCCTCGCCGGAAAATTCGAATTTGGCCAGCGTGCCGGTCCGGCCGCCGGCATGGAAAGCTTTTTTCATCTCCGCCGGCTTGTAGTCCAGCCCCTTCATGTCCTGGCAGGGGAGGGGGCGGCCCTGGCCGTCGGAAATGAACACCCGGCCGGTGCGCCCGGCATGCTGGGAATTTATCTTGCCCAGCAGTTTGTCCATCGCGAAATGGAAAAGGACCACGCGGCCGTCCACCAGCGGGTAGGCCAGCGGGAAAAAAGCCTGGCCTTTCACGCAGACCGGGTCCCCGGCGGTAACTATGCCTGAATCGTGGGCCCGGCTGGAGAGCTCCACGGCGAAGGAAGCCAGGGACTTCTTTTCCCTGACCTTGTCGCTCTGGATGAAGAATACTTCCTTCCCGTCCTGGGAAAGCAGGCTCAGGGACATGATATCGGAATTTATCCGGGCGGCCTGCTGGATAACCTTGGCCTCGTCCAGCTTTTTGGCCTGCAGCGGGTTCTCGATCTCGTAAAGGAAAGCCAGGCTGCGGTTGGTGGTCAGGAACCACTCGTCGACATTTACCGCCGAAAGCCCGGAGAGGCCTTTATGCAGCTCGAAATAGCTGGCTACGGAGGAATTGTACTGGTAGACGTTCCAGCCCACGGAAAGCAGCAGCGGGAGCACCGCTATGCCCAGCAGGATAAGTAGGAACCGTGTAGTCAGCTTCATGATATTCGGTCAGGCCTTAAATTTCATGCCTGATAATGTTTATCTCTATGCGCCTGTTGCCGGAGCGGCCCTCGGGGGTATCGTTGGACCTTACGGGCTTGAACTCGCCGTAGCCGACGGCGGAAAGCTTCTCCGGGGCGACGCCTTCCTTAACGAAGAACTGCAGCACCGAGAAAGCCCGGGCCGAGGAAAGCTCCCAGTTGGATTTGAAGCGGATGGAGCGGCCGAGCGGGCGGTTGTCGGTGTGGCCCTCTATCTGTATGGGGTTGGGCAGGTCCTTGAAGACGGCGGTAAGGCGGTGGAGGTGGGGGAAAGAAGAGGGTTTAAGCACGTCGCTGCCAGGCTCGAAAAGTATAGGGTCCGAAAAGTTTATGCTTATCTTGTTGGCCGAGATCTCCACCTGGGCTATCTGCTGGATCCCGTTCTTTGAAAAAAGAGTGCTTACTACGGACTGGTCCTTGCCGAAAGTTTCCTCGATGGCTTTCTGGCTGAACTGCGTGTCGATCTTCTTGGAGCTGTAAAACGCGAACAGGATCATGAAGAAGATCATGAGATAGCTCATCATGTCGCCGTAGGTGATGGCCCACAGCGCGCCGCGGTTGAGCTCGTTCTCCAGTTCGTCTTCGCGTTCGTAGTAGCGCATAGGGTTAAGCTTTGCCGGGGACGCCGTGCCTGACGCCTTCCATCGACTGGTAGCCGCGCAAATGCATCTCTATCAGGTGGGGGGTCTTGCCGGACATTATATCTATCACGCCCTCGAGGATAAGCTGGAGCACGAGCGTTTCCTCCATGGCGCGCAGGCGGATCTTGTTGGCCACCGGCACGCAGAACATATTGGAGAACGCGATGCCGAACAGAGCGGAAGTGATAGCCACGGCCATCGAGCGGCCTATCGCGGCGGGGTCGGAAATATTGCTCAGCGTCTGGATGATGCCGAACAGCGTGCCGATAAGGCCGAACATGGGGGAGAGCACGCCCATGGTGCGGTACAGATTGGAATCCTCCGACACGTCCAGGCGCCGGAGGCGGATCTCCTCCTCCAGGATGGCGCGGGTCTCCCGGGACTCCGCGCTGACCATAGCCACGCTGACCGCGCGCTTCAGGAAGCCGCCGGCGAAAGCCGGGTCGGCGTTCGTAAGCGCCATGATGCCGCCCTGCTTCTGCGCGGTCTCGGCCATCCCGACCAGCATGCGCACAGTAACGTCCATCGGCGGGGTCTTTGGCGAGGAGAAAATATCCGCGAGCGCCTTCAGCCCGGCCATAAAGCGCTTGTAGGAGGTGTTGATGAAGGTGGAAGCCAGCGTGCCCCCCAGCACTATCACGATCCCGTGCGCGTTGATGATATTGCCGGCGACCCCGGAGGAAAAGGCGCCCCAGGTCACGACGGCCGCGCCCATCACAAAACCTATTATCGTCATTAAATCCATAAGTATAGTTCTCCAAAAAAGAAAGCCGAGATCCCGCTTTTTTATTATAGCGAAGGTATGTTTCCAAAACTTTACATATATATATTATAAAATTGCGCAAGCTTTTTGCTTTTTGATACCATATATATACGGCGCCGGCTTGGCCGTCTGACGCGCATAGCGCTTGTTACGGCACAGGCATAGCCTTGTCCTCAAAGCGGCGCCGGCGGATTTTGCGACAGCACAGGAGTTTACCATGGACTATTTACTTACCGAGCAGCAGACTATGATACGCGACCTCGCCCGGAAGATCGCCGATGAGAAAATAAGGCCCGTCTCGGCGCATTATGACGAAACCGAGGAGTTCGCCTGGCCTATCATGAAGATCCTCGCCGACAGCGACCTTTTCGGCGTCTACCTGCCCGAGCAGTACGGCGGCCTGGGCGGCGGCATTTTGGACATGTGCCTGGTGACAGAAGAGCTTTCCAAAGCCTGCGGCGGCATAGCGCTCGGCTACGCCGGGACCGGCTTGGGCACGCTGCCCATCCTCCTACACGGCTCGGACGAGCAGAAAAAGAAATACCTCCCTGACATAGCCAGCGGCAAAAAACTGGCCGCTTTCTGCATCACCGAGGCCGAGGCTGGCTCCGACGCCGGTTCCATAAAGACCACGGCCCGCAAAGAAGGCGACAAATATATCCTGAACGGAACCAAGCAGTGGATCACCAACGCCGGCGAAGCCGAAATTTATACCGTGATAGCCAGCACCGACAAAAGCAAGGGCGTCAGGGGCGCCAGCGCCTTCATCGTAGAGAAAGGCACCAAGGGCATGGAATTCGGCAAGAAAGAGAAAAAGCTTGGCATCCGCGCCTCGGCCACCCGCGAAGTCATCTTCACCGACTGCGAGATCCCGGCGGCCAACCTCATCTCCCGTGAAGGCATGGGCTTCATCATCGCCATGAAAACTTTCGACTGCTCCAGGCCCGGCGTCGCGGCGCAGGCCGTAGGCATAGCGCAGGGCTCATTGGACCACGCCGTGGAGTACTCCCGGACCCGCGTGCAGTTCGGCGCCCCCATCTCCAGCCTCCAGGCCGTCCAGCATATGCTGGCCGACATGGGCACCCAGGTAGAAGCCGCCCGCGCCCTCGTCTACGCCACCGCCCGCATGGTCGACTCCGGCGCCAAGTCCGTCGCGAAAGAATCCGCCATGGCCAAACTTTTCGCCAGCGAGGTCGCCATGAAAGTCACCACCGACGCCGTCCAGATCTTCGGCGGCTACGGCTACATGCGCGACTACCCCGTCGAGAAATATATGCGCGACGCCAAGATCACCCAGATCTACGAAGGCACCAGCCAGATCCAGCGCAACGTCATCGCCGCCAACATGATCAAGGAGTCAATAAAAAAGTAAGCAGCATGCAACCCGGGCTGGACGGGGTTTTGCCTCGCGAACCC
>CAZUQT010000255.1:0-4043 GCA_964622585.1 uncultured Elusimicrobiaceae bacterium | reverse complement strand
GCGGCTGTTCCCGTCCGCGTCGGCCGAGACCATGAAATCCGTGCCGCGACCGGCGCCGACGGCCGACGGGGTCCGGACCTCGAATTTCCTGGAGAATTTTTTTACCCAGGAGCGCACCCGGCCGAAATAAAGTCCCAGCGAAACGGTCTCTTTGTCCTCGGCCGACATTTTGAAAGCCGAAAGGGGCGCCAGCTTCACCTTCGAGCCGTCGTCCATGTAGATCTCCACCGTGGAGGCCCTGGCGGTGCGCATTTCGTCGCCCGGCTTCAGCGGGGTTTTATTCTGGTCCGCATCTATGCGGGTCCATTCGGTGGAGCCGTTTTTCTTGATATCTACGTCGCCGCGCAGAGAGTAAACGTAGGCGGCGTCGCAGTAGCGGCAGGCAAAAAGCAAAGCCGCTGAAACAATTATCAGTCTCATAGAAACTCCTTGAAATAAAGCCATTGATCGGCCCCCAGAGCAATTCAATAAATAAACAACAGCTTCAGCGCATATCTTAAGATATGAGCCGGCCAATGTCAAGATGAATAACGGTAACTGTTACTAAGGTAACTTTCCGCCTTATTTTATAGCAAAACTGTCGGCAGTCGTGGTCGCGTCCTTCTTCTGGGTAAGTATTTCAGGAGCGAACAGGATATCTATGTTGCGGCCCTGGAAGAGATTGGAGCCTATAACAAGTTCGAGGTTGAAACTGCCCTCTTTAAGGAAGGTACCAGAAGGGTCATTCGGGTCAAACCTAGTGCTTACTATTTTACCGTCATTATAAACCATAAGCTTACGTGAAGAGAGCTTAGATCCGTCCTCGTACGTGGTAGTTACCAGATAATCCGCTTTGCCCGGACCATTAGGGAATAACTCCGTAGTCACAGGATTGATCGTGGCGGAATAATCAGGGTCCCCCACATTAGTAGGTCCCCAAAGATGGGCATTGTCCGTGATATTAGTGCCCTCCGCGAGAACATTCGCAATGGACGACGGGTCCAATGTGGTTTTTTCCAGAATTCCGAGTTTCCCTGTGGCGTTCACTACGCTCTGGGTAAATGTGAACAAGGGATTTGCATAACTATTGTTATATACCTGTGTCTGCTGGAATTGTATGCGTTCATCCGCAGCCAAGCCGGAATAAATTCCGGTCCCTGACGGCCCGGACCCGATAGCAGCGGCCACCCCGGGCCCGGAAAGTATCTGTTTATAGTCGATAGAACCCGGATAGTATCGGTCGCCGGCGCCATAGCCGGCGAAGTTTATTTTCACGGGCGCGGTGAAGTCTATGGTTTCCTTTACGCTGTCCAGCGTATTGGTCATATAGACCTCGAAATATTTCATCCAGTTGGTCGGCGCGGTCTTGGAGAAATACATGCCGTCTATCACCTTGCCCACCTCGTTGATATCGTCCGGGATCTTTGAGTTGAACCGCTCTATCAGGTGGCCCCAGTCCAGCCTGTGGGACTCTTCGCGGCGGCTCAGGAACAGAAGCTTGAACTCGCTGTCGGTAGGCCTCAGGAGGTATTCCTCCAGGCGCACGCGGCGGCCGAAAGCGTCTATGGAATCTTTGCCCAGCTGCGACTCATTGGCCTTGAGCTCGCGGTTGCGCAGCTCTTCCAGCATGGTGCGGGTGCGCTCGCGGGCCGTTTCCTGGCGCACGGCCATAGGGCGGGCGGCCTCGCCGGCGCGCTCGTCCTGCAGCGAAATACCCTCGGGCCTGGACATCCCGTCCATGCCTATCTTTATCTTTTCTTCCGAAGAAACCACCGCCATCGCGCCCTTGGAATCATTCACTTCCACGAGGCC
Source organism: uncultured Elusimicrobiaceae bacterium (assembly GCA_964622585.1). Lineage (GTDB taxonomy): Bacteria > Elusimicrobiota > Elusimicrobia > Elusimicrobiales > UBA9959 > UBA9959. The sequence continues at coordinate 2,252 of CAZUQT010000255.1, read as the reverse complement.
CTCGGTGACGTTCATCCCGGTGGCGCCGTCTTTGCCCACTTCGATATCGAATTCGGTGCCGCGCACAGCGCAAACGGCCGCCGGGGTGCGCACCTGGAAACGGCTGGCGAAATAGCCGGAAACGATAGCTTTGAGGCGGCCGACCTTGAGGCTGAAACCGGCTTTCTTCCTGCTGGTGTCCTCTACGGCGAAAATACTGCTGTTGCCGAGAAGGAAAGTGGAGCCGTCGGAAAAGAAAACAGCGGCTTTGGAATTTTTTCCGGTGCGGATCTCGGAACCTTCCGCCAGCCTGGCCCGGCCCTGGACCGGGGTCCAGGCGGATGAAGCGCCCTGGCGGGCTTCAACGGCGCCTTCAGGAACCAATACTATTTCCCTGGGAGCGGAGGCGCCCGCGGTCTGCGCGGCTAAAAAAAGGACGGTGAAAAAGTATATGGTTTTCATAGATTAAAACCTCCATTCCAGACCCGCGAAATACATCGAACTGTAATAATTGTACCTGTAGACCTGCTCATAGTGGTTATTGGAGCTGGAATTCGCCCAGGTGCCCTGGAACTTGATATCCATGTGGCGGAACAGCGGGTAGGCGGCTTCGGCGGTAAAGCTTCCCGAGTACTGGCCGAGCTTGTCGCGGCTGTATGCGCCGTCGGATTTCTGGGCCAGCCTGCCGGTATAGCGCCGGATGGCGAACTCATAATTCAGGCGGGCGATTAGGCCGGAATCGATAAAAGTGAACTGCGCGCCGGGGGAAAGGCGCTCCTCCCAATAATCGTAATAGGCGCGCGTGAACCTGAGGTGGGCCGGGTCCGTATCCAGGTGGCTCTGGTTGGAGAAATTATTGGCCAGGCCGAGGCGGACGCTCATGACCGGGCGCACTCCGCCGAGGAAGTCTATATCGTTATAGCGCTTGCTGAGCCCTACATTAAGCGCCTGGTAGGAATCCGAGCGCATGGAGGAGAGGTAATTGCCGTCCGCGTTTATGACTTTCTGGTCCTGATAGCCGACCAGGGAGACGGCTGCGAAGAGGTCCAGGCGGACGAAGTTCGGCAGGTCGAACTCGCTGTCGTAAGAGAACTGATTGGTGACGGTGTCGAGGGTGCGGCTGCCGGGATTGGGCGCGGCCAGCTCCTGGCCGTACTGGCTGGCCAGGGTCTTGAAGCGCGTATAGCGGTTATAATAGACGTCCCAGGAGAACTGGTAGATCCACGGCGTGGACAGGCCGAGGCGCGTCTTGCGCTCGAGGGTAAGGCCGGCCTCGTAGCGGGTAAGGTCGTAAAGGCCTTTGCCCCATTTCTCGTCCTTGGTCTCCCTGAAAAGCTGGCTCTTTATCCCGACGCGCGGCTTGAAGGAATAGCCGCCTTCGTAGCGCCTTATCCATTTGAAGCCCAGGGAATTATCCAGGCTCTGCTGGAAAAGCGTTCCGCCGCCGGCCAGTTCGTTCACCTGCTTGAAGCCGGTGTACATCGAGCGGAGGCTGATGAAATAACCGGAGCTGGACGACTGGCTTTTGGCCAGCTGGGCGTCCAGTACGCCGTAGCCGTTAAAAGCTCCGTTTTGGTTCTGAAAAAAGTATTGGCCCCCGAAAAGATCGAGCTTGCCCTGGAGTTCGAAACCTTTGGCCCCGGCGCAGGCCGGCGCGAGCAAAAGCGCTGAAAGTAATATTTTTTTCACGATTTGTCCTATATTTATTGAGTTAGAATCCAGACCCTTAACGGCAGAATCCCGCACTGGCCCCTTTAAGGGAAAGCGCGGGAAACCTGCCTGCTGCCGCTAAACTACGGACTAAAAGTTAAAACCGAGCGTCATCCTGTGCGTATCGCCCAGGTCCCCGAAAGGGACATAGGCGTAATCGAGCGCGAAGCGGTCGAACTTCAGACCGATACCCGCGCCGAGCCCCACCAGGCCGCTGCCCAGCTTATCCGCGCTGTGGCCGAACTGGTAGCCCGCCCTGAAGGCGAAATTCTTGTTCAGCAGGTACTCCCCGCCCAAAGACAGGTAGAACCGCTCGTCCTGCGCCAGCCAGTCCAGGTCCGCCCCGGCGGCCAGCTTCCCGTCCAGGAAACTTCTCGCCGCGCCGCCCTTGAAAGTCAGGGGCAGTTTATCCGGGCCTATGCTGCTGCCAAGGTTCTGCATTACGAAGGCGGCGGTCCAGGTATCGTTAACCTTGTAGGTGGAGCCGAGGTCCAGCGCGATAGCTTTATCGTCCGCCGTGTCCAGCTTCTGCGAGATGTACTTCAGGTTCGCGCCCAGGGCCA
>CAZUQT010000254.1:0-4046 GCA_964622585.1 uncultured Elusimicrobiaceae bacterium | reverse complement strand
GTATTTCACCGCGTCGGTGATCCAGCCCTTGCCGAAGGATTCCCAGCCGAAGATATCCACGGGGCGGGAGCCGAGCATGGTCCACATCGCGAGCTCCACCGCGCCGGTGTCGGAGGCGGCCACGACGCCTATGCGGTAATCCGCGGGCAGGCCGAGCACTTTCTTCATGCGGTCGGAGACTTCCTGCAGGCGGGCTTTGCCCTCCTTGGAGCGGTGGGAGCGGCCGACGAGGGCGTTCTTCAGCGCGTCCACGGTCCAGCCCGGCCTTTTAGCGCAGGGTCCGGAAGAAAAGTTGGGGCATTTAGTTTTTAAGGTGGGTTTTTCCATATTATTCTCCTGAAAGCATTGTAGCCTATAATAAGCATTATAAATATATGCGTTCGAATTGGCAACCCGCTAATATCAAATGCCCACCGGATTAAAAACGCTTCGTCCGTTGATTTAACGCCCGTTACGGCACTGCGCAAGTATTGTAAAATAGTTTTCATGAACACTGCTAAACGCCCCGGTGATTACGAAGTGGAATTCGGCGGCTTCGAGAAGCTGATGCCGTACAGGATCAAGAACGTCCTGCTGGTGGCCTCGCTTTACGACTCCTTCCTGCTGGCCGACGACGACCGCCTGAACGAAGCCCTTTTCGGCGCGATGCAGAACTATTCCCCCCGCTCCGCCCCCAGGATCACCCGCGTGGCCACGGCCGAGCAGGCCATCCAGAAACTCGATGGCGGCTCCTACGACCTGGTCATAGCCATGATCCAGGTGGGCGAAAGCGACATGGCGGAGTTCTTCCGCAGCCTCAAGGCGGGGCGCCAGACGCTGCCGGTGGTGATGCTTTCCTTCAATATCCAGGACATAAAGACCATCCCGGAGGAAACTCTCGCTCTAGCCGACGGGGTCTACCTCTGGAGCGGCGACACCCGGATCTTCTCGGCCATCATAAACGTCATCGAGGACAGGCGCAATTTCGAGCAGGACTCGAAGGTGGGCGTGCAGGCCGTGCTGCTGGTGGAGGATAATATAAAGTTCTACTCCTCCTACCTGCCGGTCATCTACACCGAACTGCTGAAGCAGACGCAGATAGTCATGACCGAAGAATTGAACCCCGCCAAAAAACTGATGCGCATGCGCGCCAGGCCGAAGGTTCTTTTCTGCAGCACTTACGAGGAGGCCTGGGAGATCTACGAAAAATACAAGGCCAATTTGCTGGGCGTCATCACCGATATCGAGTACCCCATGGGCGAGGTCTCGGACCAGGAGGCCGGCCTCACCCTGACCCGGAATATAAAGAAAGACAACCCCGACATGCCGGTCCTGCTCCAGTCTTTCAGCGCCAAGTTCGCCCCGGCGGCCACCGCGCTGGGCGCCTCTTTCATGCACAAGTCGGCGGCGGACCTCTCCAAGCAGCTGCGCGCCTTCATCCTGCGCTACTTCGGTTTCGGGGATTTCGTCTTCGCCGACAAGAACGGCGTGGAGCTGGCCCGCGCGGCCGACCTCAGCACCATGCTCAGGCTGCTGAAGGCGGTGCCCATCGAGTCGGTTCTGTACCATTCCGGCCGCAACCACTTTTCAAAGTGGCTGTTCGCGCGCACCGAGTTCGAGATGGCTTACCATATCCGGCCCTGGAGGATCTCGGAGTTCAACAACCCCGAGGAACTGCGCAAGTACCTGATCGAGGCTCTGCACCAGTTCGTCTACAAGACCCAGCTGGGCACCGTCCTGAAGTTCGACCGCAAGCTCTTCGACGATTCCACCCCTTTCTCCAAGATCGGCTCCGGCTCCATCGGCGGCAAGGCCAGGGGCCTGGCCTTCGTGGATTTCCTGCTGAGCAAGACGGACCTTGAGCAGCGCTGGCCCGGCGTCACGGTGGCCGTCCCCAACACCGTGGTGATAGCCTCCGACGTCTTCGACTTTTTCATGGAGCAGAACGGGATGGATTCGCTGATAAGCGAAAACAATACCAATGAGCAGACCGCCGCTTTTTTCGAGAAAGCCCGCCTGCCCGACTACGTGATGCAGGACCTGGCGGCCCTGCTGGAGAAGCTGCAGGGGCCGCTGGCCGTCCGCTCCTCCTCCCTGCTTGAGGATTCCAAGACGCAGCCTTTCGCCGGGGTTTACAAGACGTATATGCTGGCCAATAACCACCCCGACCCCGCCCGCCGCCTGGACGAGCTGGCCAGGGCGGTGAAATTCGTGTACGCCTCGGTGTTCTCGCGCGAGGCGCGCGGCTACCGCAGGCTCAACCCGCTTGTGATGGACGATGAAAAGATGGCCGTGGTGATCCAGCGCGTAGTGGGACGGGACTACCAGGGCGGCCGGTATTACCCGGCCTTCGCCGGGGTCGTGCAGTCCTACAACTATTACCCGGTTCCGCCGCTCCGGGCGGAAGACCCTATCTCCCATATCGCGCTGGGCCTGGGCAAGACCATAGTGGAGGGGTATAACGCGCTGCGCTTCTCGCCCAGCCACCCCCATAATCTGCACCAGTTCTGCACCATCCCGGACTTCCTGGCCAACTCGCAGAAAAAGTTCATCGCTCTTAAGACGGCGCCCTCGGAAAATACGCTGAGCTACGAGGAGGAGCCCGCGCTCGAAGCCGCCGGTATCGAAGAGGCGGAGCGCGACGGCTCGCTCGAGCTGGTGGGCTCCACCTACTCCGCCGAGAACGACCGGGTGTCGGACAATATCTCGGAGCCGGGCCGCCGCCTGATCACCTTCGCCCCCGTGCTAAAGAACGAGGCGCTGCCGCTTTCAGAGATCCTGAACACGCTTTCCGCGCTGGGCCGGGAAGCTATGGGCTGCAATATAGAAATGGAATTCGCCTGCGATTACGATCCGGTCTCCGGCGCGGCGGCCTTCAATATCCTGCAGATGCGCCCGATGGTCTCGCGCAGCCAGATAAAAAAAGTCTCGCTGAAAGACTTGAAGCACGAGAGCCTGCTGCTCCTCAGCGCCCAGGCCCTGGGCAACGGCTCCCACCGCGACATCACGGACCTCGTCTACGTGACCCCGGAAAGCTTCGACGTGATGAAAACCCGCGACATCGCCGAGGAGATAGGCGAGCTTAACGCGCAGCTGCGCGCCGAGGGCCGCTCCTATATCATCATCGGGCCTGGCCGCTGGGGCTCGAGCGACCCGCTGCTCGGGATCCCGGTGAAATGGCATCATATCTCAAATTCCAGGATCATAATAGAGGCGTCCTACGGCGACCTGGCGGTGGACCCTTCCTACGGAACCCATTTCTTCCACAACGTCACTTCGCTCGGCATCGGCTATTTCACTATAAATGAAACCGGCCCCGAGTCGTTCATCAACTGGGACCGGATAAAGTCTCACAAGCCGGAAAAAGAATTCACCTACATCCGCCACCTGCGCTTCGACGCGCCGCTGGATATCCGCATAGATGGCTCGGAGGGCAAGGGCGCGGTAGCCGCATAGCCGGACCGGCCCGGAACTTTCCGCTTAGCGGCCCTGGTTCGCCGGCCGGGTGCTGATGGTCACCGGCTCCAGTACCCTCCCGGCCGGCTTCTTTCCCGGCTCGCTGAGATATTCCAGGCCCTCTTTCGCTTCGTTAACGCCCGGGACCGGTATTCCCCAGATATCCACCGACAAAACATCTTTCACGAATGTTTTTCTGTTGGCCTCGCCCATCTTCTGCCATTCCGGAGAGAACTTCTTAAGCGAGTTGCTCAGCAGGAAATTCCGCAGCCCGTCGTCGAAATTTCTTTTAATATCGTCCACCAGAGGCGAGATGGAAAGCCGCACCCGCTTGCGGTACTCCGGGGTCACAGGCGTTACAACCCCCGCGCCCGCGGAAACAGCCGCCGCCGGGGCGCTCCCGCCGCTTTTTTTTTCTTTGGCGATTATAAGCCGCCAAGGGTTGGTCTTGAAGCCGTAGTAGTCGAGGCGGGTGTTCTCGGTTATATCCCAGTTCGTGATAGCTTTTATCCCGGAGTACACGGCGCCGAGCCCCGGCTTGAAGGAAGCCAGGTCCGAAAAATCCCACCTCAGGGAATAGTCCACCCCGACCCTGGAGGAGTACGCGTCTT
>CAZUQT010000253.1:0-4112 GCA_964622585.1 uncultured Elusimicrobiaceae bacterium | reverse complement strand
TACAAGCGCGGCTTCAAGTTCTCCACCTACGCCACCTGGTGGATCCGCCAGGCCATCACCCGCGCCATCGCCGACCAGGCCCGCACCATCCGCATCCCGGTGCACATGAAGGAGCTGGTGTCGAAGCTGATGAAGGTGACGCGCAAATACCGCCAGGAGTTCGGCCGCGACCCGCAGATCGAAGAGTACAGCAAGCACATGCATATCTCCATGGACAAAGTGAAGAACGCCATGAAGATCATGCAGGACCCGATCTCGCTGTCCACGCCCATCGGCGAGGACGAGGATTCCCACCTCGAGGACTTCATCGAGGATAAGACGGGGCTCCCCCCCTCCCACTCGGCGCTGGACCTGCTGCGCCGGCGCGAGGTGACCAAGATCCTGGACACCCTGACGGACCGCGAGGCAAAGATCATAAAGCTCCGCTTCGGCATCGAGACCGGCTATCCCAGGACCCTGGAAGAAGTAGGCAAGATCTTCCGCGTGACGCGCGAGCGCGTGCGCCAGATCGAGGCGAAGGCCATCCGCAAACTCCGCCACCCCTCCCGCAGCAAGATGCTGAGGGACTACCTGGACTGAGCCCCTATCGAGGCTCAGCCTCAATAGAAAAAAAGCCCCGGGGAAACCCGGGGCTTTTATTTTTACGGCAGGCGAAGAGCTTATTTTTCTTCTTTGTTCTCGGTGAAGAGGTTCCTCAGGACGTCGTGCGCTATGTCCTTGGCGCCCAGGCCCACCGCGATGGCGAAGGCCAGGCCCAGCGAGGCCAGCATGATATTGATGCCGCCGATGATCATCTTCATCTTGATGCCGAGCTGCTCGATAGCCGCGATCAGCGTGAAGACCACGATCACGAAGTGGACGATCTTCGAGAGCGAGCGGCCGCCGCGCAGGTTATTGGAGATCGCCGAATTCATGACGATGTCGGCCATGAAGCGCGCGAACAGCAGCCCGCCGAAACCGATGAAGATGGCCGCCATCAGATTGGGCAGGAAGTCGACGAACCGCTTGAGGATCTCGGAGATCACGGTCAGGTTGAGGATATTGGCCGCCGTGACGAGGAACACAAGCAGCAGGGCCCAGTAAACTACGAAGGAAACGACCTGCGTGGTGGACTTGCCCAGGCCGAACCGGATGAGGATCTCGTTGATGCCGACCCGGCTGGTATAGGAATCGAGCTTTATCTTCCTGAGGAACTGCTCCAGCAGGGAGCTGACGACGCGGGCGATGAAGAGCCCGAAAAGGACGAAAGTAAAAGCCGCCACGAGCTTGGGAACATACTCGGAAAACTTGGCCCAGACTTCCAGCACCGGCTGAAAAAAAGGTTCTATCATCTCATTGATCATCAGTTTCCTCCGTTAACGCAAAGTTATTCTATTATTTATATTCCCCTTAAAGCAAAAAACCCGCTGGAGAAGCGGGTTTTTCCGGAGCGGCCGGGCGGCCGGCCGTCAGAAAGTATTGTTAACTTTAACCGGGTCCGCATGCAGCGGCTTGCCGGACTTGGTTTTGTTGATCAGGGAGCGGGTCTTTACCGGCCTGACCGCGCCCGAACGGCCTTCTTTTGAGATAGGCGCGTCGCGCATGACCTTCCCGGGGGCGGCGGCTTTTTTCGCGCCGCCCTTTACGGACCGCTTCAGGAGCTCTTTCGAGCCCTCGCGGTAAAGCTGGTCGTTCACGGAAGTTACGGCGTCGAAATCCGTGTACTCGGGCGAGCCGATGACAAGCTGCGCGGTGGCGGAATTCTTAAGGTCCGGGGTCGCCGCGGCACGGGCGCTTACGGCCGCCGGCCTCACGGAAACCCTGGCAGGGTCATTGAGCGCCAGGAGCGTATTGTTTTCGGCGCGCGCGCCGGCTGAAAAAAGAATTACGGCCGAAGCCGCCAGGAGAAAACCGCATATCTTTGCCATCGAAGCCTCCGGTTTGGACATATGGTGCATGACTATATTATGGAATAAAAAAGACCGGCGCGTAAGTAGCCAAAGGCCCAATTTAGCGTGGGCCCTAAGACCCCGGGGCGAACCCCGAAGCCGGGAAAACGCTTATTCCCTAATATGATAAAATAGTCTTTAAGCCCGGCACCGGACTCGCGACGGACCGGTATATTTATAATGGCGCAAATAATCCTTTTCAGGCCCAATGCCAGCCACAAGCTGCTTAAGCGCAGCCCCCTGGGGCTGGTCTATATAGCCACGCCGCTGCTGCTGAAAGGCTACACCGTGGAGATAATCGACCAGGGCATCACGGCCGACTGGCGGGGGCAGCTCGCCGGCTGCCTGGGCCCCGAGACCCTCTGCGCCGGGGTCAGCGCTATGACCGGCAGCTCCATCACGGCCGGCCTGGAATTTTCCGGATTTTTCAAGAAGAACAGCAAGGCCCCGGTGGTCTGGGGCGGCATCCACGCCAGCCTCCTGCCGGAGCAGACACTGATGAACCCTTTCGTGGACGCGGTCGTCATCGGCGAGGGCGAAAAAAAATTCGCCGACCTCGTAGAGTGCCTGAAAGAGGGCCGCTCCCTCGATCAGGTCAGGGGGATAGGGTTCAAGAAAGACGGCGTCCCGGTTTTCACGCCTCCGGCGGACAATCTGGCGATGGACGACCTCCCGCTGCCGGACTTCAGCCTGATAGACGCGGAATATTATATCCGGGAGTCAAAAAGCTCCTACGGCGGCCGGCGCTGCCTCGACCTGAACGTGGACCGGGGCTGCCCCTACCGCTGCGCTTTCTGCTACAACATCAAGTTCAACGAGAGAAAATGGCGCGCGATGTCCGCCGGCAGGCTGCTGGACGTGCTGCAGGCGCTCAAGGAGAAGTACCGGCTGGGCGCGATCAATTTCGTTTCGGATAATTTTTTCGTGGACAAGAAACGCGCCGAGGCCGTCTGCCGGGGCATGGTGGAGCGCGGCCTCGACCTGAAATGGCATTCCGATATAAGGATAGATACTTTCCTGCAGTACGACTCCGCCGGGCTGGAACTGATCAAAAAGAGCGGCTGCGACAATTTGACCTTCGGCGTGGAAAGCGGGTCCGACCCGGTGCTGAAAAAAATAGACAAGGACATAACCGTAGCGCAGGTCCTGGAGGCCCACCGGAAAGTTATCGCGGCCGGCTTCAAGGCGAATTACCATTTCATGCTGGGCTTCCCGGAAGAGACCAGGGAGGACATACTCGAGACCGTCAGGATCGCCGCTATCCTTACTGAAGACAGGGACACCAACGTCTACGGGCCCTCGATGTATATCCCCTACCCCGGGGCCCCGCTTTTTGACAAGTGCGTGAAGATGGGCTTCATCCCCCCTTCGAAGCTGGAGGAGTGGGGCGCTTTCGATTGGGAAGAGACCTCCAAGCTCCCCTGGCTCACCGGGGAAGACAAGACTTTCATGAACGAGGTGCAGACGCTGGCCCGCGGGGCTTTCCACAACAACCTGCGCGGCGGCCTGATGACTTCCCTGGTCTATTTTTACTGCAGGCTCAGGCTGTTCGGCCTGCGCCGCGGCCTCACCCTGCGCGACCTGGACACCGGGCTTATGCGGCGCGTCCGCGACCGGAGAAAGCCTTCCTGACGACAGGTTATTTGCCTGTTCCCGTTTTTTTTGGTATCATATACATACTATGTACGCAATAATCGAAACAGGCGGCAAGCAGTACTGGGTAGTCCCCGGCGAAATCCTGCAGGTTGAAAAACTGACAGAGGCAGAAGGCGCGGAAGTAACCTTCAAGGCCCTGTGGTCAGCCTCGCTGGACGAGAAAAGCGCCTCGGCAGCCAAGTCTCCCTCCGCTAAAGTGACAGCCCGGATCGTCCGGCATCTGAAAGGCCCCAAGATAATAGTTTTCCGCAAGAAGACTAAGAAAGCCTACGAAAAAGGCTCCGGGCACCGCCAGGAACTGACTGAGATAGAAGTAAAAGATATCCAGTTGGCATAGTTTCTGGCCCCCAGTTGGAAGCGCCCCCAAGGCTTATCACCAACGATTTAATATAGAGGTTCAATCATGGCGAGTACAAAATCACAAGGTTCAAGCACTAACGGGCGTGATAGCCACGGCCAGCGGCTCGGCGTAAAGCGCTACGGCTGCCAGAAAGTCAACGCCGGAGAGATCCTGGTCCGCCAGCGCGG
>CAZUQT010000252.1:0-4120 GCA_964622585.1 uncultured Elusimicrobiaceae bacterium | reverse complement strand
TAGAGGCGGACCCCCACGGGTTTCATTAGCGTGCGCGCGTCCGAAAATAATACAATTACTAATTATGAATACAGATGCGAATTTAGACGCGATACTGCGCGGCACGGTCGACCTGATCAGCCGGGAGGAACTTGCTAAAAAGCTTTCCTCGGGAAAGAAGCTGCGCGTCAAGTTCGGCGCGGATCCCACCAGCCGCGACCTGCATCTCGGCCACAGCGTCGTTCTTTCGAAGCTGCGCCAGTTCCAGGACCTCGGCCATACGGTAGTGCTTATAATAGGCGATTTTACGGCGCAGGTAGGCGACCCCTCCGGCCGCGATTCGACCCGCCCCGTCCTGGACCATGAGACCGTGGCCAACAATTCCAAAACCTACACGGAGCAGGCTTTCAAGGTGCTCGACCCGGGAAAAACGGAAATACGCTTTAACAGCGAATGGCTCAAGCCTTTCTTCGCCAGCCCGGCCGCCGGCGTTTCGGATTTCATCAACGCGGCCAAGGGCGTCACCATTTCCCGGCTGCTCGAGCGCGAGGATTTCAAGAACCGCATGGCCGCCGGAACCCCGGTAAGCCTGCTCGAGATACTCTATCCCGTCATGCAGGGCTACGATTCGGTGGCCGTGAAAGCCGATATCGAGATGGGCGGCCAGGACCAGCTCTTCAACCTGCTGATGGGCCGCGACCTTCAGAAGCTTAACGGCCAGGAGCCGCAGGCCGTGCTGACCATGCCGCTCCTGATCGGCACCGACGGCGAGAAGAAGATGTCCAAATCCTACGGCAACTACGTCGCGCTAAACGACCTGCCCAACGATATGTTCGGCAAGATGATGTCGGTCTCCGACGCCCTGATGTATTCCTATTACGAGCTGCTTACTACGGAGGACCTCGCCGCGGTGAAGGCGGAGCATCCCATGGAAGCAAAGAAAAAGCTGGCCGGCCTCATAACGGCCCGTTATCACGGGGGCGAGCAGGCCCAGGCGGCCAGGGCTCATTTCGAGCAGGTTTTTTCCCGGAAGGAACTGCCGGAGAATATGGAGATCTTCCGCGCGGAGAAGCCCGGCAAGCTTTCCTACCTGATGGTGGCCGCCGGCCTGGCCAAGGGCATGAACGAGGCCCGCCGCCTGATAGACCAGGGCGCGGTGCGCCTGGACGGCGAGAAGGTTTCCGGAGATATAGTGTTCGAGCCCAAGGACTGCGTGCTGCAGGTGGGCCGGCGCCAGTTCCGCAAAATAGAGAAGTGAATTTCAAGGGGACGCATTTAATGCCGATAAAGCCAATGTTGAAGACAGCCCTGCTCTGCGCGCTCATCGCCGCCGGTCCCGCCGCCTATGCCCAGGACGAAGAGATGAGCCAGCAGGATTATCAGCAGATGATGGTGCAGCAGGCCATGAAATCGGGGAATTACGGGCAGAGCCAGTCCCAGTCCTGGGACGCCAGGCTGAAGGTCGTTTCCGGCACGGTGATGGTAAAGACGGTCGCCGGCGACGAGTGGTCCAAGATAACCGGCGAGATGCCGCTGGACCCGAACGACGTGGTCAAGACCTCGGCGGACGGGATCGCCGAGCTTTATCTCGACGACAAGGGCTCTATCACCCTCGGGCGCAACACCGAGCTGGAGATAACCGAACTGGTGCAGGAAGACGCCATTTTCACGCTTAACGTCGGATCGCTGGTGGCGAAGGTAAAACACTTTCTTAACGAGAAGTACAAGATGCAGGTGCGCACCCCCTCCGCGGTCTGCGCGATACGGGGGACGGAATTCGCCGTCGAGTATTCTCAGATGGGAAAGGAATCCTCCGTGGCCGTTTTCGACGAGGGGCGCGTGGCGGTGACCCAGGCCGACGACTCGGGAAAGGAGCAGCAGGAATACCTGCTTGAGAAGAACACCGAAATTCACTTCGACCCCGCGCATAAGCGCTTTCGCGCTATCCCGCTTTCCCGGATGGGCAGGTACCGGGGTTCGATCGTGACGATGCGCACAAGGCTCGCCTCCCTTAAAGGCTGGCGGCCGAGGTCCCTTACCAAGCGGGCCGATCTCCGGAACCAGGCGCTTAAACGCAAAGTCATCAGGAAGCAGCTGAAAGAGAGGGGAGCCAACCCCAAGGCCAAGCGCGGGGCGAAGGCCAGGGCCGCGGCCGCAAAGCGGGCCAAGGCCCGCCAGGCCGCCGCGGAGGCAGGGGAATAGAGTGCGCCTCTTCGTCGCCTCCTCCTTCGAGCCGGGCTTTGTGAAGAACCTTGAGGCTATCGCGGGCCATGCGCGGGAGCTTTCGCGCGCCGGAGCGGTTAAATGGATAGCGCCCGCGAATTTCCATATAACCTACGCTTTTCTCGGCGAACAGGACAGCTCCGCGGCGGCTGCCGCGGCGAGGGGCATAGAGGCCGGGCTTGACGGTATCGAAGCTTTCAGGATCTCTTCCGGCGGCCTGGGCGTTTTTCCCCCTTCCGGGCGCCCTTCCGTTCTCTGGGCGGGGATAGACGAGGGCGCCGCCGAACTGAGGCGCGTGGCCGCGAAGCTGGCCGAGGGGCTGGCGGCAGAGGGGCTGGTCTTCGAAAATCGCTTCGAGCCCCATGTGACCATAGGCCGGATAAAAGACGCCCTGCCGGACAATTTCCTGGGCCGCGCCGCGGATTTCGCCCGCTCAAAGAGATCGGCGACCACGCTTTCTTCCGTCGAGCTTATTGAAAGCGTGCCCGCTCCCGGCGGCCCGGCGTACAGGCAGGTTTATTCGAAGCGGCTTTCAGGCGGCGGTTCCTTATGAACAAACTAATCAAACCGGCGGCCATTTTAGCGTCTTGCCTGGTCCTGCTGTCGCTTTATTTTTTCTGGCCCGGCCGGCCGGTAAAGGTGTCGATACCCGAGGGCGCCGGGGCGGGTAAGGCCGCCGCGGAGCTTAAGCGCGCGGGCGTGATAATAAGTTCCACCTGGTTCAGGGTGCTGGTGAAGGTTACCGGCACCGGCAAGCGCCTGATGCCGGGCGAATACGCGCTCCGGGAGCGCATGTCGGCGGAGGAAGCGCTCTGGAGGCTTACCCACAGCACCTATGTAAGCACAGTACGCGTCGTTATTCCCGAAGGCTGGCGCATGGAGCAGATAGCCGAGAGGCTCGAGGCTAACGGCGTAGTTCCCGCCGCCCAGTTCCTGGAACTGGCCCGGGCGCAAAATCTCGAGGGTTATCTTTTCCCCTCTACCTACCACCTTAAAAAAAATATGCTGCCACAGGAAGTTGTTAATTTGCTAAAATCTGAATTCGACCGGCAGATAGTTCCGCTGTTCTCTAAAGGTTTTTCGCAGGGTCTGGATGAGCGCAAAACGCTGATCATCGCCTCGATAGTCGAGCGCGAGGCGGTGGACGACAGCGAGCGCCCCCTTATCGCGGCGGTTTACATAAACCGCTACCGCAGAGGGATGCCGCTGGAGGCCGATCCGACCACGCAGTACGCGCTGGGCTACTGGAAAAAGGCGCTTACTTACAAGGACCTGAAGTTCAAGTCCCCCTACAATACTTATGTGGTAGGCGGCCTGCCCCCGGGCCCTATCTGCAACCCGGGCTTCAGTTCTATAGCCGCAACGCTGTCCCCGGCTAACCTGGACGCGCTATATTTCGTGGCGGACAGGAAAGGGAAGCACATTTTTAACTCGAATTTCGAGGATCACAAGAGAGCCAAGCGCAGAGTGGAGCAGGCGGCAAAAGACCAGCAGTAGGTCAAAAACAGTTTTGGGCGTGTAGCTCAGTTGGGAGAGCGCCCGCAGGGCGCTGGAGGCCACCAGGCCGACGAGCCCGAAGTGAGCAACGAGGAGGTCGCAGGTTCGATCCCCTCAAGTTAAGTTAAAACGGTTTTGGGCGTGTAGCTCAGTTGGGAGAGCGCCTCGTTCGCAACGAGGAGGTCGCAGGTTCGATCCCTGTCACGTCCACCAATCTTAAACCCCCGCAAGGGGGTTTTTGATTGGTCATGCTGAAAGGATTGGTCGGTGGCTTGCGTCGCGAACGAGGCGCAGGAGCCAGCAGGCTCCGAGGACGAGTGAGCAACGAGGAGGTCGCAGGTTCGATCCCTGTCACGTCCACCAAATTAAAAAACCCCGCAAGGGGTTTTTTAATTTGGTGGACGTGAAGCGGGCTATAATT
>CAZUQT010000251.1:2906-4133 GCA_964622585.1 uncultured Elusimicrobiaceae bacterium | reverse complement strand
CTATACCGAGCGCCGCACCGGCGGCAAGGTCACGCTGGGCCCGCGCTTCCAGGACGACAAGTACAAACTGACCACGGCCTATACCTACGAGAAGGTGCGCATCAACGACGTGGACAAACTGTACCGCGGCGAGCTGAAGGAGGGCACGAGCGTCACCTCCTCTATCTACGTAGAGTTCGCCCGCGACACGCGCGACAATGTCCGGGATCCAACCCGCGGCGCCAAGCTTTCCATCGGAGTGGATTTCGCCGGCGGCCCGCTGCAAGGCGACGTAAACTACTACAAGCCCACGCTCTCCACCAGCTACAACCTGAAGTTGTTCTCCATCGAGGATTACCCGTTCGTGCTCGCCATCGGCAACCGCTTCGGCTTCGTGGACCGCTTCGGCAAGACCAGCAAGGTACCCGTCTACGAGCGCTACTTCCTCGGCGGTGCCGAAACGGTGCGCGGCTACTCCAGAAACGGCCAGATCGGCCCGCTCAACGGCGGCCGCGTCTACGACGTGATGAACATCGAGTTCAAGTTCCCCCTGGCCCGCGAGCGCCGCCGCACTATAGTGCAGTGGGCTTTCTTTTTCGACATCGGCAACTCGTGGGACGGTTTCGACAATATCAGCGGCCGCTTCGGCACGCACACGCGCGACCTGAAGGCCGGCGCCGGCTTCGGCATCCGCTTTACAACGCCGGCGTTCCCGATCCGGCTGGACTGGGGCTACGGCTTCAACCACAAGGACGGCGAGCAGCGCTCGGACATTTACTTCACGCTGGGCAACCTCTTTTAGAGGACAGGAAAACTGGAGGATCGGCCGGGAGTCAGCGGCTTTTTATTTATGAAAAAACTTTTTTTCATCGTTCTTTTGGCTTTGCCCGCTCTTAACGCCGGCGCGCTGGAGCTGCTGCTGGAAGAGAACCGCGGCGAGTCCGGCACCGTCGGCTACGTGGACATCGACCGCGTCTTTAAGGAGTATTCGGGCACCACCGGCGCCCGCGAGGAATTCCTGGCTCCGCGCTGCCTGGGTGCCGGGATCAGCGGGCCAGCCGTCCGTGCCACTTCAGGGCCTGCGCCGCGGCATATTCCGCACTCCGCAGTTTTGCATTGCCATTTCCTGCCGCCGCATTTTCATTCCCGTACTATATGGAAGCCGATATCTCCGCGGTTCCCGAGGACCGCAAACCGATCGCTGCCGTCAGTTTTCAGCTGCCCCAGGCCTCAACCATTGGGCCCGGC
>CAZUQT010000251.1:0-2896 GCA_964622585.1 uncultured Elusimicrobiaceae bacterium | reverse complement strand
GGGGATAGCCAACCTGCGCCAGGAGCGCGAGTTCGCCCTGACGCTGCCCTCGCTCCTGGAAACGCAGCGCAGCGTGGCGGACGCCGCGGCCGCGACGGCCGCGCAGGCCGCAGCGCAGGCCGCGCAGGCCGCCGCCCTGGCGGTACAGGCCTCCACCGAAGCGGTGCAGGTTTCCACCGGAAGCGTGCAGACTTCCAGCGGAACCGCCAAGCCTCAGGAAGCGGCGCCCCAACCGGCGCCGCAACCCGCAATGATCTCGCTGCCGGGCATGGACGGGATAGACATGCCCGGGGTAGCCAAAGTCCCCGTTTCGCATTTTAAATTTTCTGTCTCCACCTCGGTGGCGGATATCGACGCGGTGCTGGCAAAAAAGGAGACGGAATTGTCCTCCAAGGAAGAGGAGCTGCGCCTCTTCCAGCGCCAGACGGAGAAAGAGCTGCTGGAGCAGGAAAGCCGCAGGAACGAAATGCTTTTGGGCCGCATCTACGTAGCGCTGAAAGAGCTGGCGATAAAAGAAGAGGTCAGCGTGATAATCGACAAGCGCAATATCCTGTTCGGCCAGAAAGCGGTAGACCTCACCGCCAAACTGCTTAAGAAGCTCGAGGAAAACGGTTTATGAAGCTTACCGCAAACGACATAGCCAAGCTGGCCGAGGGAGACCTGGTCGGCGACGGCGCGCGGCCAGTCTCCGGCGCGGCGCCGCTGGACAAGGCGGGCCCCTCCGACCTGACCTTCCTCGCCGACCCCGCCCATGCGGCCGCCGCCATGCTGTCAAAAGCGGGCTGCCTGCTGGCCCCGCGCGGTTCGGAAGAAGCTTTCAAGGGTTTTGCCGGCTCTTTGGTCTTCACGAAAAATCCGAAATACGCCTTTATGCTTGCGCTGCGCCTGATAGAGAAAGAAGTCCGCCCGCTGCCCGCGCCCGGAATACACCCCTCGGCTTTCGTCTCCTCTTCGGCCAGCCTCGGCAAGGACGTCCACGTCGGACCCATGGCCGTTATAGAGGACGGGGCCGAGGTCTCCGACGGGGCGGTCATAGGCGCGCAGTGCTATATAGGCCGGAACGCGAAAGTCGGGCGCGCGACCAGGCTCTACCCCGGCGTTAAGATCATGGACGCCTGCGAGATAGGGGCGGAAGTCATAATCCACGCCGGCGCGGTGATAGGCTCCGACGGCTACGGCTACATCTCTCCGCGCGGGACGCATGAAAAGATCCCGCAGATCGGCAAGGTCATCGTCGAAGGCAGGGTGGAGATCGGCGCGAACACGACCATAGACCGCGCCGCCCTCGAGACCACCGTAATAGGCGGCGGGACCAAGATCGACAATTTAGTCCACATCGCGCACAATGTCAAGACCGGCAAGCACTGCCTGATAATGGCCGAGGCCGGCATGGCGGGCTCCGCCGTTCTCGGCGACAATGTCATCATCGGCGGCCAAAGCGCGATCTCCGACCACGTGACCATCGGCGACAATTCCGTAGTGATGGGCAGGACCGGCGTCATGACCAATTTGCCGCCGAACCAGATAGTCTTCGGCCACCTCGCGCGTCCCCGCCTCCTGGCCATGAAAATAGAAGCCCTCCTCGGCAAGCTCCCCGAGATGCACAAGGCGATCCATAAGATACAGAAGAAGCTCGGTATCTAAGGTCTTTCTAAATTAGCAAAGAGCGGCTGGGCGGCCTACCGTGGGCGCAGGAACGCAAAACCGGCGTCGCGCACACCGTGCGCGCGCCTGCCGGTCTCGAGCTCGGCGCTTACGCAAGCCTCGCTCTCCGACGGGCTTTTGCTAACCCTGCGCCCGCGGTCTCCACCCAGATAGCTCTATTGAAAAGAAAAACGAGCTGACGCATAAATTGAACGGAGGGGTGGCAAGGGTATGGGTTCGACGGGCCTTCTCGGAGGCCGGAGCTTACGTAAGAGCGGAGGCCGAGAGAGGAGGGCCGAGCACGGTGTGCGAGAGCCCGTGCCCGGCGATGCCCATACCCTTGCCAGGCCCCCGACTTCGCATCTCGCGGCTCTTATATTTAAATGAGAACAACTATCAAAGTTCCTGCGACTATTGAAGGCATCGGCCTGCATAAGGGGAAGGCTGCGCGCGTTACTTTTTTGCCTGCGGACGGGGCTACGGGGTTCCGGTTTATCAGCGACGTTTTCACGGAGCCGCTGCCGGCGCGGCTGGATAAGGTGGCGGGGACGGCGCGCGGGACCAATATCAGCGACGGGAAAAGCACTATTTATACCGTCGAGCATCTGCTTTCGGCCGCGGCCGGGCTCGGGATCGACGACCTCGATATAGAGATAAGCGGGGAAGAGCCGCCCGCCGCCGACGGGTCGGCGCTGCCCTTCGCCGCCGCGCTCCTTAAGGCCGGCCTGCTCGAAAAGCCCGGACAGGAGAGGAGAGAACTCAAGCTCTCCGCCAGGGTCGAAATGACCAAAGGCGACATCAGCTATTCGGCCCGCCCCTCCCGGGGCGTATCTTTCAAGCTGACCTACGATTACCCGCACGCTCTGGTGGGGAGGCAGGAAGTGGAATTCACGCTGACCCCCGAAGCCTACCTCGAGCTCGTGGCGCCGGCAAGGACCTTCGGTTTCACCCACGAGATCGAGGCCCTGAAGGCCGCCGGCCTCGCCCTGGGCGGCTCGCTCGAGAACGCGGTAGTCATAGGCGAAAAAGAGATAATGGCGAAAGACGGCCTGCGCTTCCCCGACGAATTCGCCCGCCATAAACTGCTGGACCTCATAGGGGACCTGGCCCTGGCCGGACTGCCGCTGAAAGACATACATATAGAAGCCGAGCGGCCCGGGCACGCCGCCAATGTCAATTTTGCTAAACTGTTGCTAGAAAAGGGAACTCAAACACAGGCAGCAACGACATCCCGCCACTCACAACTCTTCCC
>CAZUQT010000250.1:0-4147 GCA_964622585.1 uncultured Elusimicrobiaceae bacterium | reverse complement strand
CTCCTGCTTGGTGGGATAGGTGATGTTGATCTTCAGCATGAAGCGGTCCACCTGGGCTTCGGGCAGCGGGTAGGTGCCTTCCTGCTCTATGGGGTTCTGGGTGGCCAGCACCATGAAGAGGTCGGGCAGCTTGAAGGTGGTGTCGGCGATGGTCACCTGCCGCTCCTGCATGGCTTCCAGCAGCGCGCTCTGCACCTTGGCCGGGGCGCGGTTGATCTCGTCGGCGAGCAGGATATTGGCGAAGATGGGACCTTTGCGCACCGAGAAGGTTCCTTCCTTCGGGTTGAAGATCAGCGTGCCGGTGATGTCGGCGGGCAGCAGGTCCGGCGTGAACTGTATGCGCTGGAAGGTGGACGAGATCGCCTGGGCCAGCGTTTTTATGGTCAGCGTCTTGGCCAGGCCGGGCACGCCCTCCACCAGCACGTGGCCGTTGGCTATAAGCCCGACGAGGAGGCCGTTTATAAGGTCCTCCTGGCCGACCACCACCTTGGCCAGTTCCTTGCGCAGGTCCTGGATGAAAAGCGCGTCCTGCTGAATTTTCTGGTTCAGTTTAGAGATTTCCGAGTCCATAGGTTGGTCCTTGTTTTCTTCGGTTTTTTCCGGGCGGTTCAGGGCGACAGCCCGCAGTCTGAAAATTTTAAAAAAAACGGGATTTTTTTGTCAAGCCGGGCCGCCCGCTACTCTATCCGGAAGAGGGGCTTGGAATCCAGCTCGCGCAGCTGCTGCTCTTTGTGCGCCTCGATGTCCAGGCGGATGCGGTTCACGGCCTCGAGGGCTTTGAGCCTTACTTCCTCGTCGTAGTCCTGCAGAGCGGGCTTCAGGGCCGGGATGGCTTCCTTGTTGGAAAAAGTGCCTATGGCCGTGATCGCGGCCAGGCGGGTTTCCTTGTCGTAGTCCTTGAGCCCCTCGGTGAGCAGGGCCAGGCTGAGCTTGGTCTTGTCCTTGGAAAGCATGGTTATGAGGCTTTTTTTCACGAAGAGCTCGGTCTCGTTCTCGAACATGGCTTTTACCACTCCGGGGGCGCTCTCGTCCTGCAGCTGCCAGAGCAGCTCGGCCGCGGCGAAGCGCACCTTTTCGTTGGAGTCCTGCGTAAGGCCGCGCAGGGTCTTGAGGGTCTCCATGGAGAACTTTATGAGGTAGACTTTCTCCGGCTTTACGGGCAGGGTCGGGTCCGGCAGGGCGGTGATCTCGTCCTTTTTCGCCAGCTGCAGCATCTCTTTCTTTTTCGCCTCGTTCTTGTTCTGGTTCACCAGGTAGAAGACGCCGGCGAGAAAAATAAGAACCATCAAAATCCATTTCATAGTGTGATCCTTTTAAAGCTAAGCCGCAGCTTCCCCCCGCTAATTTCCGCGCGCGCTATTTCCGGGTCGTCCATCTTTTTCCAGCCGCCGGCGTCCGCCGGTTCGCTTGAAAACACTACCCTGTCCTTCTCCCGGCGCCAGGCGACCCGGCCGAATTCCCAGCCCGGGGTAAGCAGCGCGCCTTTGCCCCCTTCTTTTTTCAGCTGGTAATGGCAGAGGACGGTAAGGCTGTCGGCCGAGGCGAGGAAGAGGTTGAGGCCGCGGTAGGGGGCCTTCAGCTCCGGGCGGTTCTTTTTGGCGGAACTCCAGACCGTCAGGATCTCGTCCAGGGCCATTTCCAGCGCGGCTTCCGGGGAGCCGCAGGCGTCCAGCATTTTCATTATCTGCCAGAAAAGAACTTCCGAGTCGTTGGCGCCTTTCACTTTGGAGGCGTACTTGCCCAGCAGCGCGCGGATCTCGTCCTTTATGAACAGGGTCCCGTTGTGCGCGAAGACCAGGCCCCCCGCCGAGAAGGGCTGGGTGTTGTTCCTGGAGATAAGGCTGGCCTTCGGCAGGCCCGAGGGGTTGGAGGCGTCCCGGAGATGGGCGACGGTGATCCGGGAAAGAGCGGCGTCGGCGGCCGCTTCAAAAGCGGGCTTTTCAAGGCGCGCGGCACCCGGGCTCTTGACCACGACGGGTTTCCGGGCGCGGAAAAAGCCTATCCCCCAGCCGTCGTCCTGGAATCTCCCTTCCACGGCGTCAGCCTGCGCGAGCAGGCTTTTCTTGTTCCCGTAAAGCAGGTCCCGGCTTGAGGCCGGGCGGGAAGACAGGACCGCGGTTATTCTGCACATATGTATAGATATTAAAACAATTTTGCGAGGGGTATTCAAATACTTCGCGAAGTTGATATAATTAAAAGGCAGGACGCTTCCAGATAGATCGCGGACAGATGGGGTTGATAATGGAAAACAACGATTTTAATATCAGGCCGCTGCCGGAAATACCCGGGCAGGAAGACGACTCTTTTCTCGGCGAGGAGGGCCCGGTTCCGGCCGGGTTCAACGAGCGCTTCGTGGCTTATGTGGTGGACGCCCTCCCTTTCGTGCTGGCCGCCTCGGCGACGTTCAAGCCCGCCGTCAAGGCCGGGCTTTTAACCTATACCACTGGCAATGAGTGGCTCTGGAAGTTCCTCTGGATAGGTCTCTATATCGTTTATGAAACTATTTTATCCAGCGGCGGCCGCGCCACGCTGGGCAAGTACCTGCTGAACATCCGGGTAAAGGCCAGCGACGGGGGCGATCTCCCGCTGCGCAAGGCCTTTATCAGGGCCGCGGCTTATTTTCTGAGCTCCGCCACTTTTAACCTGGGCTACCTGATGGCGCTGTGGACCAAAGACAAGAGGGCGCTGCACGATTTCGCCGCGGGAAGCCGCGTCGTAAGCATCAGGGAGCGCAGCGACTGGGGCAACGGCATCGTCCTGGCTTTCTCCTGGGGCATGATGATAATTCTTACCGGGACCTGGCTGAACAATACGGTGCTTAAGGTTACGCCCGCCGAGAAAAAGCAGGTGCTGGCGGCGCACCGCACTATCGCCAAGCTGGCCACCCTGGAGGAAATATACATGAAGAGGGAAGGCCATTACACGAACGACCTGCGCAAGCTGGCGGACCTCACCGGCAACGTTAACGCCGTCAGGTCCGAGCTTTTCGAGACCCTCGCGCCTGACACACTTATAATCTCCTCTAACGGCCGCAGGTTCCAGATAACGGCCAAGGCAAGGAACTGGCGAAAGACCGATGTCCGTATCCAGTCCAGGGTGGACGCCCCCGAGCCGCCCCTTCTCCAATAAAAGCCGTCCGCCGGGGTCCCCGGCCCCGGCAAATGAAAAGCCCCGCGCGGTAAGCGCGGGGCTTTCTTTTTAACCGGTTCGGCTTCCGGCTTATACCCTGTTCTTTTCGGAGCCGCTCTGGCAGGTCATGCAGTAGCGGGCCGAAGGCAGCGCCTTGATGCGCTTCTTCTCTATGATATTCTTGCAGTGCTCGCAGAGGCCGTAGGTCCCCTTTTCCATCTTGCGCAGGGCCGCTTCTATGTCGCGCAGGATCTTCCGCTCATTGTCGGAAAGCTCGAACAGGATCTCCTTATCCAGGCTCTGCGTGGCCTGGTCGATGGAGTCCCCCACTTCGGGCTCGAGCAGGTCCAGGTTCTTCTTGTCCTCTACGTTCTTGGCTATGTCCGTCTTCATTTCGCTGAGGCCGGACGCGATCTCGGCCAGTTCGGCTTTTGTGAGCGCCTCGGACGCCGGGGTCTTTTTAGGCGCGGAGGCCTGGGCCGCTTTTGCGGCCGGGGGCCGGTGGGGCGCCGATAGTATTTTGGCCGCTTTTTTAACGGGGGCTTTTTTTACCGCCGCTTTTTTTACCGTCTTTTTCATTTTTTTCATAGTGCTCCATATCTGCGATAGCGATGCTGCTGAGTGCTGTAAATCTGCGGCGGACAGCGCCGTTCCGGCCCCCGTTCCCGCGGGTAATTCCGGCTAACAATCTATATTATTTGCCGTGGAGTGTCAACCGAAGCTGGCTGTTCTTTATTTGAACGAGACGCCCTTCATCTTGGTGAAGACCGTGCGGTCGCGGCGCTGGAAGATCGGGCTGCGGAAAGGGAAATCGAAAGTGAGCGAGATGCGGTGGGTGGTTCCCAGCTCCCCCATCGGGGCGTAAGCGTAGTCCAGGCTGAAGAAGTGCAGCGTGGCGCCGAGCCCTATCGAGAGGCCGCCCAGGCCGTCGCTCATCTGCTGCGCGTTGAGGCCGCCGCGGATGCAGAGGCGGGTGAGCTCGTTGGGGGTGGTGGCCAGTTCCACGCCCAGCAGCACG
>CAZUQT010000249.1:0-4147 GCA_964622585.1 uncultured Elusimicrobiaceae bacterium | reverse complement strand
GTGCCCACAAGCTTGTCGTCCTTGCGGGTGCAGACCACATTACCAACCACTCGTGCGAATAGCATAAATCCTCCAAAAACAATCGAGAATCAAGTATCGAGGATCGAGAATCGAAGATCCAGAGGAACTGAAATGCAGTTTCCGCCGATTCCCGACTCCCGATTCCCGACTCCCGATTATTTTTTCTTCGCTTCGCTTATCGGCAGCTTGCCTTCAAGGTCGCCGTGGGGCTGCGGTATCACGTGCACGCTCACAAGCTCCCCGACTTTCTGGGCGGCGGCGGCGCCGGAATCGCAGGCGGCGCGGCAGGCGGCGACTTCGCCCCTGAAAAGGATGGTCACCAGCCCGGAACCGACCTTCTCGTAGCCGACGATCTTAACGTTGGCGGCTTTCACGGCGGCGTCGGCCGCTTCCACGCAGGCCACGAGGCCCTTCGTCTCTATCATTCCAAGTGCGTCCATTGTATCCTCCTGTAGAACTGCTGATCAAATTACCGAAATTTCAGACTATGTACGCCCCGTCGCCGTTCCTGAGGCCGGCGGCATTGGCTTCTTCCACGTCGAGGTGCAGCTCCAGCGAGTAAGCGTCGGAAACGCGGCAGAGCACCCTTTCGTAAATCGTCTCGCGCTCCGTGCCGCGGCCGCAGAGCACGCGCACTTCCTGGCCGTCCTTTACTTTGTACGAAGCGCCTTCTTTCACGTTAAAATGGATATGCCGCTTGGACAGGATCAGGCCCTGCCTGATAGCGACCGAGCCTTTCGGCCCCGAGAGCCTGATGCCCGGAGAATTCTCCAGCTTGCCGGAGTCGCGTATAGGCGGCTCCACGCCCAGGCGGCGCGCGTCGCCCAGAGAAACTTCCACCTGGCTGTATTTCCGGTACGGCCCTATCATCCGGACGTCCTTGAGGACACCCTTGGGCCCCTCCACGGTAACCCGCTCATTGCAGGCGTACTGTCCGGGCTGTTTCACCGCTTTGAGCTGCGTGTCTTCGGCTTCCGCTCCGAACAGGGTCTTGAAATCCTCTTTTGTCAGGTGCACGTGCCGGTTGGAGATGCCCACGGGGACGGCCAGAGCCGAACGCTCCTGCCGGAGCTTCAGGTCCTCGAGTATTTCTTTCAGCAGCTTCTCGTCCATTTTATCTGCTAAACACCGCCTGGAAATGTATGACGCGCAGGAACTTGTCGGCCTTAAGGCTCTCGCCGCCCACCAGCGCTCCGTCGATATCGGGCTGGGCCATAAGTTCGTCTACGTTATCGGCTTTCACCGAACCGCCGTAAAGCACGCGCACGGCCTCGGCGTAGGGCTGACCGTAAATGCGCTCCATCTGTTTGCGCACGAAAACATGGGCGTCCTGCGCCTGGTCGGGCGTGGCGGTCTTGCCGGTGCCGATGGCCCAGACGGGCTCGTAGGCGATGACGACTTTGGAAGCCTCGGCGGCGGTGATACCCGCGAAAGCTCCGTTGAGCTGGGTCTCGAGCACGCGGTAGGTTCTCTGGCTCTCGCGCTCCTCGAGGGTTTCGCCTATGCAGAGCACGGGCACGAGATTGGCCTTGATGGCGGCTTTCACTTTCTTGTTTATGACTTCGTCCGTCTCGAGGAAGATCTTGCGGCGCTCGGAATGGCCGATGATAGCGTGAGTGCAGCCCGCGTCAATTATCTGCGACGGGGAAACGGCCCCGGTGAAAGCGCCTTTTTCTTCCCAGGCCACGTCCTGCGAGGAGAGGAAAACTTTGGAACCGGCCAGGGCGGACTTTACGGCGTGCAGGCAGGTAAAACCGGGAGCCAGGAGAACTTCGTGCTTAAGATCGGGATCGAGCCCTTTCTTTATGGCGGCGGCCAGGTCCGCGGCCTCTTTCGAGGTCAAATGCATCTTCCAGTTACCTGCAATAAGGGGTGTCCGTTTGTTCGAAGCCATTTTGTTAGGTCTCCTAGTTAATAATAAAAATATTATACAAATCTTGAGGCTTAGCAGTAGTCGCCGTCCAGCAATGCGCTTTATGGACTGACCGGCTCAAGAATAACTGCCCACTGCCGCTGGTTTGAAAACACTCATTTTTTCCGGCAGTTGAAGTAAATGCGGCCTGGTCCTGATTTGTTCCGATCTTCCTCTGCTGCCATCGTCTTAACTTCAACAAATATCCCGGACAGGACCTTCTTTACTGTCTCTGCGGCAAAGGAAGTTTCGCGGATAGTTTCCTCATGGCGTTTATAGACATTTTTCTTTACATGTTCAAAAACCGTTATCTTCCAGTCAGTCAACCGCCCACCAGGGGAAGTAACATCCATTATGGTCATGTCCCTGCCTGACCTGACGACTGACGGACGAGAAGAACTTAGTATTCCAAGTTTCTCCTGCGTATTCATATCGAAAATGAAAAGCCCGTCTTTGTTCAGGTGTTTTTCCGCGCTAACAAAGACTTTTTTCCACTCATTCAGGGTTAATAGGTGGTTTATCGAGTCGAACAGGCAGAGTATGACGTCGAACTTTTCATTAATACTGAACCCTGCCATGCTTTGCGTATAAAACTTAGCCCGAGGAAGTTTCCTTCTGGCCTTTACAAGCATCGCTTTTGAAATGTCCAGCCCGCTCACTTTATACTCGCCTGAAAGCCCCTTTAATATCGCGCCCGTTCCGCAGGCCAGCTCCAGCACCGTGTATGCTTTCGGACTGCCCTTCTTTATCAAGCCCTCCACAATCCCCACATTCCGGGAGCGGTCTCCCATCATATCGTCATAAAAATCGGCGAACATCTCGTAATTGTTCATAAATTCCGCCTGAGCAAACACTAAAGAAACTGCGACCGCCTTCCCGCGAAGGAACAAGGGAGCCCCAGATAAGTACCAGGAATATCCGTTATCAATCGTCTAATAAAACGCTGAGTTTTTTTAAGACTTCCGACAAGGCCGCGCCTGGAAGCCGGCAGCAGAATTGTGACTCCCTGGCCTGCCAATCGAGACTTTTAACCTGATCGGCAAGGATGACTCCGGAAGCTTTTAGACCGGAAGGGAGAGGGACTTCGAATGGATAGCCTTTGACTTGGGAAGTTATTGGGCAGAAGAGAGCGAGGCCGGCTTTCCGGTTATAGGCTTCGGGAGAAAGAGTCAAAGCCGGCCTGTGACCCGCCTGCTCGTGACCAGCCTGTGGAGCAAAGGACAGCCAGACAATATCGCCCCGCTTTGGGCAATAAGGATGGGACATTAGAATATTTCCCGGCCCGCCGGGCCATTGCTATTCTGCTCGGAGTGACGGTTGTTCCTGGTGATGCCTTTAAGCATCTGCGAGAGAGAGACTTTGGACTTTTTTTGGGGCTTCACCACCATCTCGCCTTCTATGATCGCCACATCGACCATCGAGCCCTGATGCAAATGAATATCCTTAGCCAGCGCGCTTGGAATGCGCAGCGCCAGGCTGTTTCCCCATTTTTGAACTATAGTTGTCATAACGCCCTCCGAATGTATCTACATTGAGTATACATTCCCCCTGGAAGATTGTCAAGTGTCCGTAGGACTTAAATTATCTCCCTGAGGAGCTCCTGCCTGGGCTGGGGGATGACTACTTTTTCCACCAGCAGGCCTTTTTTGGCGACCACGGCGGCGCCGGCCGCCACGGCGGTTTCGGCGGCGGCCACGGAGCCGGTCAGGGTGACGAAAGCTTTCCCGCCAAGGGCCATGGCGAGGCGGATCTCAAGAAGTTTCACTGGCGCGGCTTTTACGGCGGCGTCGGCGGCCTCTACCAGGGCTGAGACGGAGAAAGCCTCGATTATTCCGAGGGCCTCAAGCCCTTCCACCACGGTGGTTCCCGCAATGGCCGGAAAGACGTCGGGGTGGATATTGGCGATCACGAAACTGTCCACAAGAGCGTGAGCGGCCTTCGAGGTTCCGGCTTCCACGGCGGCGTTCACGTCGCCCACATCGCCGGCCAGCAGGATGATGTACTTGCCCGGGCAGATGGAGCGCGAAAGCAGCAGCTTTATATTCGATGTTTTAAGCATGGCGTCGGCCGCTTCCAGACCCTTAGCCACGCTCGAGAGTTCAACCCCGCCGATTGCGTTTAACATAATAACCCTTAAGCGATTATCTCTACGTATTTTTCATTGACCTTGCCGACCGTACCGGAGATGCTCGCGTGCACCGGGCAGCCCAGTTT
>CAZUQT010000248.1:0-4235 GCA_964622585.1 uncultured Elusimicrobiaceae bacterium | reverse complement strand
GATCCGCGGCCGCCGAAGGCCGGTCCTTTATCTTCCCGCCGAGCAGCCGCTCCGCTTCCCCCGGATGGGGCGTAAGTATAAGCGGTGAAGTTGCGAATTTAAACCGGGACCACCCCGCGCCGGCCAAAGCGTTCAGCGCGTCGGCGTCGGCCACGGCCGGGATGGCCAGGGAACCGAGGAGCTTAACCGCGAAAGCGCGCGCCCCCTTGGAAGAACCCAGGCCAGGGCCGATAAGCAGCAAGTCTATTTTTTTCAGCCTGGCGAAAGCCGCCACCTGAGCGGCCGCTTTCACCGTGAAAGCTCCGCCGGAACAATCGGCGCCGAAAGTCATCGCCTCCGGCAGGGCGCAGGCTATAGTTTTTCTTTCGCTCTCCGGGCAAGCCACAGTGACCAACCCGGCGCCGGACTTGAGCGCCGCCCGCGCCGCGAGCACGGCCGCCCCGGCCATCCCCCGCGAACCGGCCACCACCAGCACCCGTCCATAATCCCCCTTATGGGAATCCTTCCGCCGCGCCGGCAGCAGCGGCTTTAAAAAACTAGGCGAGATAGATGAAATTTTCATGACCAGGTTCAGCCGAAAGCTATAACGGAAGCCACGGCATACTTGCTCGTATGCGAAATAGAAACTAGCAGCCGCGCCCCCGGTCGGCCCTTTACAGTCGCCTGGGGCCGGCCGCTGGCCGTATTCTCCACCTCGATGCTCTTAAGAGCCAGCCTTTTATCGTCCAGCGCCTTGATAACAGCTTCCTTCACCGCGAACCGCGCCGCGAGACGCTCATACTTATTCTTGCTCTTCATCGAATAAGCCAGCTCCCCCTCCGTAAAAAATCTTTCCAAAAACCCCGGGCTGCGCTCCGCCATCACGCGCACCCGCGAAACCTCCACAATATCCACCCCAAGCCCTATTACGGACTGGGACTGTTTTATATTTTTCTCTTTTTTGCCGTTCATGTATAAACAATTTCCTGCCTGGAGCGGGCGGCAAGGGCATGGGTTCTGAGCGACCTCTCGGAGGCCGAGGCTTGCGTAAGCGACGAGGCCGAGAGAGGAGGGCCGAGCACGGTGTGCGAGAGCCCGTGAGCGACGGGCCCATACCCTTGCCGCCCCGACTTTACATCTCGCGGTCTTACTATTTGAAGAATCTGCGCGCAGCGGAAATGTCTGTTTTTATGTGGAGGACCAGGGAGTCGAGGGAGTGGAATTTGCGTTCGGGGCGGATGTGTTTTAAGAAAGAGACTTCGATGGTTTTGCCGTAGATCATGCGGGAGAAATCGAGGAGGTGGGCTTCGAGGACCATTTTGCAGTCGAGGGTGTCTACCGTCGGGCGGCGGCCTACGTTCAGGACGGCTTTGAAAGTTTCGCGGCCGATCTTTACCTTGGCGGCGAAGATGCCGGGGGGGAGGATCTTTGCGGGGTGCGCGCCGATATTCGCCGTCGGGAAGCCGATCTTGCGGCCCAGGCCGGCGCCTTTAATCACAGGACCACTTACGGTGTAAGTCCAGCCCAGGCAGTGGTTAGCTTCCTCCACCGCGCCGGCGCGCAGGTGGGCGCGGATAAGACTTGAAGAAATTTTGTGACCGCCGCGGCGGGCGAAAGGAACGGATTTGAAAGCTATCCCCGCTTCCGCGCTTGCGCATTTAAGATAATCAAGATGGCCTTCACGGCCCCGTCCGACGGCGAAATCCGGACCCACGCAGAGGCCGCCGGCTTTGTACTTTACCAGGATAACGCGCGAAAAGAACTCGTCGGCGGTCATCGAGGAAAGAGCGGGATCGAAATGAATTGGCTCCACCGACCCGACGCCCATATCATTGATCAGCTTCTCGCGCTCCTCAGGAAGAGTAATAAGACAATTCGCGGTTTCGCCGGAGAAAAAGAATTTTGGAGGGCGGGGGAAATAAACCACCCGGCTCTCCATGCCGAGGCGACCGGCCTCGCGCACGGCCGCACCTATTATCTTGCGGTGCCCGAGGTGGACGCCGTCATAAGTTCCTATAGCCAGGAAGTTACGCATGAGCGGCACCAGTCACCGGGAGCAATCTCGCCAGGGCGGCTTCGCGCGGCATAGCCGCGAGTTCCGCCGCGGTAATGGAGTCTTTGACGCTCCAGGCCCCGATAGACAGGCGGCGAAGCACCGAAAGATGGGCCCTGGAGCCTAGCGCGCGGCCCATTTCATGGGCCACCGAGCGCACATAGGTTCCGCCGGAGCAATCTATCTCGAAATCGAGCGCCGGGGACCTTACCGCCCAGGAGATCCAGCGGACCACAACTTCCCGCTTAACCTCCGGCATGACCTGGTTGGCGCGGGCCAGCTTATACATATGCCTGCCGTTCATACGGACGGCGGAATAAGGCGGGATCTGCTGGATTATCTTCCCGTTGAAAGCCTCGACGGCCTTTTTAACGGCTTCCTCTCCCAATTCCGGGACTGGAGCCTCCGCCGTCACTTTGCCCTCGGCGTCCCAGGTATCCGTTTCAGCGCCGAACATAATGGTCCCGCCGTAGATCTTGGCCAGGCCCTGCATCGCGGACTGGCCCGAGGTGGCGGAGCCGACCATAAAGATCAGCAGCCCCGTAGCCATGGGGTCCAGCGTGCCGGTATGGCCTATTTTTTTGATGGAAAGTTTGGCGCGCAGCAGTTCTACCGCGTCGTGCGAAGTTATTCCCTTCGGCTTGTCGAAAAGGAACAGGCCGGAAGGCTGCAGGTGGGAGGGGATCATGGCTTGGCTGTCAGAAGCCGCGTAAGCACGGAGATAACTTTTTCACGGGCCGCGTGCAGGGAGCCCTTCATCCGGCAGCCGGAGGCGTTGCGGTGCCCGCCGCCGCCGAAGGTCTTGGCCACCGCGCTGACATCCAGGTGGCCGCGAGAGCGGAAGGTCACGCCGATGCGGTCGTGCTCCTCCCGGAACATCACGGCGGCCTTGACGCCGGGGGGCATCAGGCCGAAATTTATCACGTTCTCCGTATGCTCGGCGCGGGCCCCGTGGTCTTTGAAATCCGAAGCTTTAAGCGTAAGCACGGCGAGCTTGCCGCCGGCCTTCAGCTCCAGGCTTTCCAGCGCCCGGCCGAGGATCTTAAGCCCCTCGCAGGCCTTGGTGGCGTAAAGGAGGTCGTTGACGCGGGAAAATTTGAAGCCGGTCTCCAGCAGGCGGGAGGCCACCTCCAGCGTGCGCGGGCTGGTGGCGGGAAAATGGAAGCGGCCGGTGTCCGTGACTATCCCGGTATAAAGGCAGGCAGCCTCGCGCTTGGTCACGTGCACGTTCATGTTGTAGAAAAGGCGGTAGACGATCTCGGCGGTGGAGGAGGAATGAGGCTCGACGATATTGATGTCGCCGTAAAATTCGGAAGTCTTATGGTGGTCGATGTTCACCACTTTGGCGGACCGCTTCAGCACCGGTTCCAGGTTGCCGCCGCGCGCCGGGTTGGAGCACTCCAGAAGTATGGCGGCGTCGAATTTGGCGGAAGCGGAGGGGAGACGCGAGCGGATGCTTTTGGCCTGGGGGAGGAAGCGCAGGTTCTCGGGAACAGGGTCCTGCGAGAACATGCGAACCTTCTTTCCAAGCCGCTTGAGGACGGAGCCGATGGCCAGCATGGAGCCTATGCTGTCCCCGTCCGGGTTAAGGTGCCCGGACAGGAAAAACGTCTCGGAATTCTCTATCAGGTCCTCGAGACGCTTGAACTCGGTCTCGAGGTCCAGGGTTCTCATCGGGGTTTTCATTCTTCAGAGCGTATCTGCTTGAATATGTTCTCTATGTGCGCGGCCTTCTCCGGCGTCTCGTCGAACTTGAAGACCAGCTCGGGGACGTTCTTGACGCACAGCCGCTTGAAGAGCTGCGTGCGTATCTCCCGGGAATTGGCCTTAAGAAGGAACTCTTTGCGCTGGCGCTCAGCGTCCGTGCCGAGCACGGAGTAGTAGACATAAAGGACCTTGCTGTCCTTGGTGAGTTCTGTCCCGGTCAGCGTCAGGATACCGTTGGCGTTGATGCCGTTGATATTCCTGATCGCCGCGCTGATCTCCTGGAGATACAGCTCCTTAAGCCTCTGGTTGCGTTTTACGCCCATATAGACCTAAGCGCCCGGCGCCGCTAGACGCCGGATGCGCTCCTCTTTGGTTATAACTTCTATCAGGTCGCCTACGCGGAAGTCCTTGAAGCCTTCGAGAAGGATGCCGCACTCTATCCCCTTCTCCACTTCTTTCACGTCTTCCTTGAAGCGCTTGAGGCCGGAGATCTTGC
>CAZUQT010000247.1:0-4275 GCA_964622585.1 uncultured Elusimicrobiaceae bacterium | reverse complement strand
GACGATTTCAACAGGGCCACTTTCAGCCGCGAAGAAACCGCCGGCGGGATAGAGGACTGGCTGGAGCTGGCCGTCAGCGGCAAGATAGAACTTTTCAGCCCGGACCGCTTCGAGAACGGCCCGCGCCCCGCCGAGGACTGCGCCTTCGTCATCTCCTCCCGGAAGATCCAAGGCTCGGGCCGCTCGGGCCTGAAGATGCTGCCCTACCCCGGCTACCCCTCGGGCGGCGGCCTTATGCTTGTTTACAATCTTGCGGTCTCCGCCTCGGCGAAGGACCACGGGCCGGCGGCGGCCTTCGTAGCCTGGGCCATGGAGCCGCGCAACGTCTCCGCCTTCGCGGAAAGCTTCGGGGTCTTCCCCTGCCTGAAGTCGGTATTCGAGGAGCGGCTGGGTGACGAGAAAGAGGCGGCGGTTTACCGGCGGCTTTTTTCCGCGCCCGAGCTTATGCCGAACATCATGGTCTATCCCACGGCCGAACTGCTGCTGGAACGGGCGCTGTGGAACCTGTCGCTTAAGATAGCGCGCAGGGATTACGAGCGCGAGGACCTGACGCGCGAGCTGATCATGGCGCAGGGCGAGGCGGATTATCTGCTGTCGCTGTATTAGTCATTGTTTTGGTTACGACCGATGAAAAAGAGCGTTAAATTTTCCTGCGAGCCCACGCAGGCTATCTATGAAGGCCGCGATTCCTTCATGAAATCCGCCCTTGAGGCCGTCACGGAGCAGTTCTCCCTGGACGGGGCCTCTTTCTATGAGTTCGATGAAAAAACGGGCCTGCTCCGCCTTCGCCAGCGCCGCGTCGCCGGCGTTTCCTTCGAGCACGAGGAGACCCTTCGGCCGGGGCCAGGCTCCGCCGCCTCCCGCGCCCTGGAGACGCTCGCCGCCGTGACGGCGAAGACGCCGGGGGGGAGCTTCCTCTATTCGCCTTTCAGGTTCGATTACTGCGACCCGGCCGGGGGGCTGAGCGTGATCCCCTGCTTCGGGCTGGTGCGCATGGAGCGCTCCCCCAGGAAGCGCCGCTTCTCGCCCGCCGAGGCCGCGCGGGCGGACGCTTATTTACGCTCCTTCCTGCGCGACTATTTCAAGGCGGAATTTTTCGCGCTGCACCGCAAGTACGACAAGAACGTCGCCGCCATCACCGAGCTGACCGAGGTCTTCGCCACCGCGCTCCGCGTGCGCGACAGCTTCAAGCATATCCTCTCCGGCATCCAGACCTATTTCGGCTTCGACCGCGTGCGCCTCTATTTGATAGACGAGAAGAACCGCAAGCTGAAGGGGGAACTTTCCTCCGACATCCGCGGCCAGATAAAGAGCATCGCCTACGAGGAGATCCCGCTGGAGGCCGGCGCGCACCGCTTCGCGGATATCGTGCTGGGGCGCAGCTCAGGGGCTTTCATGGAGCGCTACAAAGACTGCGTGCTCTATATGCCGCTGGCCGTGCAGGGCGTGACCATCGGGCTTCTGATAGTGGATAATCTGCTCAGCCAGCTGCGCATAGAGCCGGCCGAGCTGGCCATGCTGAAATCCTTCGGCGGCCAGATAGCGCTGGCCGTGGACAATTCCCGCCTCTTCGACAAGGTCGAGGAGCTCTCCCTTTACGACGAGCTTACCAAGCTGCCGCTGCGCCGCTATTTCAACCAGCGCTTCCAGGAGGAGTTCTACCGTGCGGAGCGCTTCAAGCAGCCGCTGGCCGTAGTCTGGGCCGACGTGGACTTTTTCAAGGAAGTCAACGACACCTACGGCCACCAGATAGGCGACAAGGTGCTGAAGGAAGTCGGGCGCGTGATCCTCTCCAATTTGCGGAAGATAGACTTCCCCTGCCGCTACGGCGGGGACGAGATCCTGATATTGCTGCCGCAGGCCAGCGGCCTCGAGGCCCAGCGCCTGTCGGAACGCCTCAGTAAGGAGCTTTCCGAGCTGCGCATCCCCGTGCCCTTTTCCAAGACCAAGGAGCTGCGCGTGACCATGAGCATAGGGGTGTCCACCTTCCCGCAGGACGCCTCCTCCATGGACGGCCTGCTTGAAAAAGCCGACGACGCGCTTTACTGGGTGAAGTCGCACGGCCGCGGGAAAATAGCGCTTTATTCCGATATCGCCGAGGAAAAGAAAAAAGCCGTAGAAGCCGGAGGAACGAGCAATGTTTAGACGCAAAGCCGCAAAAACGCAAAGCCGCAAAATGGCGGAAGCCCGCCGTTCGCTGTTGCTCTGCCTCTGCGCCGCCGCGCCCTTGTTCGCCCTCTCCGTCCCGGCGCTGGCGGTTTTCGAGGATCTTCCCGCCGGCGCGCGGCAGGCCGGTTTCGGCGGGCAGGCGGCCGCCCTCGAGGACCCGCTTTCCCTTTACGGCAATCCGGCCCTGCCCGGCTCCGTGCGCAAATTCGAAACAGGCGGAAATTTCCTTTCCTCGAAGCGGACCACGCAGGGCCCGGCCGACCTGGCGGCCTACGGGGTCTGGGCGCTGATCCCGCGCATGGCTTACGGCAAGATGGGGACCCTGTCGATAGCCGGGCTTTACAGGGACGACGGCGGCGTCCTGACGCAGAAAACGATCTCCTTCGGCTGGGGCACCTGGCAGCTGCGCAGGGGCGCCACCGGGGTGCTCGACCTTGGCGCCAACCTGAAG
Source organism: uncultured Elusimicrobiaceae bacterium (assembly GCA_964622585.1). GTDB lineage: Bacteria > Elusimicrobiota > Elusimicrobia > Elusimicrobiales > UBA9959 > UBA9959. The sequence continues at coordinate 1,655 of CAZUQT010000247.1, read as the reverse complement.
ATACTGCAGGCTGCGGCCTCCTCGGGAGGGGATTCCGCTTCCGGCGCGGCCCTGGACCTGGGCGCCGTCTTCAGGCCCGACGGCAACCATACCCTGGGTTTTTCGATACTCAATCTCAACAACCCGTCTTTCAATATCGGTGCGCTCAAAGATAAAGCGCCCATGGTGATAAGGCTGGGGGTCTCGGAGCGGAGGGAGGATTATACCCTGTCTCTGGACCTGGCCAAGCGCACGGCTTCCTCCGGGCAGAAGGGCAATATAAGCGTCAATCCCGGCGTGGAACACGTATGGCGCACCCAGCGCGCGGGCCTGCTGTTCTCCCGCGCGGGGGTCAACCTGGCGGAGCGCGCCTCGGCCCTGAGCGCGGGCCTGGGCTGGAAGCATTTGGCCTCGGAGCTCTCCTATGGACTGTCCGTGCCGCTGACCGGGGCCATAGTTCCGGCGCACTCTCTTACGCTGGCGCTGCGCTTCGGGGACAGGGATATCGAGTCGGAATACGAGCGCCTTATAAAGCAGGAGATAAAATACCGCAAGGACCTGGTCGAAGCCCTCGACGAATCGGCCAGGCGCGAGAACCTCTTGAAGGGAGAGATGGCCTCCATGAAGACCGAGATAGACTCCCTTACCGCCAAATTGAAGGACACGCAGGAGCAGAAAGCCAGCGTAAGCAATGAGAAGGAAAGGCTGGCCGCGGTGGTGAGGCGGCAGGCCAATGCCGAGGCGGAGCTGGCGGCCCTGGCGGAAAAGCGGAAAGCGGACAAGCTCGCCCAGCTTAAATACGATTTCAGCGTGGACTGGCAGGCCTACCTCAAGCTGAAGGGCGGCGGCGCTCCGGCCGACGTGCTTAAGAGCAATTTGCAGCGCATGCTCACGCAGTTCCAGGACTCGGGCATAGACATAAGCCAGGCCACCATGGAACTGCAAGGTTTGGTTCGGTAGGCGGGCCGGGCAATGGTATGGGCCCGTCGCTCACGGCGTCGGAACATTGGCCGATGCGGCCACGCGCACACCGTGCTCGCGCCTCCTCTCTCGGCCTCCGCGCTTACGCAAGCGTCGGCCTCCGAGAGGTCGCTCCGAACCCATACCCTTGCCCGGCCCGGTCCCTGCGTCAGGCGCACCGGTACGCTTTGTAGAGTAACGAGTTGCTGTATAAAATTGTGAAAAGAAACTTTAAAAAACTGATTTTAACCGTCCTGGGCGCGGCCGCCTGCGCCGCGCCGGCGGGCGCGCAGCAGCTTTATATCTCAAGGGCCGACGTCTGGTTCCGCACCGCGGCCCCTAACGGGTACTGCAGCGACGTCACCACGGCCATCACGGTTCCCGTTACCGGGCCCGTGGCCGGCGCGCTTGGCGGCAATGTCGCGGGCACCCTGTGCGTGGATGCCAACAGCAACGGCGTCTGTGATCCCGGCGAGGATACTCCTGAAACTGTCGCTGTCGCCGGGGCATATACGGGGACCCTCGGCGGCACGCTTAACGGTTACGACTATTACGCCAGCGGAAATGTCTCCGGAAATATTACGGCGCCTTCCGTTACCGGCAATTCAGGGGCCGGAGCGGTGACCTGCGCTCCGCTGACCTTCAATACGGGGAACATCTTCGTTAACGGCACCGGGAGTTACGGCGGGGCGGTTTCCGCCTCCGTCTTCGCTCCC
>CAZUQT010000246.1:0-4284 GCA_964622585.1 uncultured Elusimicrobiaceae bacterium | reverse complement strand
CCGCGCTTTGGACGCGGGGTTTTTGGCTGGCGCAACAACTATTAGTTGGTGTGCTTGAGCAGCTGGTCTTTGCGGTGCTTAATCTCGTCTTCCAGCTTCTCGAATTTTTCCTTGGCTTTTTCCTTGGTCTCGTCCATCCAGTCGCCAAGCTCCGCGCGGGTGGCTTTACCCGATTTGGGGGCGAACAGGATCCCGAGGGCCGCGCCGATGAGGCCGCCGACCACGAACGCGCCGATTATTTCTCCGCCTTTGTTATCAGACATGGTGTCCTCCAGCTAAAATTAGTAGAACCTTATACCTAATCTTATACATTGCCGTGCCCTTTGTCAAATCCAATTAAAGGACTATAATATTCCGTAATGAAGACGGGACTTTTATTCCTCGCGCTTTTCCTGCTGCCGGGTTTTGCCGGGGCCTACCAGTACGACGCGCGGCTGAGCGCAAAATTGAAGAAAGAGTTCGAGCTTCAGCTCCGCGCCGTTCCCGCGGGCAGGGAGCTTTACGAGAGGCTCGGAAAAACAAAGAGTTATTCTGCCCTCCGGGTGCTCGTGCGGCGCGACTCCTCGCCCTGCTTCGCCTGGTTCGACCCGGAAAAGAACGCCGTCTACTTCAACTCCCGGTTCATCCTTAAATTGTTCGAGGCCAAAGGGTTCAAGGACTCCAAGGTGGTGGAGGTTCTATGGGGCAATAAAGAGGTGCGCGCCGAGCTGGTGAAGTACTCCAATCCTATTTACCTGCACGAGCTGGTGCACGCCGCGCAGTGCTATCTCTACCCTGAGTACCGCCAGGACGCCGGGGCCAACCCGCTCGAATTCGAATACGAAGCCTACCTTACCGAAGATATCTACGTCCATGAACGGATGAAAGCGGACCCGGCCCTGCTTAAGAGCTTCATCCGCGGCACTTACACCGACCTCTATACGGACAATATTTTCGGCAGCTACTTCACCCTGTCGCTGGATATGGGCCGCTACAAAGAGAAGATCCGCAGATATTACGAGGAGCAGCTGGGGGGCTATCTCAGCCTCGAGAAGGCCGAGACCGAGCAGAAGAACCGCGCGGCCGACTCCAAAATACTCGCCTACGCCTCCGGGAACGTCGGGGATTACTCGCGGAACGGGGCCTCGCTGGCCAGGCTGCAGAAAGAAAAGGCCGAGTACGCCGGATTCCTGGAGGATTTTTACAAGACCCGCTGGCCCGCTTTCAGCGCGGACGCGCTGCTTTTCGTGGGCACGATAGCCCTGGAGGGGAAAAATTATCCGCTTGCGCTGGACTGCCTGGCCGTGGCCGACGTGAACTCCGCCAGTTACGGGCTTGACCCGGAAGTGCTTAATTCTCTTAAAACGAAGGGCGCCCTGGCCATACTCGAGGCGGCTTCTTTCCTGCGCGACAATTCCAAAAAGATGGATATAGAAGTTCTTAGCCAGCATTTGAAATCTCTCGAGAAAGCCTGCGCCGCCACGGGGCGCCCTTTCCCGGATGACCTGCTCGAGCTGAAAGATTCCGCCTATCCCAGGGCCATGGCCTACTACGATAAAAAACATTCCGCGGAAACAGACCCGGCCAAAAAGGACTATTACAGGGAAAACCTTGACTACTTCGCCGCCGCCGCGAAGGCGCCGCCCGGCCAGTAGCGGGGGTTCCCTTTTTTGCTTGAATTAACATGTTTAATTGAGTAGATTATCATTAGAGGCAAAGCCCTAATCTTAAAGCGGAGGAACAATGATCGACATCACAAAGAATATCGCCACCGCCCCCAGGCGCACCAAAGCGTCCGTGATCCGTGAACTTCTGAAGATAACCAATAAACCCGGGGTCATCTCCTTCGCCGGCGGCCTCCCGGACCCCCAGCATTTTCCGTACGATTTTGTCGCCGAGTCCGTGAAAGAAATAATGGCGAAAAAAGGGCGGGTCGCCCTGCAGTACGGGCCCACCGACGGGCTGCCGGAGCTGAAAGAGGAGTTCGTTAAATTCCTAAAAAAGCACGAGGGCGTGATCGCCAAGCCCGAGAACCTCATTATCACCACGGCTTCGCAGCAGGCGCTGGATATGGTGGGGCGCCTGTTCATAGACGCCTCCGATCCCGTGCTGGTAGAAAAGCCCAGCTATATGGGCGGTCTCCAGGTCTTCAAATCCTACGGCTGCGAATTTGTAGGCGTAAAGCTGGAGGACGACGGGATAAGCACCGAGGAACTTGAAGAAAAGCTTATCTGGCTCAGGGCCCAGGACGAGCACTATAAGTTCCTCTACCTGGTCCCGGACTTCCAGAACCCCAGCGGCGTGACCCTTTCACAGGAGAAGCGCGAAAAGGTCATCGAGCTTTCCGAGAAATACAATGTTGCCGTAATAGAGGACTCTCCGTACCGCCAGATCCGCTTCGAGGGCAAGGCGCCGGAGATGCTTTACCGCATCGACCAGAACAGCCGCAAGACGGACAATATAATCTCGCTGTTCACTTTCTCCAAGACCTTCGCGCCCGGCCTGCGCCTCGGCGTCATCCTGGCGCATCCGCAGATCATCAAGAAGATGGAGATCCTCAAGCAGTCGCTCGACCTCTGCACCTCCAGCCTGAACCAGCTTATCGCGGCCGATTTTCTGCGCTCCGGCTACTTCGAGAAGCACATAGAGGTCATCAAGAAGACCTACAAGCTCAAGAAAGACACGATGGTGGCCGCGCTTGAAAAATACATGCCGGAGGGCGTCACCTGGACGAAGCCGGAGGGCGGCCTGTTCCTGTGGGTGCGCCTGCCCGAGACCATGAGCGCCGACGAGATGTTCGCCGACGCCCTCAAAGAGAACGTTGCCTATGTGATAGGTTCCGCTTTCCATTGCGACGGCTCCGGCAAGAACACGATGCGCTTGAATTTCTCCTATCCCACGCCCGAAGATATCGACGAGGGGATAAAGCGCCTCGCCACGGCCGTCAAGAAGCGCATGGTCGCGGTAAAGTAGTTTTTAAGTAACTGATGTCCGACTTTTCAGCCGAATTCAGCCGAAACCTGCGCAGCGCCGGAGTGGTAGGAGCCGGCGGCGCGGGTTTTCCTTCCTACGTGAAAGCGCAGGGGCGGGCCGAGTACGCGCTGGTGAACGCGGCCGAGTGCGAGCCTCTCCTCAAGAAAGACCAGAAGATCCTGGAATATTTCCCCGAAAAGGTTTTCGACGGGCTCGAGCTGCTGATGCGCGCCGTGGGGGCGAAAAAAGGGATCGTCGGGATAAAGAAGAAGCACGAGAAGCTCATCCCGCGGCTCGAGGAAATAGCCAGGGGCCGGAAAAATATTTCAGTCCTGAAGCTGGGCGATTATTACCCCGCCGGCGACGAACAGTGCCTGGTCCTGGAGGCGACGGGCCGGATAGTCCCGCCAGGCGGTATCCCGCTGGACGTGGGCTGCGTGGTCTGTAATGTCGAAACGCTTTATAACGCGGCCTTTCCAGGCAAACCCGTTACCGAAACTTTTATAACCGTGAACGGCGCGGTGAAAAAGCCGGCCACTTTCAGGGTTCCCGTCGGCGTCACCTGGCGCGAGGCCGTTGAACTGTGCGGCGGCTTCACGGTAAAGGACCCGGCCTATATCGACGGCGGGCCGATGATGGGCAAGGTCATGACGGATTTCGAGGCGCCGGTGGTGAAAGCCTCCGGCGGCATAATAGTCCTGCCCAAAAACCACCCGCTGATAGTCAAGAAAGCGCAGAGCCGGACCGTTTTCACCCGCGTGGGGCGTTCCACCTGCGACCAGTGCTCTTTCTGCACCGAGTTCTGCCCGCGCTATATGCTCGGCCACAATGTGCAGCCCCACCGCGTGATGCGCACCATGCTTTTTTCCAGTGGGCCGGAACATAAGCTGCACAGCCAGTACGGCCTGCTCTGCTGCGAGTGCTCGCTTTGCACGCTCTACTCCTGCCCCGAGGGCCTCAATCCGCGGGAAGCCTGCGTGGCGGCCAAGTCGGACCTGCGCGAGCTCAAGACGGGCTTTAAAAATTCCCCGCTGAATACCGGCCGCGCGCCGCAGGTCCATCCGGTGCGCGATTTCCGCAAAGTGCCTGTTTCAAAACTGGTGAAGCGGTTGGGCCTCGAGGATTACAATAAGGACGCTCCCTGGGCCGACGTTTCTTATAAACCGTCCAAGGTTAAAATATTAATGAGCCAGCATATCGGAGCGCCCTGTTCACCGTCAGTAAAAGAGGGCCAGCGGGTAGAGAAAGGCGCCGTGGTCGGAGACGTTCCCGCCGATAAACTGGGCTGCCCGGTGCACGCGAGCATCTCCGGTACGGTCGGCAAGGTCAATG
>CAZUQT010000245.1:0-4300 GCA_964622585.1 uncultured Elusimicrobiaceae bacterium | reverse complement strand
ACGGCCGAATACCGCGACCAGCAGGACACGGCCATCCACCTGCGCCATATCAGCGAGTACTCGGCGCTGATAGCGCACGGCCTCGGCCTGCCGGAGCGCGAGGTGCACAATATCCGCTACGCGAGCCCGCTGCACGATATCGGGAAGGTCGGCATCGCCGACGCCATCCTGCTGAAGCCGGGCAAGCTGACCGCGGAGGAGTTCGAGGAGATAAAAAAACACACCCTCTACGGCGCAAAGATCCTCTGCAACGCGGAGAGCTCCCTGCTGCAGATAGCCTGCAAGGTGGCCAGCTCGCACCACGAGAAATTCGACGGCACCGGCTACCCTTCCCGCCTGAAAGGCGAGCAGATCTCGATCTACGCGCGCATCGTCTCGGTGGCGGACGTCTTCGACGCCCTGTGCTCGCAGCGCGTCTACAAGCCCAAATGGGACCCCGAGAAGGCCCGTGAATACATAAACGGGGAAAAAGGCAAGGCTTTCGACCCGGCCGTAGTGGACGCTTTCGAGAAGGTCTACGGCGAGATCCTTAAAATGCACGCGATGGGCGACGGGAAGAGTACTATCATTCCCGGCATTACCAAAGAGCTGAACCGGCACAGTTTTTAGGCTTATCGCTGCCGGCAATTAAAAAGAGCCTGAAACTTTCAGGCTCTTTTTACATCTAACATTTAAGAGGCTTTAAGCGGCTTATTTTAAGGAGACTATATGAGCGACATGGAAATAGTATTCCCGGGCGGCAAGAAAGTAACAGCGCTGTGGCACGGTTTCGAGATAAAGACGGACCAGCCCGCGAGCGGAGGCGGCGAAGCCTCGGCCCCCACCCCCTTCGACCTTTTCCTGGCCTCGCTCGGGACCTGCGCCGGGATCTTCGCGCTTGGCTTCATCCAGTCCCGCGGCCTGAGCGCCGAGGGCTTCAAAATAACCGTCTCCTTCGAACAGGACCCAGCCACCCACCTACTGGCCAAGACGGCTATGAAAATAACCCTCCCGAAAGACTTCCCCCCAAAGTACAAAGACGCCGTAATCAAAGCCGCCGAACAGTGCCTCGTAAAACGCACCATGGACAACCCGCCGAAGTTCGAAATTACTGCGGAGTAGTTCGTTTTAGCGTGGGCGGCCACACAGATAAGCGACAGGCGGCTGGGCGGCCTACCGTGCCGACCGGAACGCAAAAACGTTGTCTCGCCCTCCGCGCTTACGCAAGCGTCGGGCTCCGAGAGGGTTTTGCTTATCCGATCGTCACGGTCTCCGCCCAGATCATCACCTTTACGGGAAACTCGTTGACCGATAAAGCCGAGCGGAGGGGTGGCAAGGGTATGGGTTCGGAGCGACCTCTCGGAGGCCCGAGCTTGCATAAGCGCGAGGGCCGAGAGAGGCGCGGCCACGGTGTGGCCGACGCCGTGAGCGACGGGCCCATACCCTTGCCGCCCCGACTTCATATCTCGCGGTTCTTTCTCCGCGGTTAATATTATATTTTGATCTTTGCGATGGCCATGCTGACCAGGACGAATTCTACGGCGAGCACGCTCACGATCAGGATGCCCCAGCCGAGAGGGACCTGGGTGATGATCCAGGCGAAGACCGAGAGGCCGAAGGTGACAAGGGTGGTCAGCCGGACCACTTTGCGCCGCGAGAAGCCTATTTTTTCAAGCCTCAGGGCGAAATGGTCCTGGCTCCCGATGAACGGGGAATGGCCCCGCCGCATCCGCATTATCGAAACGAAAAGAGTGTCGTAGATAGGCACGGCCAGGATGATGAGCGGGGCGTAGACGCCCAGGGGGTTCACCTCGGTGTATTTTGTGCCCATCGCGACCACCGCAAGCACATAACCGCAGAGCAGGCTGCCGGAATCCCCCATAAATATTTTGTACTTGTAGGGCATGTTGTAAGGAAGGAAGCCCAGCGCCGCGCCCGCCAGGGACGCCGAGGCGAAATTTACGTAGATGGATTCCGACGGGAAAGCTATAAGAAGGAAACCGAAAGCCGCAAGCACGGCCTGCCCGGCCGAAAGACCGTCCATGATGTCGATGATATTGAAGGCGTTCGAAACCCCCACTATCCAGAGCACGCTCAGCGCGAAGCCGAGATAATCCGGCTGCACGAAATTTATCCTGATCCCGTAGTAAGCGGTGCAGATGGCGACCGCGAACTGCACGGCGAACTTGGTCTTGACGCCCAGGCCGTGCGGCTTGCGCATATCGTCCACGAAGCCGAGCGCGAACATCACCGCCCCGCCCAGCAGGAGCACCCGCAGGTCGCGCAGCGTGCCGGTAGGGAAAGAAGTGTAAAAACGCATGAAGACCAGGGAGACCGTAAAGGCGGCGAAGACGGCCGCCCCGCCCAGCAGCGGCGTAGGGACTTTGTGCGTCTTTATATTGGTGGGCTTATCGAGGTGGCCGAACTTCACCGCCAGCTGCCGCAGCAGCGGGGTAAAGCCCAGCGACAGCAGCAGCGGCAGAAGAAAAGCCAGGAAGTAGAGCCTGAAATTCTCGAGCAGGTCATTCATACTGTTTTATGATCGAAGCTATTTTGCGCAGGCTTTCCTCCGCCGGGGGAAGGCCGCGGCCGAGTTCGCGGGCGAGCTTGTCCGTCTTAAGGCCGGCGATAAGGGGCCGCGCGGCCGCCTGGCCGAGCTCCGAGGTAAGCTTGGGCTCCAGGAAAGCGGGGTCGAAGCCGAAGGCCGCGCAGGCTTTCAGCGCGAAATCATACCGGTTCAGCCAGTCGGGGCCGACCACGTTATAGATGCCGGAGGCGCCCTTTTCCACAAGGGCGAGCGTAGCCGCGGCCAGGTCGGGGGCGTAGGTGGGATTGGAGAGCTGGTCCGAAGGCACGCGCATTTTGGCGCCGGAGCGGTAACTGTTTATCAGCTGCATGATAAAATTCTTGGAGGCCGGGTTATGGCTGTAAACCACGGTGGTGCGCACCGCGAGCGCGCCTTCCAGGGCCAGCGCGGCGCGCTCGCCCTCCAGCTTGGTGCGGCCGTAGACGCTCACGGGATTTACGGGGTCTTCCTCGGAATAGGGACCGCTCTTGCCGTCGAAGACGTACTCGGTGGAGAAGTAGACCAGCCTGGCCCCGCCCCTGCGGCATTCGTCGGCCACCAGGGCGGGCCCGGCGGCGTTTATCTTATGGGCCAAAGCGGGATCGCTCTCGCAGCCGTCCACGTAAGTCATCGCCGAGCACAGCAGCACCAGGTCCGGGCGGGACTTTTCAAAGGCCGAGGCTATGCTGGCGGGGTCGGCCAGGTCCAGGTAAACAAAGCCCTGGCCTACGCGGGAAGTGGGATAAACCTCTATCTTGCGCCTCACGCAGAGAGAAGCCAGGGTTCCCCCGACCTGTCCCGAAGCGCCTATTATCAAAGCTTTCATCAGTTAAAATCCGCCCGCCTGAGCGTGAACCGCAGCTCGAGGATCTTAAGCACGCCTTTTATGGCGTCCGTGTAATTTATCTTCTTGCCTTCGTGCCTGGAGCGCGAAGCGTACACTACGGGAACTTCCTCGAACCTGAGGCCCATGAAGGAGGCCTTGCAGGACATTTCAGCCTCTATCTCGAAACCGGTGGAAACCAGGCGCATTTTTCTCAGGAGCGGGACGCGGAAAGCCTTGTAGCAGGTGTATGAATCCGTGATCCTGGAGCCGAAAAAAAGGTTCACGAGGAAAGTGAGGAACTGGTTCCCCCAGAGATAGAGGATATTATAGGTCTCGGATTTGCCGGAGAGGAACCTTGAGCCGAACACCGCGTCGGCCCGCCCCTCCTCTATGGGCCTGACCACCGAACGGATGTCGTTGGGATCGTATTCCAGGTCGGCGTCCTGCACTATTACGATATCCCCGGAGGCGGCGCCGAAACCGGTGAGAAGGGCGCCCCCCTTGCCGGTATTCTCTTCGTGCTTTATAAGCTTCAGTTCGTAGGGAAATTCTTTTGCGGAAATTGCCCTCTCCACCCATTCCCGGGTCCCGTCGCGGGAGCCGTCGTCCACCACTATGACCTCTTTTTCGAGCGCCACGCCGGCCAGGGCCTTCAGAACTTCAGGCAGCGTTTTCATCTCGTTGTAAGACGGGATTACGATAGTGGTTTTCATCCGGCCTTAATTATAACAAAGTGATAATAAGGATTGATAGCGACGGGACCCCGCGGGAAGCCTGGAAGAGGGCCTTGCCTAATTTCTTTCCTTCTATTGCCATTCCTCAAGTGGTCTTTCACGGCTTTCTTTAATATAATAATTATAAGACAGCCAAGGAGGACGATCATGAAAGTACCAATGGTAGACATGCTGGCAGGATACCCCCCCATAAGG
>CAZUQT010000244.1:3757-4319 GCA_964622585.1 uncultured Elusimicrobiaceae bacterium | reverse complement strand
TCTGACCCCGTCCCCACGGTAGGCCGCCCACGCGATACGAGCAGGACCGCTGTCGTTTTGCTCGACCCGCGGTTTTGATTATTTTAGTTTGCGGAGTTTTTCGGCGAGGTCGGGGAAGCCGTTCTTCTGGGCTACGCCGGCGGCGTCCAGGCCGAAGCGGTTTAGGGCCGCGGGGCGGGCACCGCGCGAGAGAAGCAGCATAGCGGTCTCCGTATGGCCGCGCCAGGCGGAAAGTATCAGCGGCGTGTTATTGTCCGAGTCCATCGCGTTTATGTTGGCCCCGGCGTCCAGGAGTTTGCTTATCACCGCGTCTTTACCGCGCAGGGAAGCCCACATAAGCGGGGTCCAGCCTATCCGGTCGCGGCTTTCGAGATTAGCTTTCCGTTTAAGCAGACTATCCAGGGCGGCTTCCTTCCCCCACCTGGCGGCGAGGTTTATAGGGGTTTCCCGGTCGCGGTTCCTGGCGTCTATATCCGCGCCTTTGTTCAGAAGAAGATCTGTTATCTCGCCGTCGTTCTGCATCACGGCCAGCATGAGAGGCGTCCAGCCCGCTCCCGGGTTC
>CAZUQT010000244.1:0-3747 GCA_964622585.1 uncultured Elusimicrobiaceae bacterium | reverse complement strand
TTTGTGGGGTTTCCCCCTCGCTGGTCCGGTGCTGTTTATGCCGTCCTTTTGTCCAAAGAAGTATCTGTTCTTCCCCCGGCGTTTGGCATCACGGCCAGAATGGGAGGCGTCCGGCCCGCTCCCGGGTTCGTATTCACCGGCACGCCCTGCGCAAGCAGCCGGGTCACTTCCGCCTTGTCTTTGTTCTTTATCGCTGTGCTCAGGAGCAGGGCGGGGTCTTTTTCGCTTAAGCCGCAGGAAACCGACAGCGCGGCGAGAAAGCAGAAGACGGTCGTCCTTATGAATATTCTTTGCGGTACAGTCATTGGCGTAGTCGAAAGTCCTGCGGTCCATCACTATGATACAAACGATTCGCGCGGTTTGGCTATAACGCGCGCTATCCGCGCCTAGGGCGTTCACGCTCTTAATTTGTTAGAATTTAAGCGTAGTCCTATTCATCCTTCTGGCGGGTCTTGAGGTTAATCACTGATGGATCAAATCCTTATTCTCGACTTCGGCAGCCAGTATACCCAGCTTATCGCCCGCAAGCTCCGCAGCCTGCGGGTTTATTGCGAGATACTTCCTTTCAGCGCCGCGGTGGAGGACATCCTCTCCCGGTCGCCGAGGGGGATAATACTTTCCGGCGGGCCTTCCAGCGTCTACGACAAAGCCGCCCCCAAGCCGGACCCTGCCGTGTTCAGCCTTGGGATCCCCGTGCTGGGAGTCTGCTACGGCATGCAGCTCATGGCGCGCGAATACGGCGGGGACGTAAGCAAGGCCCTCCAGCGCGAATACGGGCTCGGCAAGGTCAGCCTGCGGAAGGGCTCGAAGCTCCTCGCGGGACTGCCCGAAACTCTGAACGTCTGGATGAGCCACGGCGACGAAGTCAAGAAAGTCCCGCCCGGCTTCAAAGTCACCGCTTCCGCCTCGGCCGCCGGGATCTCGGCGATGGAAAATCCCTCGCTCAATCTTTACGCGCTTCAGTTCCACCCCGAGGTGCACCACACCGAGTTCGGCACTAAGATGCTTGAGAATTTTGCGCGCGGCATCTGCGGCTATAAAGAGCGCTGGACCCCCTCTTCTTTCCTCGCCGAAAGCATCTCTGAAATAAAGAAGCAGGCCGGCGGGAAAACGGTGATCTGCGGCCTTTCCGGCGGAGTGGATTCCTCCGTTGCCGCCGTGCTCGCCCACAGGGCCATCGGCGGCAAGCTGCGCTGCATCTTCGTGGACACCGGGCTGCTGCGCCATGGCGATTCTCAGCGCATGAAAGAGGTCTTTCACGACAAGTTCGGCTACAGCGTCAGGATAGTCGACGCCTCGAAGCTCTTTCTCGGCCGGCTGAAGGGCGTCACCTCGCCGGAGAAGAAGCGGAAAATAATCGGGCATACTTTCATAGAAGTCTTCGATAAAGAAGCTAAAAAGATCAAGGACGCTTCTTTCCTGCTGCAGGGGACGCTCTATCCCGACGTTATCGAATCAGTTTCCGTAAAAGGGCCTTCGGCGGTGATAAAGAGCCACCACAATGTAGGCGGCCTGCCCGCGAAGATGAAGATGGGACTTATCGAGCCGCTCAGGTTCTTCTTCAAGGACGAAGTGCGCGAGCTCGGCCGCAGCATGAAGATACCGGAGCCGGTGCTGATGCAGCATCCTTTTCCCGGGCCCGGCCTCGCGATACGCGTGCTGGGCGAAGTTACCCCGGAGCGGCTGAAGATCCTGCGCGAGGCCGACCGCCTGATGCGCGAGGAGATCCAGGACGCCGGCTGGTATTCGAAGATCTGGCAGGCTTTCTGCGTCCTGCTCCCGGTCAGGTCCGTCGGCGTGATGGGGGACGAGCGGTCTTACGAATACACCATCGCGCTGCGCTGCGTGAGCTCGGTGGACGGGATGACGGCCGACTGGTCGAAGCTGCCCCACGACCTGCTCCAGAAGATCTCTTCGAGGATAGTCAGCGAGGTGCGCGGGATAAACCGCGTGGTTTACGATATCACCTCCAAGCCGCCGGCCACCATAGAGTGGGAATAAAAGAGGTTAACAATGCTCCAGAATAAAATCGACTTGGGTCTTACCTTCGACGACGTGCTGCTGCTGCCGGCCATGTCTTCCGTGATGCCGAGGCAGACCGTGATACAGACAAGGCTGACCGCTAAAATAACTCTTAACATCCCGCTGATCTCCGCCGCGATGGACACGGTGACCGAATCCGGCCTGGCCATAGCCATGGCGCGCGAGGGAGGGCTGGGGATAATCCACCGCGCTATGCCGGCCCACCAGCAGGCGCTCGAGATCGCCAAAGTTAAGAAACACGAGAGCGGCGTGATCACCAACCCCGTGACCATCTCGCCCGAAGAGACGCTGGGTGACGCGCTCGAACTGATGAGCAAGCACGGGATCTCCGGCCTGGTAGTTGTCTCCCGCGGCAAGCTCGCCGGCATTCTTACCAACCGGGACGTCCGTTTCGAAAAAGACCTGAATAAAAAAGTCGCTTCCGTGATGACCAGCGGAGTGGTCACGGCCAGGGTCGGCATCTCCCTGGACCAGGCTGAAGTCTTGCTGCACAAGCACCGAATAGAGAAACTGCCCCTTGTGGATAAGGACGGCCGGCTGAAAGGCCTGATCACCACGCGGGATATGATGAACACCAAGGATTATCCCGACGCCTGCAAGGACAAGGCCGGCCGCCTGCGCGTAGGCGCGGCCATAGGCGCGGGCGAAGCCGCTATAGAGCGCGCCGGCGAACTGGTCAAGGCCGGCGCCGACGTTCTCTCGCTTGATTCCGCCCATGGCCATTCGGCCAATGTCCTGAAGACCCTCAAGGAAGTGAAACGCCGCTACGGCGTTGAAGTGATAGCCGGGAACGTGGCCACCTACGAGGGCGCTCTTGCCCTGATAAAGGCCGGCGCGGACGCGATCAAGGTTGGAATAGGCCCCGGCTCTATCTGCACCACCCGCATAATCTCCGGCGTGGGCGTGCCGCAGTTGACCGCTATAAGCGAGTGCCGCAGGGCGGCCGCAAAGTACGGCATCCCCATTATAGCGGACGGGGGGATAAAGTTCTCGGGCGACATCACCAAGGCTATCGCCGCCGGCGCGGACTGCGTTATGCTCGGAACCCTCCTGGCCGGGACGCAGGAAGCGCCCGGGGACATTATTTTGTTCCACGGGCGCAGCTATAAAGCTTACCGCGGGATGGGTTCGGTCGGCGCGATGGAGGCCGGGTCGAAAGACCGCTATGGCCAGGCGGGCGTGGAAAAAGAGAAGCTAGTTCCCGAGGGCATAGAGGGCCAGGTCCCTTTCAAAGGTTATGTCGCGGATATCGTGCACCAGCTTACCGGGGGCCTTCGCTCCGGCCTGGGCTATTGCGGCTGCAAAGACCTTGCGGAGCTCAGGAAGAAAGCTCGCTTCGTGCGCATCTCCGGCGCGGGCCTGAAAGAAAGTCATGTCCACGATGTGAAAGTGACCAAGGAAACTCCGAACTACGCCCTTGACGACTAAGTAACCCGGGCTGATAAAAGGACAGCGTGAAATTACGCGTCCTTTTTTATTGTATTAGCGCCTGCGACATACTGTTAAAATATAACTTCGGTGCCGGTCTTGTGATAAAAATCCCCTAAAATTCGGGCCTATATATTCATCTAGGCCCTCATTTTGTCTTGATCCGATTTTGCCTTATTCAAATAAGTCCTTATATTTCAATCATTTTTCAGGATAGGCCCACTCCCATAGACCCAAGGGCCTATGCGGGGAGGGCCTAGAGAGGCCTAGGCCCCC
>CAZUQT010000243.1:0-4322 GCA_964622585.1 uncultured Elusimicrobiaceae bacterium | reverse complement strand
AGCCGACTGCGAGGACGAGCAGGAACTGAACAAGTGCCTGAAAGCCATCCTCAAGTCCTCCCCCAAGCGCTGGAACCTCGCCGTAAAGGACTGGAAGGGCGTCTCCGAAGAGACCACCACCGGCGTCCACCGCCTGTACCAGATGCACGAGGCCGGCCAGCTGATGGTCCCCGCGATCAACGTAAACGATTCCGTGACCAAGTCCAAGTTCGACAATCTGTACGGCTGCCGCGAGTCCCTCGCCGACGGCATCAAGCGCGCCACCGACGTAATGATCGCCGGCAAAGTGGTAGTCGTCTGCGGCTACGGAGACGTAGGCAAAGGCTGCGCCCGCTCCATGCACGGCTTCGGCGCCCGCGTTATCGTGACCGAGATCGATCCGATCTGCGCCCTGCAGGCCGCGATGGAAGGCTTCGAAGTAGCCACCGTCGAGGACACCCTGGGCGAGGGCGACGTCTACGTCACCACCACCGGCAACAAGGACATCATCCGCCTCGAGCACATGCTCAAGATGAAGGACCAGGCCATCGTCTGCAATATCGGCCATTTCGACAATGAGATCCAGGTGGAAGCCCTGAAGAAAGCCAAGGGCGTGAAGATGGTCAATATAAAGCCCCAGGTGGACCGCTTCGACCTCCCGGGCGGCCGCTCGATGTACCTGCTGGCGGAAGGCCGGCTGGTCAACCTCGGCTGCGCCAAAGGGCACCCGTCTTTCGTGATGAGCAATTCCTTCACCAACCAGACCCTGGCCCAGATAGAGCTCTGGACCAAGAAGCTGGCGGTAGGCGTGACCCGCCTGCCCAAGCACCTGGACGAGGAAGTCGCCCGCCTGCACCTCGAGAAGATAGGCGTGAAGCTGACCAAGCTCACCAAGGACCAGGCAGCCTACATAGGCGTGACGCAGGACGGCCCTTACAAGCCGGACCATTACCGCTACTAAGGCATAGCAAAAAAGAAAGCCCGGGCCGAAAGCCCGGGCTTTTTTTGTTATCATACAGGCAGGGGGATACATGAAGCTTCGTCTCTTGACCATAAACCTGCACAAGGGCTTTTCGCCGCTGAACAAGCGCTTTATCCTGCCCCAGCTCAGCCGCTGCATACACTCGGTCAGCGCCGACATCATCTTCATGCAGGAAGTGGTCGGGGAAAATATACACAAAGCCGCGAAGCACAGCGATTGGCCGGCTAAAGCGCAGCACGAATTCATCGCCGGAGAAGCGGGCTTCGACCACGTCTACGGCAAGAACGCCGTCTACACCTTCGGCCACCACGGCAATGCCATCCTTTCCAGGTACCCTATACTGTTCTACGACCATCTGGACATCTCCACCAACAGGATCGAGCACAGGGGAATGCTTTACGCCAAGCTTAAAGTTCCGGGCCGCATCGGCGGCCTGCACTGCGTCTGCATACACCTGGGCCTCCTCCACCACTCGCGCAAAAAGCAGCTTGGCAAACTGCGGAAGTACATACAGGAAATGGTACCGGAGAACGAGCCGCTTATCGTGGCGGGGGATTTCAACGAATGGCGGCGCAATAAAAAGGACGAACTTGAAACCCGCCTGTTAATGAAAGACGCCGGGCTGCAGCTTTACGGCCACAAGCTGCGGACCTTCCCCTCCGTACTGCCGGTTTTCCCGCTGGACCGTATCTACCTGCGGGGCTTTAAAGCGCTGGAAGCCCGCGTGATACACAAAGGCTGCTGCGCCCGCCTCTCGGACCATGCCGGCTTCTTCGCCGAAGTCGAGCGGGTCCAGGCGTAACTGAACCGACTCCTGCGCCCGCGCTTTTTATAGAATATTAGCGCACCATGACACAGCTTCCGATAGTTCAAAGCGCGGAGCGCATAATCAATGCCGCGGCCAAAAGCCGCCGGCTGATCATCTCTTCCCCCCCCGGTTCCGGCAAATCCACGAAGGTTCCGCAGCTGCTCCTCGACAGCTGCGGCCTTAAAGGCCGGATCGCCGTGCTTGAGCCGCGCCGCCTGGCCGCCCGCATGCTGGCCGACCGCGTCGCCAAAGAGCGCGGCGGCAGCGCCGGCGGCGAGGTGGGCTACCGGGTGCGCTTCGAGGACAAGACCGGCCCCGGGACCCGGATAATCTTCGAGACCGAGGGCATACTCCTGCGGGAGCTGGTCTCGGACCCTCAGCTTAATAAATATTCCGCGATAATCCTGGACGAATTCCACGAGCGGCACATCCACGGAGACATCACCCTGGCCGCCTGCCTGGCCCTGCAGCAGTCTTCAAGGCCGGACCTGCTCGTGATAGTGATGTCCGCCACCCTTGACGAGAAAAAACTGGCCGCTTATATGGCGCCCTGCGAAACCGTTTTAGCCGAAGGCCGCGCCTTCCCTATCACGGTAGCCTATTGCGGGCCGGAAACGGCGAAGCTCCCCTCCTGGGAAGCCGCGGCGACAACCTGCGCCCAGGTGCTCCCGGCCGTAAAAGAAGGTCACGCCCTGGTCTTCATGCCCGGCGCCTACGAGATAAACCGCACCGCCGCCGCGCTCGCGGCCCAGCCGCAGCTTTCCGGCTTCTCGATAATGCCGCTGCACGGCGAGATGCCGGCGCGCGACCAGGACGCGGCCCTGGCCCCTTCCGACCGGCGCAAGATAATCATAGCCACCAATATCGCCGAAACCTCGCTTACCATAGAGGGCGTCACCGCCGTGATAGACAGCGGGCTCGCCCGCATAGCCCGCTACGACGGGGAGCGCGGCATAAACACCCTTTTCACGGAAAACATCGCCGCCCCGTCGGCGACGCAGCGGGCTGGGCGCGCCGGCAGGACCCGGGCCGGAGTCTGCGCGCGGCTCTGGACCGAGCGCGAGAACGCCGGCCGCCCGGTCCTGCTCGAGCCGGAAATACTGCGCCTCGACGTGAGCGAAGCCCTGCTTACGCTGAAAGCCTGCGGCTATAAAGGTTTCGACGCCCTGCGCTGGCTCGACCCGCCGGCCCCGCAGGACGCGGCCCGCGCCGAGACGCTGCTGCGGGAACTCGGCGCTACAGACGCGAAAGGCGCGCTGACCGCGGAAGGGCGGGCCATGGCGAAGTACCCGCTCCACCCGCGCTACTCCCGCATGATGGTGGAGAGCGCGCGCCTTGGCTGCGCCTATGAATGCGCCCTGATAGCCGCCGCCGCCCAGGGCCGCGCGCTGTGGCTCGACGAGGGCCGGCAGGCCGAGAACCGCCACCCCGAACTGCGCTCGGACCTGGCTGCCGTTATAAAAGCCCTCGAATTCTGCGCTTACTAAAATTTGGACGCCTACGCCTGCCAGCGGGACGCCGTGAAGCAGGCGGCCGCGCGCGACGCCTGGAAGCTGGCGAAACGCCTCGGCGGCGCGGCGGAGCCCTCCGGAGGCAAAGCCCTGGCGCTGGCCTCGCAATGCTTCCTCCGGGCTTTCCCGGACCGGGTAGCCGCGCTGTTCTCCGCCGGGCGCGGCCGCTACCAGCTGCCAGGCGGCAGGCATGCCCGCCTAAGCCCTAAAAGCGCGGCTTCCGGCGCCGCCATAATCTGCGCCGGCGAGGCGATGGAAAGCCTGCAGAGGACCGGGGCGGATATCACGCTCTCTTTCGCCGCCGAGATCAAAGAGGACTGGCTGCTCGCGGCCTTCCCCGGCGATATAGAAAAACTCTCGCGCCCCGCCCTCGACGAGGTCATGCTTACCCCCGTGACCGAGAACCTGACGCTTTACCGCGGGATAACGATACGCCGGGAAATAACCGCGGCCAAACCGAGCAAGCCCTCCTCCGACCTGATAGCCGATGAATTCACGGGCGGCCGCCAGAAGCTGCAGCACTGGGACGAGGAAGTGGAAGACTGGCTGGCGCGGGTGGAGTTCCTCGCGAAAGCCTGCCCCGACCTTGGTTTCGAGATTTTAAGCGAGGAAGACCTGAAGCTGGTGATAGCCGATATCTGCGCCGGGGCGCGCAGCGTGGCCGAGGCCAGGACCCGCCCCGTGATGCCGGCCCTGCAGGAGTGGTTCGGCTGGGAGAAAACCAGGCTTATAGATAAATACGCCCCCTCCCGCCTTGAAATGCCCGGCGGGCGCAGGGCAAAGATAAAATACCCGCGCGGCCGCGAGCCTTACCTTGAGGCGAAAATACAGGATCTTTTCTCGGTGACGGAGACCCCGCGGGTCGCCGCGGGCCGGGTTCCGCTGGTGGTGCACATCCTCGCCCCCTCCATGCGCCCGGTGCAGGTAACCAAGGACCTTAAAAGTTTCTGGGCGGAAAGCTATCCCAAACTGAAACCGGCCCTCGCCCGCGGGGAATTGCGCTGCATCGCGAGGTGCGAAGAAACGCATGACACTGCATCGT
>CAZUQT010000242.1:0-4337 GCA_964622585.1 uncultured Elusimicrobiaceae bacterium | reverse complement strand
CTCTACAAGATCTTCGGCGAGGCGGCGCTGACGACCGCCAGCGTGATGTTCATCCTTGAGCTCCTGATCGGCGTAGTGATCCCCCTGCGGATCTTCCTCTCCCGCGAGGCGGTGAAGTCGCCGCCGCTCCTCTTCACCGGGGCCGCGCTGACGGTCCTTGGCGTGGCCATGAACAGGGTGAACACTTTCCTGGTAGCCTACACGCCTCCCTATTCTTTCGGACCTTACTTCCCGTCGATAGGCGAGATCTCGGTAACGGTGGGCTTCATCTGCCTCCTCATCCTTATCTACAGGGCGCTGGTCCTCATCTTCCCCGTGATCAGCCTGCCGGACAGGTCCCTCTCCCCGAGGGCGAGGTACACCATACGTGGATGAAACCATGAAAGCCATCTACGCCCTATTGATCTGCCTCGCGGCCTCTGCCGGCGCTTTCGCGCAGACCGAGCTGCCCGCGGAGCCGGTCCAGTCCGCAGTGGACTGCCGGGCCTGCCATATAAGCGGTTCCCCGACCAAGGAGAAACCGTCGCTCCGGCAATGCCAGCGCGCCATGAGCAGGTTTTCGCGCTCCACGCGGCAGGCCCCGCAGACCATTACGTTTGGAACCGGCAAGGAGAAGTACGGCCGGGTAAAGTTCTCGCATAAAGCGCACGCCGAGATGGGAGAGATGGCCGGGGGCTGCTACCAGTGCCACCATTATGACCACGGCGGGGAGATACAGAAGTGCGGTAACTGCCATTCCACGGCCCGGGCGAGGAGCGACCTGGGCAACCCCGACTTGAAAGGCGCAATCCACCAGCTTTGCGTAGGCTGCCACAAACAATGGGGACATTCTTCCAAATGCGCCGTCTGCCACGGAAATAAAAATCCGCCGAGCCCCGAAGTTCCGAAAAAGATCGAGTTCAGGACGGCCTATAACAGGGGAAGCATCGTAACATTCACCCATGGGGACCACGTCAAGAGTTTCGGGCTGAAATGCGCCCGCTGCCACCAGGACCAGACCTGCGCAAGCTGCCACGACTCCGGGATGAACGGCGCTCCGCCCCGCCCCGGAATAAAGGACTCTGACCCGGTGAAGGCGGCTCACCTGGCCTGTTTCTCGTGTCACGCCAAGGATAACTGCGCGTCCTGCCACTCCGGGAAACCGATGGACACTTTCAACCATGAAAAAAGCGCGGGCTGGCGCCTTAACCGCTTTCACGCCGCTCTTGCCTGCCAGCGCTGTCATACCGGCGGAAAATTTGCTAAGTTGGAGAAGGACTGCCAGTCCTGTCACAAAGACTGGCAGGGAAAATTCGACCACAAAAAAACCGGTCTCGCTCTCAATGAAACACACTCGGGGCTCGGCTGCGACTCGTGCCACGGGGATAAAGAATTCCTGGCTCCTCCGGCGTGTTCAGGCTGTCACGACAAGTCGTACCCGAAAGATAAGCCGGGGCATGTAGTGGGCAAAGGCTAAGTAAGCGGACCAGTTCTACTCTTAAGGAGATATCGTATGGCTATTCTGATCGTTCTGCTCTCTGTTACCCTTTTCATACTGGCGGACATCGCGGTGCGGGCCGTGCTGGAGAAAGCCGCCCGGAAAAGGCAGCGGCGCGAGCGCGAGGCCGCTCTCTCAGAAAGCCTGCAGATGGATTTTACGCGCGAGGCTAAAACGCTCACGCGCGCCGAGGTCAAGGACTGCGCCGCCCGCATACTCTGCGTGGACGACGAGCAGGTGATCCTGGACAGCTTCAGGAAGATCCTGGTGATGGACGGATACAGCGTGGACACCGTGCAGACCGGGCAGGAAGCCCTCGGCCTGGTCCAGACTCACCACTACGACTTCGTTTTCACCGACCTGAAGATGCCGGCGATGGACGGCGTCGAGGTGGTAAAATCGGTCAAGCACATGAGGCCCGACATCGACGTCATCATCATCACCGGCCACGCCGCAGTGGAGACGGCGGTGGAATGCATGAAGTACGGCGCCATGGATTACGTGGAAAAACCCTTTACCGAAGAGGAACTGCTGGCTTTCGTGAAGAAAGCAATGTTCAAGCGCAATGACAATATAGCCAGGCAGCTCAAGCCGCAGGTTCGCGTCACCCATTCCCAGCCGGCCGAGGACACGCGGGCGGGGGAATTCAGCATCCCCGGCGGCGTTTTCCTCTCCCAGGGCCATTGCTGGGCCAGCCTCGCCCAGGACGGCATGGTAAAAGTCGGCCTCGACGATTTCGCCAGGAAGCTGATCGGCCCCGTGGACAAGATAGAGTTCCCCAACGTCGGGATGACGGTAAAGGCGGGGCAGCCCCTGTTCAATATCCGACAGAAGAACCGCAGCGCGCAATTCCAGGCCCCGGTCAGCGGCAAAGTCGTGAAGATCAACCAGGCGCTGGGCGAGGATTGCGGCGCCCTGGCGCTCACCCCTTACCACGGCAACTGGGTTTGCGTCATAGAGGGCGACAACCTGGACGCGGAAGTTCCCGCGCTCAAGATCGGCAAATCCGCGGTGGCGCTGTTCCAGGAAGACCTGGAGAAGTTCCGGGCGGCCATGCTGCGGCTGGCCGGGAGCGGCGCGGTCAAAGCCCGCCTCGACGGCGCCGTCTATGCCGGCGAGCTGGAGCACCTCGACGACGCGAATTGGGAGAACATGGTGAAGGAGTTCTTCCGCAAATAATCGCCGTGCTGATTTTCTGTATTATAGAGGGGTAGAATTACACTTCAACGGCAGCTCCATGGAGGAATTTATGAACCGATTTTTATTCGCAGCCGGACTTTCCCTGCTTTGCGCTTCAGCGGCGCGGGCGCAGGCCGTAGTGGCGGGCAAAGCCGCCGAAACTATGGATTCCGGAGGGTACACTTATGTAAGGGTCCAGGAGGGGAAAGACTCCACCTGGGTGGCCGTGCCCCAGCAGGCGGTGAAGCTGGGCAGCGAGGTTTCCTTCGCCAGGGGCATGGTGATGACCGATTTCCACAGCAAGACCCTGAACCGCACTTTCAAGACCCTGATCTTCTCGGAAGGGCCCGTGAGCGCGGGACACGGCGGAAAGGCGGGGAAGGTTGCCGTCCAGCACGGCGCGCCCGCCACCGCCCAGCTCTCGGTGAAGATAGCTAAAGCGGAGGGACAGGACGCTTATACCGTCGCCGAGGTTTTCGCCAAGCGCAAAGAACTGGACGGCAAGCAGGTCTCGGTGAGGGGAAAGGTGATAAAGGTCTCTGAAGGGATAATGGACCGCAACTGGGTGCACCTGCAGGACGGTTCAGGCGATCCCAAGGCCGGGACCCACGACCTGATAATTACAACTTCCGAGATGGCCAAGCCCGGAGAGACGGTGACGGCGCGCGGCACGGTAGCCAAAGACAGGGACTTCGGCTCGGGCTACCGGTACCAGGTGCTTATCGAAAAAGGCGCCCTTAAGCGCTGAGCGGCTTCAACCTACGACTTCTTCCGGCTTGAACCAGATCTTGATCTCGCGGTCCGCTTCCTCGACATTGCCGGAAGCATGAACGACGTTCTCAAAATTGCCCTGGCAGATACGGCCGAAAGAGCCGCGGATGGTCCCGGGAGCCGCCTGCTCCGGGTTTGTGGCCCCTACCACGGCGCGGATGCCTTTCACCGCGTTTTCGCCCTTGTAAACCATGGCAAGGACCCTGCGGTCGGAGACGCCGTGGAAATCGCCCTTGATGAACTGGATCAGGTTGGGGAAAAAGGGCATATCCTTGAGAAGCGCGTAATGCTCGCGCGCCAGCTCCTCTGAGACGGAGACGATCTTTGAAGCGACCATGTCGAAGCCGGCGTTATCCAGTCTGTCCACCACTATGCCGGACAGTTTCCGCTTCATCCCGTCGGGTTTTACCAAAATGAGAGTTTTTTCAATAGCCATGATGTAGCCTCCAGTTAAAAATGTTGCCTCTCATTCTACATTTTTGGCGGCCGCAGTTAAAGACCGGGGCCGCGCGCCCGCCTCAGCCGCCGGGGAAAATGCTATAATGATGGAACGCCCTGCAAATTTAGTTCCTAAGCAGACCTTTAAGGAGACCTATAATAACATGCCTAAAAACCTGACAGCTATGGATGGAAATACCGCCGCGGCCCATGTGGCCCACGCCACCAACGAAGTTATCGCCATATACCCGATAACGCCTTCTTCCGTGATGGGCGAACTTTCGGACATAAAGTCCTCGAAAGGGGAAAAGAACATCTGGGGAACCGTCCCCTCCGTAATAGAGATGCAGTCGGAAGGCGGCGCTTCCGGCGCGGTGCACGGCGCCCTTACGGCCGGCGCCCTGACCACCACCTTTACCTGCTCGCAGGGCCTCCTGCTGATGATCCCGAACATGTTCAAGATCGCCGGCGA
>CAZUQT010000241.1:0-4351 GCA_964622585.1 uncultured Elusimicrobiaceae bacterium | reverse complement strand
ACGGTGTGGCCGACGCCGTGAGCGACGGGCCCATACCCTTGCCAGGCCCCCGACTACACATCTCGCGGTTCTTAAATTATGGGTAAAATCTTTTCAATAAATTGCAGTTCCGCTAAGGGCGTGCCTAAAGAGCAGGCGCGGAAAGCCTTGCTCGTGAAGAACCACGGCATTAAGGACGACGCGCACGCCGGAACCCCCGTCCGGCAGGTCAGCCTCCTCGACATGGAAAGCGTCCGCCTCCAGATAGCCGACGCCAAAGCCAAGAAAGCCACGGTAGAAATACGCCCCGGCGTCTACGCCGAGAATATCACCACCGAAGGCATCGAGCTCGCCGCTCTCAAGCTCGGCGATAAACTCCGCGTAGGCAAAACCGCCGTGCTCCAAATTTCAAAAATAGGCAAAGAGTGCCATAAGCGCTGCGCCATCTACCACCAGGTAGGAGACTGCATAATGCCCCGCAAAGGCATCTTCGCCGAAGTCCTCGAAGGCGGCGAGATCGCCGTAGGAGACACAATTGAACCCTATTGAAATCGCAGTCCTCACCTCAAGCGACCGCTGCTCCAAAGGCGAGTCGGAAGACGTCAGCGGCAAACTCGTCTCGGAAATGGTGAAAACCATCGGCGGCCATACCGCCGCCTACGACATCGTCCCGGACGAAATAGCCGCTATAAAAGAAAAGCTCCTCCATTACTGCGACACCCTCAAAGTAAACGTCGTCATCACCACCGGCGGAACCGGCTTCAGCGGCCGCGACGTCACACCCGAGGCCACCGCCCAGGTAATAGAAAAGAACATCCCCGGCTTGCCCGAGCTGATGCGCGCCGAAGGCCTCAAAAAAACAAAAAAAGCGGTCCTCTCCCGCGGCATCTGCGGGATACGCAAGAACACCATCATCATCAATTTGCCCGGCAGCCCCAAAGCAGTAAAAGAATCCCTTGAAGCCGTCCTGGACCTGATCCCGCACTCCCTTGAAATGCTCAGCGGCGGAAGGCACTGAAACTCTGACGGACTTCCAGTTGCCGATCGTTCTTAAAGGAGAAAACCGGAATGCTTACGCTTATGATATTGCTTATGGCCCTGGCCCTTGCCGGGGCCGGGATGATGTTCGTGGGGGTACGCGGCCTCCTGGCCAGGCGTGTGACCATCTATTCCGGGAAATGGCTGCTGGCCTTGGTAGCCATTTGTTTCCTCCCGCAATTCCTAAACGGCCTGAAGCTGCTCGGCACGCTCCCTTCGCTGGCCGTGATCAACCTTATCATGTACCCCGGCCTGGTGCTGGTATTCTGGTTCATCACCAAGGGCTACATCTTTTTCGGCGTTTCCGAGGAGCTCGCCAACGAAGCGCTTAAAGGCGCCTTTGGAAAGATGGGCCTGAAACACGAGCAGATGCTTGGGTCGGTAAAACTGGAGGATGGCGGGATCTTCCAGATCTCCATACAGGACTGGGTGGGGACCATGCAGCTCAAGCCTAAGAATCCGGCGGCGAAGGCCAGGACGAAGGAACTTGTCGCCGCGCTTTCGGAGCATTTCTCGGCCTCGACCGCGCGGATCCGCTTCATGCCTTACTGGATCTACACCTTCTGCGGCGGCCTCCTGCTGGCCACGCTGCTGTTCTTTGCCGCCATGGTAGTGAACCACCTTGGCCGCAGGCCGCAGCCCCCGGCTGGGCAGAAACAGGCCGCCGCCGCGGCCCTGCCGCGCATAAGGGAGCTTGCCTGTGCCTGACATTAAGTATCCGCGCGGAAAGATCCTTGCCGTGGTCGGCGCATTTTGCGGCGCGCTTATCGGATATTTGAAAGCACAATGGATAGTTGCCGGTTCATATCTTTTATTGTTCATCATATGCGGCGGCGACTCGATGAAAGATATGAACGGCTTTTTTACAAGCGTTCTGGCGACATATGTGGCTTCGGTCCTCGGTTTTGTACTGATAGGGGCGCTGATAGGTTATCAGGCCGGGAAGAGAATCTCATCGGCTGGAAAACTGCTGGCGGCCGCCGCGGCGTTCTGCCTGTTTACGGGAGCCGTATGGTGGTCCAATCTGACGCCTTGGCAATCCGAGCGGAAAAAGACCGCCGCTGTGGGAGTTAAATTCTACGATACTGACGGGTATAAAAAGGTTACCGACGCTAAACTCAGGTTGATCGGTCAAAAGGAAGGTTGGGAGCTTTTTATTAAGACCTCCGGATCACGGAGCGGAATTTATTTTCTAACCTGCAGCGTGACGCAGGATTTTAAAAGCAGCGATCCTAAACGCGGCGGCGAATCGACGGGCCTGTTCTACAGGAAGATACGGCTGGACCTGGCTGCCGGGGGATACGATACTACAGTGACGATCCCTTCCGGGGAGGTCTCTGAGAAATATAGGAGCGAGATGACGGTATGGGGAGAAAAACTGGGCCTGGAACCTTCTAGAACCAGGCTGGAAGTCTATCTCGAGGCCGACCTTCCCCGCGATTCGGAATATTACGGCTCGCAATGGATGATATTGGAAAAGAAGCTAATGGATATCTCCCTTAAAGATATCGGTATCGCCCGGTAGCCCGACTTTGACCGCGGTCCGGCAGCGCCGGGGGTGGGCAGGACGGCAGGGCGCGCTTTCTGTTCTCATCGACTAGACCCGCCTGCGGGGACACTGTCGCTTCGTTTACCGGAAGACTAACGGCCTGACAACCTGAAAAGGCCCTGCGCACGCCGGGCCTGTAAACCACGCGAAAAAGAGCCCGCTTTTTGTTATTATAGAGAAGTGGGCGCGCTTTTTTAAACTCTGGTGCGCGGAAGGGGCGCAGGTAATAATCGCTCTCATCTTTCCTTGACAGATCAAAATGTTTAACAAACTCCTGGCCATATACAAACCCGCCGCGTTCACGGAACCGCTGCCGGCGGATAAGGTCCGTCCGGCCTATACGCGCATGCGCTGGCAGGTGATGCTGAGCGTCTTCGCCGGCTACGCTTTTTTCTATTTCGTGCGCAACACTTTCTCGCTGGCCAAGCCGTACCTGATAAAGGATTACGGCATGTCCAAGGGCGACGTGGGCCTCATCGCTACCGGGCTCGCCATAGCCTACGGCATGAGCAAGTTCATAATGGGCAGCGTCTCCGACCGTTCCAATCCGCGCTATTTCATGGCCACCGGCCTGCTGCTGTCCGGCCTGATAAACCTGGTTTTCCCGAGCTTCGCGGGCTCGGTGGCGGTGATGTTCGTGCTCTGGTTCGCCAATGGCTGGGCGCAGGGGATGGGCTGGCCTCCCTGCGCGCGCACTCTGACGCACTGGTTCTCGGACCACGAGCGCGGCACGATCTTCGCCACCTGGAACCTGGCGCATAACGTGGGCGGCGGGCTGGTGGGGCCGGTGGTGAACGGCGCGCTGGCGCTGGCCGCGGTGATCGCCGGGGGCGCGGCCCTCAGTTCCGGCCTGACCTTTCATATAGTTTTCTATGTTCCCGCGCTGCTCGCCATCTCGGCGGGGCTGCTGCTGCTGGTCTTCCTGCGCGACACCCCGCAGTCCTGCGGCCTGCCGTCGATAGAGGACTACAAGAACGACCACCCCGACACCGGCGTGGCTGACCCGGAGCGAGAGCTGACCTCCAAAGAGATCTTTTTTAAATTCATTTTCAACAACAAGCCGCTCTGGATAATCGCCGTCGCAAATATCTTCATCTACGTGGTCCGCTACGGCGTGCTGAACTGGGCGCCCACCTACCTCACGGCGGCCAAGGCCTGCCCGGCCGGGACTTCGCGCTGGATGTTCTTCCTCTTCGAGGCCGCCGGTATTCCAGGCACCCTGCTGGCGGGCTGGGTCTCCGACAAGCTGTTCGGCGGGCGCAGGAGCCCGGTGTCTTTCATCTTCATGGTCCTGGTGACCATCGCCGTCTGGGTTTACTGGAAGAACCCTCCCGGCCATTTCCTGGTGGACGCGCTGGCGCTGTTCTCCATAGGGTTCCTCATCTACGGCCCGGTGATGCTGATAGGCGTCAGCGCCGTGGACCTGGCGCCCAAGAAGGCCGCGGGCACGGCGGCCGGCTTCACCGGTTTCTTCGGTTATGTCTTCGGGGCGGTAATCGCCGAACTGGGGCTGGGCAGGATAGTGGACCGCTGGGGCTGGGACGGCGGGTTCATTTTGCTGCTCGGGGCCTGCGTGGTCTCGATGGCTCTGTTCGCCGCCACCTGGAAAGTGCACCATAAGCCGGACCGGTAAAGGCAGCAGGCAAAAAAATATTCCGGTCAGCCCGGATAAAGGGAAATCATGAAAAAGATACTCTTCCTGGTCATTATATCTTTGGTTCCGGGCTTATCCCCCGAAACCGGGCCCATGTCCGTGCACGGCCCCTGCGGCAGCCGCGGCCCTGC
>CAZUQT010000240.1:0-4375 GCA_964622585.1 uncultured Elusimicrobiaceae bacterium | reverse complement strand
GGTCGGTGGGCATGGAGGGGAAGTACCAGCCGAAGGACCGCCCCGTGGTCTGCAACGCCTCCTGCAGCATGAACTGCCTGGCCCGTGTCACCAGGGTGATCAGCGACAAGGGGGGCATAGTGAAAGGCCTGATGACCACCATCCACGCCTATACCAACGACCAGAAGATCCACGATATGGCCCATTCGGACCTGCGCCGCGCCCGCGCCGCCGCCCTGTCCATGATCCCGACCTCCACCGGCGCCGCCAAGGCCATCGCCCTGGTAATGCCCGAGCTGAAGGGGAAACTGGACGGCTTCGCCATCCGCGTGCCGACCCCCAACGTGTCGGTCGTAGACCTTACCGTCGAGCTCGCGAAGCCCGCGACCGCCGAGGAGATCAACGCCGCGCTGAAGGCCGCCGCCGAAGGCCCGCTGAAAGGCATCATGGCCTACGTCGAGGAACCCCTCGTCAGCATAGACTTCAACCATTGCCCGCTGAGCTCCAGCGTGGACGCCAAGAACACCCGCGTTATCGGCGGCAATATGGTGAAGATCCTGAGCTGGTACGACAATGAGTGGGGCTATTCCAACCGCGTGGTGGACCTCGCCCTGCTGATGATAAAGAAAGGCCTTTGATTTACCGCCTGGGTGTCGGGTCGGCGCCGAGCGCCGCCCCCAAGGCGCCCGGCTTTGTTCGTGTTTCGACAGGAGAGCTACGATGGCTAAGAAAAGAGTTCTGATCATGGGAGCCGCGGGCCGCGACTTCCATAACTTCAATGTCTACTACCGCGACAACGCTTCCTGCGAAGTGGTGGCGTTCACGGCTTACCAGATCCCCAATATAGCGGGCCGCAAGTATCCCAAAGAACTTTCCGGCAAGCTGTACCCGAACGGCATAAATATTTACGAAGAGAAAGAAATGCCGGCTCTTATCAAGAAGCTGAAAGTGGACGAAGTCGTTTTCTCCTACTCCGACGTGGCTTTCGACACCGTGATGGCCAAGGGCTCCCTCGCCCTCGCCTGCGGCGCGGACTTCAAGCTGCTCAGCGGCGACCATACCTATATCAAATCAAGCAAGCCCGTCATCTCCGTCTGCGCCGTGCGCACCGGCTGCGGGAAGAGCCAGACCACGCGCTATATAGCGGACCTCCTCAAGTCCATGGGCAAGAAGGTGGTGGCCATACGCCACCCGATGCCCTACGGCGACCTGGTGGCCCAGACCTGGCAGCGCTACGAGACCCTCGCCGATCTCAAGAAGCACAAGTGCACCATCGAAGAGATGGAAGAGTACGAGCCCCACATAGCCGCCGGGCATATAATCTACTCCGGCGTCGACTACGGCGAGATCCTCAAGCGCGCCGAGAAAGAAGCCGACGTCATCCTCTGGGACGGCGGCAATAACGACCTGTCCTTTTACAAGCCGGACCTCCACATCGTAGTGACCGACCCGCTCCGGGCCGGCAATGAAGCCACCTACTACCCCGGCGCCGTGAACCTGCGCATGGCCGACGTGGTCGTGATCAACAAAGTCGATACCGCCACCAGGGAACAGATAGCCAAGGTGAAAGAGAATATAAAGCTCATGAACCCGAAGGCCGTCATCATCGAGGCGGAAAGCCCCGTGGCCATCGAGGGCGCGAACGTGGTGAAGGGGAAGAAAGTGCTGGTCGTAGAAGACGGCCCCACGCTTACCCACGGCGACATGTCCTACGGCGCGGCTTACGTCGCGGCCAGGAAATACGGGGCCAAGTCGATAGTGGACCCCCGGCCCTACGCCATCGGGACCATAAAGAAAGTATTCGAGAACTTCCGGCAGCTTAAGGAAATATTGCCCGCGATGGGCTACGGCGACGCCCAGATGGCGGAGCTGAACAAGACCATCAACGCGATCCCCGCGGACCTGGTCCTGGTCGGAACCCCGATCGACCTGGCGAAGCATCTGAAGTTCAACAAGCCGTCGGTGCGCGTGAACTATTCGCTCAAGGAGCGCAAGCCCGCGCTGAAGGCGATAGTCGCCAAGGCCCTGAAGATAAAACCCGCCAAGAGCCGGGCGGCCCTGGTTTCCTGACGCTGACCGTTTACAGGAGTTCCTATGCCCACTGAAAACAAGACCGTTTTGAAGCTGGCCAAAGTGCAGGACGCCCACCTGAAAGACAAGAACGTCCTGGTCCGCGTGGACTATAACGTGCCCATCAAGGACGGGATCATCAAGGACGACACCCGGATACGCGAGACGATGAAGACCGTCAAGCTGCTCCTGGAGGGGAATTGCAGGGTGGTGCTGATGGCCCACCTCGGCAGGCCCAAGGGCAAGCCCGAGCCCAAATACAGTCTTCAGCCCGTCGTCGCGGCGCTTGAAAAGCTGGCGGGCGTGAAGGTCCATTTCGCCTCCGACTGCGTCGGCCCCGAGGCGGACAAGGTGGTGGCGGCGGCCAAGAAGGGGGAGATCGTCCTCCTGGAAAACCTGCGCTACCACGCCGAGGAAGAAAAGAACGACGAGAAATTCGCGAAACAGCTGGCCAAACACGGCGAGTTTTTCGTGCAGGAGGCTTTCGGGGCCCTGCACCGCGCCCACGCTTCCACCGCGGCCATTGCGAAGTTCCTGCCCGGGGCCATCGGTTTCCTGGTGCAGAAAGAGCTTGAATACCTGGACAAGACCATGGTAAGCCCGGTCAGGCCTTTCCTCGCCATCATCGGCGGGGCCAAGGTCTCCGACAAGATCAGCGTGCTTTACAGCCTGATCGAGAAAGTGGACACTTTGATAATCGGCGGCGGCATGGCCTACACTTTCTTGGCCGCGCAGAACACCAATATCGGAAATTCCCTGCTTGAGGCCGACAAGGTGGAGGACGCGAAGAACATAATCCTGAAGGCGCACCGCAATAACGTCGAGATGCTGCTCCCCGCGGACCACCGCGTGGTGCAGGAGATAAAGCCCGACGCTAAAGTGGAAGTTACCCAGGCCATGGCGGTGCCGGACGGCTGGATAGGCGTGGACATCGGCCCCCGCACCGAGCTTCTGTTCGCCGACAAGATCAAGGCGGCCAAGACCATCTTCTGGAACGGCCCCGTCGGCATCTTCGAGACCCCGGCTTTCGCGAGCGGGAGCATAACCGTGGCCAATGCCATGGCCCAGGCCACGAGGCACGGCGCCACCACGATACTCGGCGGCGGCGACACGCTGTCCGTGCTCAAGACGGCCAAGGTGAAAGCCGAAAATATTTCTCACTGCTCGACCGGCGGCGGCGCCAGCCTCGAGTTCATAGAGGGAAAGCAGCTGCCCGGGCTGGTAGCGCTGTCGCAGAAATAAACTCTACGGCGACAGGTCAATCGCGGCGTTTCAACGTATCCTGAGGAGAAAAATAAATGTACTCATTCATAGTTACCGTGCACGTCTTACTGGCTTTCGTGATAATAATCTCGATCGTGGTCTTCCAGACCAGCAAGGGCTCGGCCCTGTCGATGTTCGGTGGCGGGGGGGACTCCCTCTTCAACGCCGCCAGCGGGACCTCTTTTATAAAGAAGTTCACCGCCGGCTGCGCGGCGCTCTTCGCCGTCACTTCGCTCCTGCTGACCATCTTCGGCGCCAACAACCGCTACCGCTCGGTGGTCCAGGAATACCCGCTGCAGCAGCAAGCGGCCCCGGCCCAGCCCGCGGCGGCCCCAGCCGCCCCCCTCGACCCGAAAGCCGTTCCCGCCCCGGCAGCTCCTGCCGCGCCGGCTAAAGCCGCTCCTGCTCCCGAGAAGAAGTAATCGATAATCAAAAACCGAGGATCGCAGAACGGAAGTTGCCGGGTTCTGCGGACATAAAAGAAGAGCCCCGCGCGCATCGCGGGGCTTCTTTCTTTGATCTTCGCTATTCGGTCTTCGATCGTGTTATTTCATAACTTTGTTCTCGAAGGTGTGGATGATATCCAGGAGGTTTTCGGGGGTCTTCGCCGAGAGCAGGCGCTTGCGCAGCGTCGGGTTGGAGATAAGCCCGGAGAGCTGGGAGAGGATGCTCAGCTGCAGGATGGGCTCGTTGAAGGGGGTGAGAATGAGGAAAATTATCTTTACAGGCTGGCTGTCGGGGGAGGGGAAATAGATGCCGTCCCTGCTCTTGCCCACCGCCAGGAGGGGCTTGGTGAGCGAGGCCAGGCGGGCGTGGGGGAAAGCCGTCTGGTGGCCGAGGGCCGTGGAGAAATTGGTCTCGCGCTTTATGATGGCCTTCAGGGCCTCGTCCCTGTCGAAAGCCGGGGAGGCTTTGTGGAGAGCGGTCAGGACTTCCTCTATCGCTTCGAACCTGCCCGTTTCGGCCAGTTCCAGCCGGCAGGCGTCCTGCTGCAGGAGGCTGCTGAGCAGGAGCTTCGGAGGCTGGTCGAATTCGTCGCGGATCTCGCCGGTGAGCTCTTCCC
>CAZUQT010000239.1:0-4389 GCA_964622585.1 uncultured Elusimicrobiaceae bacterium | reverse complement strand
TTCCCAAGGCGGGGGGAAACCGCGCAACGGTTTCCATCTTCCAGGGTTCGCGGGGCAGAACCCCTGACAGGCCCCCGACTTCGCACCTCGCGGTCCCTGTATCCGGCTTCTTGGGTATTTGAGGGAAAATTAACGTGTTTTAAGGGCTTTATTTATTATAAAATAAATATAGTGGAGGGATTCACCTTCTGGTAACCCGGCCACAATACGATTTTATACTAATGTAAGACCTGGGAGAGGAAATGGCTAATAAAGTACTTGCGGAAATAGGCGTGATAGGCGGGACCGGCCTTTATGCCATGCAGGAACTCAAGATCTTGAAGGAAATAAAAGTCAAAACCCCCTTTGGCGACCCCTCGGACAAGATAATCCTCGGAACCCTTTCAGGAATAAAAGTCGCTTTCCTCCCCCGCCACGGCCGCAAGCACGCGATGCTCCCCGGCGAGATCAACCAGCGCGCCAATATGTGGGCCCTCAAATCCATAGGCGTAAAGACCATAATCTCGGCCAGCGCCGTTGGCTCCCTCAAGGAAGAACTCGCCCCCACACATTTCGTTTTCCCGGACCAGTTCGTGGACCAGACCAAAGGCCGCCCTTCCACTTTCTTCGGGAATGGCATAGTAGGCCATGTCCCCCTGGCCGAGCCTTTCTGCATGAACATCTCCGACATGATGTACGCCGAGGCCAAAAAACTCGGCATAGTCTGCCATAAAGGCGGGACTTACTGCTGCATGGAAGGCCCCGGTTTCTCCACCAAGGCCGAATCCCATTTCCACCGCGCGATGGGCTACGATATTATCGGCATGACCATGGCCACCGAGGCCAAGCTGGCCCGTGAGGCCGGCTTCCACTACGCCCCCGTCTCCCTGGTCACCGACTATGACTGCTGGAAAGAAGGCGAGGAAGTTAACCAGCACAAGGTCTCCGAGACCGTCCAAGCCAATGTGGAGAATATCCGCCGCCTCCTGGTAAAAGCAATACCGCTTGTGGCCAAGGCCGGCTGCCGCAATGGCTGCCCTACCTTCACGAAGAACTCCCTGCTGACTCATAAAGAAAATTTCCCGGCCAAGACCTACGCCAAGCTCAAGCTGATACTGGAGGGGTAAAATGGCTAAACAGCCCGCGAAAAAGCACCCGGCCAAGGCGGAAACGAAGTCGGCCATCCGCAAAAAATTGATGGAAGCGGCCAAGACCGCCCAGAAAAAGGCCTATTGCCCCTATTCCCGCTACCCCGTGGGCGCGGCCGTCCTGATGGATTCCGGCCGGATCTATACCGGCTGCAATGTCGAGAACGCCTCTTTCGGCCTGGCTATCTGCGCCGAGCGCGTGGCCATCTTTAAGGCCGTAAGCCACGGAGAAAAGCGCGTAAAAGCCCTCTGCGTGGCGGCCAAATCGGCCAAGCCCTGCGGCGCCTGCCGGCAGGTGATAATAGAATTCGCGGACAAAGACGCCGAGATGATCTACCTGGACTGGCAGCCGCTGGAAAAGAAGGAAAAAGTCACTATCACCAAGGCGGGGAAGCTCCTGCCGCACGCTTTCGACCCCTCGGAAGCCGGGCTGTAAAATTTAACGGAGGTACTAAAATGGACGTAAAAACACTGACGAAAATGACCAAGTGGATGGAAACTACCGATCTCGAGGAGATCACCTGGAGCAGCGGGGACGACAAGATCAGCCTGAAGCTGAACAATAACCCCGACCACAGCGCGAACTTCTCTTCCAATATGGAGCCGGTGCTCTCGCCGTCCATCGGGATCTTCCGCTTCGCCCGCCCGGGCAAGACCAACTTCCTCAAGGAAGGCGCCGCCGTAAAGACCGGCCAGGAGCTGGGCCTGGTGGAAGTGGGCAAAGAGTTCAAAGCGGTGACCGCCCACTCCAACGGCCTGCTGAAAATAATCTCGATACAGGACGGCAAGCCCGTAGAATACGGCCAGCCCCTCTTCTTCATAGAGCCCAAATAAGCGCGCCCGATAATGGCAAAGCAATCCGTGATCAAGTGCCCCAAGTGCGGCTACCTGCCGAACATGCTGGGGGACACTTGCCTTAAATGCAATACCCCGCTTGAAAAAGTCTGCGGGGAATGCTCCTTTGCCAACCCGGTGGAAAAAAACTATTGCGCGAATTGCGGCTCGGTGCTTGCCCTGCAGCCGCCGCCCAAGAGCGAGAACCCGCCGCAGCCGCCCCCGCCTTCTGCCCCCTCCTCGGGCGGCCCGAAGCCCGGCTCCTTCATTTTGGAGATGGAGTCCATACAGGACACGGTCTCCGAAAGAGCCACCTCTTTCAGGCTCAGGCCGCCGGACGGACCGCCGCAGAAACCCGCGGCGACGGTACACAACCAGCCGTCAGCGCCCGTACCTCCGCCGCAAACCGGGACCGTGCCGCCAAAACCCGCCGCGGCCGCCCCGCCGCCGACCGGCTCAGCGACCCAGAAACCCGGCGCGCCGCAGCCGCCCCATAAGCATAGCGCCGTCACCACCACGCTCTCCCCGGATTCCGCGCGCCTGCCCGGCCAAGCCGGGCTGCCGAAATCGCTTCAGCCGAGCCTGCTGAGGAAAATAGCCGGCCCGGCCGTGACCCTCCTCCTGGTCTCCGTCCTGCTCGGCATACTTTACATGATCGTCGCCCCCTCGCTGCCGCGCCTGCGGCTGGTGATGACGGCGAAGTCCTACCTGACCAATATCTCGGAAAATAAATTCGACAAAGCCTACGAACTTCTTTCCTCGAATTCCAAGGCCATCTGCACCCTCGACGAATACGTGAAGAACAGCAAAGAATATTATTCCAAAGTCCCGGCCTGGCAGTTCAAGGATATCCAGGTTTTTTCCCTCGAAAAAGACACGGCGCTTATCCGCTACCAACTCAAGGAAGGGAACGAGCCCTGGAAGAGCGACTATATTTCCTTCATCCGCGAGAATAACCGCTGGGCCCGGCCTTATATCTGGGTTCTTTTCCAGCCCATCGAAGAAGCGCTCAAGCAGCAGGATTTCCCCCACGCGCTTTTCCTTTCCCAGAAGCTGTACCTGACCGACCCCGTCCACCCGCGGACCTCCGCCTATCTCTGCGTTTCCGAATTTTTCATGGAGCTTTACGAGAAGTCGGCGGAATCCTGCAAGCGCGCGATCGACACAGCCGGGAGCTATCCGACCGGCTATTCCAGGGAAGAGCTTTTCTGGTACAACATGCATTACGCCGACAGCCTGCGCTATTTGGGGCGCGACAAAGAAGCCCTGGAGCAGTTCGACAGGCTCCTTAAATGGCCCGGCCTGGCCTCGGCGGAACTGTGCGTCATCCACCTCAACCGCGCCGATTCCGGTGTGGCCGTAAAAGACTACGAGAACGCCCTGCACGACATAATGAAAGCGGAGAGCCTCTGCATCCAGAGCCCGCAGAAAGAAGATTCCAAGAAAAGACTGGGCTATATGAGCGGCAGCGCCGGCAACGAGGCCATCTCTTTCGCCCAGAAATCTCGCCTCAGGCCGGATATGCCCCCTATATTGGAGGCTCACAGGCGCCAGATGGAGATCCTCAAAGCCAAGCTCGGCGCAAAGAACGCAAAGCAGATGCCCAAGGACGAATGGCTGGCGGTGCACGTGGCCGGCCCCGAATACCGGGTTTTCCTGCGCCAGTCCCACCTTAACCCGCAGACCCGCAAAACCGAAACGCAGAATATTTTTATTTTCCTTGTTAATTTGTGGACCGCCAAAGCCAAAGTAGAGAAAGCCCCGCCGGCCCCGCAGGCGCCCCAGGCGCCCGCGCCGGAACTGGAGTAATCGAGGATCGAAAATAGGGGGCGGGCGCGGCGAGGCTGTGCTTGTCAGGGATCAGGGGCGGCATAAAGATTTGACTGTTTTTTAGGAGGATCTATGTTTAAAAAAGTTTTAATTTCGAACCGCGGCGAGATAGCGGTGCGCGTGATACGGACGCTAAGGGAGCTCGGGGTAAAATCCGTGGCCGTCTACTCCGAAGCCGACCGCTCCTCGCTGCATGTCCGGCTGGCAGACGAGGCCGTCTGCATCGGGCCCGCCATGGCCCGCGAAAGCTACCTGAGCATACCGGCTATAATCTCGGCCGCCAAGGTGACCGGCGCCGACGCTATCCACCCCGGCTACGGCTTTCTGTCAGAGAACGCCGATTTCTCCGCCGCCTGCCGCGACAATGGCATAACTTTCATCGGGCCCTCCCCGAAGTCCATCCAGCAGCTCGGCCACAAGTCCGAGGCCAGGAAAATGGCCGTGAAAGCCGGGATAGCCGTAACCCCCGGCCCCAAAGCATGCGTCGGCAAAGATTTCAAGAAGGACGCCGAGAAAGCGGGCTTCCCCCTAATGATAAAACCGGCCCCCGGCGCCGGCGGACAGGGCACACGCCTCGGTCCAGAACCCTCCCAGCCGG
>CAZUQT010000238.1:0-4448 GCA_964622585.1 uncultured Elusimicrobiaceae bacterium | reverse complement strand
AATATCCTCGACTCCGCCAAGATGCAGGCCGGCAAGATGGAGATAAGCCTGGCGCCGCTGAACCTGCGCGAGGTGGCGCTGAGGGTCAACTCGCTGATGGAGTCGCTGGGCCAGCGCAAGCACCTCCGCTTCGAAGTGGAGGGGGCGGAGCAGACCCTGGTGAACGCCGACTCCGGCCTGATGGAGCGGATGTTCACCAACCTGATCGGCAACGCCATAAAATTCACGCCCGAGAACGGGGCCATCACCTGCGGCATCTCCGACGACGGGGACCACCTGACCGCCTGGGTGCGCGACACCGGCGACGGCATCCCGCCGGAATACCTGGACAAGGTCTTCGAAAAATTCGAGCAGGTGAAGGGCCAGAAAGCGGGCGGCACCGGCCTGGGCCTGACGATCTGCAAATACGTGGCTTCCGCGCACCTGGGGAAGATCTGGGCGGAATCGGAGCCTGGCAAGGGCGCCAAGTTCCTCTTCACTATCCCGAAGAACCTCGCCAAGGACGAAACCGGAAAAGTTATCGTCAACCCGGGCGGGACGGTATGAAAATAGTTATCATGAGCCTGCTCATTCTTCTGCGGTCCGGCCCCGGTTACGCGGCCGAGGAACTGCAGACCATAGTAGTAAAGCCCGGCGACACTCTGTGGAGCATCTCGAACACCTACCTGAAAGACCCGAAGAAGTGGAACGTGATCCTGAAATATAACCGCCTTCCGTCTTCGGACCCGTCCATCGCCCTGCCCGGCATGCCGCTCCGGGTCCCTACGACCCTCCTGAAGGAAGAATACCGGGCGGCGAAGCTGGTCTATTCCCTGAACGAGGTTCTCTTCAGGCGGACCGGGGTCACGGACTGGCAGGGCGTGAACATGAAGATGGACCTGTTCAAGAACGACACCCTGCGCACCATGGCCGACGCCCGCGCCGACGTCAAATTCTATACGGGCGAGATCCTCAACCTTTTCCCCAACTCCATAGCGGTCCTGCGCCCTCCCGGCAAAAAGAACTTCGACGTCGAGCTCCTCGCCGGCGAGCTCCGCGGCATCAGGTCCCGCGTGATCACCGCCTCGGCCAGGATCACGCCCAAGACCAAGGACACCGAGTTCGGGGCCAAGCTCAAGGACGACCTTACCACTTTGGTGCAGGTCACGAAGGGAAAGGTCGACGTAGAAGCGCAGGGCAAGACGGTCGAAGTTACGGAAGGCTTCGCTTCCGAGGTCAAGATGGACATGCCGCCCTCCCAGCCGGTCAAGCTGCCGCCGCTGCCGCAGTTCGAACAGGGCTCCGCTACTGCTCTTACGGCCTCCGGCAAGGCGCAGTTCAACAGCGAGGGCGGTGTTGTTTCCATTGCAAATATGAAACCCATGGGTAAGACCGGCGGCCCGGCCGCGAACCTGCCCAAGGGAGAGCTGCCTAAGGATATGCCGAAGGTCGACCTGAACGACAAGAACATAGATACCGCCGAGATAGTAAAGATGCTTTCGGTGGGCAACCCTGTCCAGAGCTATCACCTCCAGGTGTCTAAGGACCAGGCTTTTACCACCACCGTGCTCAACAAGGAATACGACGCTTTTGACAAGATAGATCTCAATGAATTGCTGCCTCCCGGCAATTACTTCATGCGCATCGCGCTGGTGGACCTGCTTGGCTTCGAGGGGAAGTTCAGCGCGCCCCGGCCGCTTAAAGTAGGCGGCGGCAGATAGCCCGCGCGGCCGCCAGGCAGGATCTTGGGCGCGTCCGCAGCCTTCACTCCCGAATGAAAACACCTTCCGCTATTTATCTCGGCAGCCTGAAAGCGGTTACGTTCCTTTTCCTCTCCGCCTTCCCGCTTGCGGCGCTTTCACTTCCGGCCGCGGCCGTGACCGGAACCGCCTCCGGCAAGACGGTCTGGGACCGGCTTATGGAGGACCAGAGCGCGATAAACCTCCGCCGCGGCTACGCCCTGATGGGGGAGGAGAATTATCCCGCCGCCGCCGACGAATTCTACAAAGCCTCCCGCAACGATCCCGGAAGCCCGTGGCCCCGCCTGCTGTACGGCTCCGCTCTCTACTGGCTGGGGGAGCCGGAAAAGGCTCTCTCCGAATTCGAGGAGGCCATGCGCCTCGACCCCGCGAACTCCATGGCCTTCCAGCTGCGCGGAATAGTGCGCGCCCGCTCCGGGGACTACGCCAAAGCCCTGGAGGATTTTCTCAGGGCGGAGCGGCTGGCCCCCGAGCGCTCCGACGTAAAGATGAACGCCGGTTCCGTTTACCAGGCCCTGGGCGATCCCGGGAAGGCCCTGGATTATTTCAGGGCGGCGGTAGGTTCCGACCCCGCCAACCCGCTTTACCGCTTCCAGCTCGGCATGTTCTATTCCCGCTCCGGCCGCTACGAGCAGGCAGCGGCCCAGTTCGAAAAAGCCGTTTCGCTTTTCTCCGATTACGAGGACGCCCTGCTGGAGCTCGCCGTGCTGAGGGAGCGGGAAGGCAGGCTTAACGAAGCGGTGAAACTTTACCGCAGGGCCCTTTCGATCAAGCCCCGCGATTCGGTGGTCAGGTTCAGGCTCGCCTGGGCCCTGCGCAAGGCCGGCCGGGGCGCCGAGGCGAAAAAAGCGCTGGACGGCGCTTTCCTGCTGGCGCCGGCCAACGAGAAGGGCGGCATCTCCATGGCCCTCGCTTACGCCGGGAGCGCCCCCGGGGCCGCGGCCTGGAGCGCCAAGCAGCAGCAGAGCCCTCTCTTTTCAGCCCTCTCAAAGATCCCTCCCGGGCAGGAGGCCCGCATCGTCGTCGAGCTCCTGGAGACCCCCAAGGCGGTCCTCACAGACGCCCCGCGGGGCGAAAAGCTGGCCGGGCGGCTGCAGTCGGCTTTCAAAAGGCCGAGCGTCGGCTATACGAAGCGGGAATATTTCCTGCCGGCCTCCTCTCCGGAGGAAAGGCTGAAGAAAGCGGGGGAGATCGCCGCGGAAAGCGACAAGCTTGTCAAAGGCGTTTCCTCCGGCAGCGACGCGCGCCTCAATTTTAATATCGAGACCGCCGCCCCTTCCTCCTCCCGCAAGGACTCGAAAAGCAAGGCCTTGTACAAGCCGCGCGACGTGGGAAACGACATGGGGCTGTGGGTGATGGGCGATAACTGGCTGGACAACGCCTCCGAGGCCCTGGAGGAGATAGAGGCGTCCGCCCCTTCTCCCGATCCTGAATTCAGGCTGATCAAAGGCCTGGGGTACCTCCTGATGGGGGAACATTCTTTGGCCCTCGAACAGTTTTCCGGCGCCGGCGCGCAGGCCGCGCTTGGCCGCGCCGCGGCCTGGGTGGAGGCCGGTTCCGAGGAGAAAGCCCTGGCCGAGTGCCGGGAAGCGCTGCGCCTGGAGCCAGCCAACAAGACCGCGCTGGCCAACCGCGCCTGGCTGGAGGGCGCCGAGAAATGAAGCCGGCCCCGTTAAAACTGGTTTTCAGTTTCTCCGATTGCGCGCTCAAGGAGCGCCTTTCGTCCAGGCTCTGCGCCGCCTACGGGCGCTGGCTCGGCGGGTTCCGCACGCTGGAGCTGCGCCGCGGCAAAACCCGCGAGGGGTTCGAGATCGAGGCTTTGGGCGGCGGGAGATCCGTCCTGGCCTCCAGGGATATCGTTTCCGCGGTCTCTTTCAACAAGTACGCGCTGAACCTGGCCGCGCTGGAGGCTACCGCGCTGTCGGCGCTGGAGGCGGCGGCTGCCGCCGGGAAGGTCCTGCTTTTCGACGAGCTCGGGCCGATGGCCATGAAGTCCGCTGGCTTCAGCGCGCGCGCCGTGGAGCTTCTTTTTTCGCCCGCGCCCTGCCTGGTCTTTTACCGGCGCGGCGCGGCCGTCTTCGAGGACGCTTTCTCTAAAATGAGCGATACTGTTATAATTGAGCTGACCGAAGCCGGCTGGGCGGAAGCGGTAGCGGCCGCGGAGGCCTGGCTGGACCGCCTGGCGGGAGAGATGGAGATCAACAAGAAATGACTTACACCGAAGATTTTTCGATGGGCGAAATTAAAAAGGCGCATTTCATAGGCATAGGCGGCATCGGCATGAGCGGGATAGCCCGCCTTATGCTGGGCCTGGGCTACAAGGTCAGCGGCTCCGACGCGAAGGCCTCCGAGATCACGCGCGCTCTCGCCCGGGAAGGGGCCGAGATAACCGAGGGCCACTCCGCGGACGCCCTCGGCTCCCCCGACATCGTAGTGATAAGCTCGGCCGTCCGGCCGGAGAACCCGGAGCTTAAAGCCGCTTTCAGGCGGGGCCTGCCGGTGGCGCGCCGCGCGCTGATGCTCTCCAAGCTCGCCGAGCTGAAAAAAACCGTGACCATCGCGGGCACGCACGGCAAGACCACCACCACCACCATGACGGCCGCCGCGCTGGAGGCGGCCGGCGCCGACGCCACCGCCGTGGTGGGGGGAATAATAAAGGGCGCCGGGTCCAACGTGAAGCTGGGCGGCGGCGAGTACCTCGTCGCCGAG
>CAZUQT010000237.1:0-4464 GCA_964622585.1 uncultured Elusimicrobiaceae bacterium | reverse complement strand
TTGATGAGGGAGAGATAGGCGGCGATATTGGCCTGGGTTCCGGAATGGGGCTGGACATTGGCGTGGTCGGCGCCGAAGAGTTTTTTGGCGCGGTCTATGGCGAGTTTCTCGGCGACGTCGACGTGCTCGCAGCCGCCGTAATAGCGCTTGCCGGGGTAGCCTTCGGCGTATTTATTGGTGAGGACGGAGCCGAGGGCTTCGAGGACGGCTTTGGAGGTGTAATTTTCGGAGGCGATGAGCTCCAGGTTGTTCTGCTGGCGCAGGACTTCGCCCTGGATCGCCTTGTAAAGCTGGGGGTCGAACTTGCGAATTTCGTCGTACATGTTGTTCTCCTTTGTTAGACGCTGAATTTAAGAAAGAGTAAGACCGCGAGATGCTGAGTCGGGGCGGCGAGGTGGCCGGAACGCAAAAACGTTGTCTCGCACACCGTGCTCGCAACTCCCGCTCTCGCCCTCCGCGCTTACGCAAGCGTCGGGCTCCGAGAGGGTTTTGCTAACCCGGCCGCCTCACCGCCCCTCTGAGAATGGTCCGAAGTCTATACTAACTGCTTAAATCAGCG
Organism: uncultured Elusimicrobiaceae bacterium; assembly: GCA_964622585.1. GTDB lineage: Bacteria > Elusimicrobiota > Elusimicrobia > Elusimicrobiales > UBA9959 > UBA9959. The sequence continues at coordinate 3,905 of CAZUQT010000237.1, read as the reverse complement.
CTACTGCAGTCGATTTGATTATTCTACTTTTTTTTAAGGTTTTCGAGCGCCGATTTTACCGCGGACTTTATTAATTTGAAGACTTCGTAGTAAAAGAGGTCGTCGCGGCGGTAGGGGTCGGCGATGTCGCCGTTGCCGAAGCCGGCGTATTCGACGAGGGTATGGGTTTTTTTGGCGGCGCGGGGGTAGCGGGCTATGAGCTCGGCTTTGTGGCCGGCGGTCATGGTGAGGATGAGGTCGGAGCTTTTAACTAATTTGCCGGTCATGGGGACGGGGACGTGGGTGAAATTTTTTACGCCTTCTTTGGCGAGGAGGTCGGCTACTATTTTGGGCTGGGGGATGTCTTTGTGGGCTTCGAGGCCGGCGGAGGAGAATTTGTAGGGGAGTTTGAGGTCGGCGGCGACCTTGGCGGCGTAATAATGGGCGAGGACGCTGCGGCAGGTATTGCCGGTGCAGAGGAAGAGGACTTTTTTCACGCGAAGCCGCCCGGCTCGTCCGGGCCGCCCGGTTCCTCATCGTCTTCTTCGGCCCCGGCTTTCTCGGGGGGGCGGAGAAGGACTACCACTTCGCCTTTTACGTCGCCTGCGGCTTCTATTTTGGCTATGGTTTCGTCTATGGCGCCGCCTGTCCATTCTTCGTAGATCTTGCTGATCTCGCGCGCGACTACGGCGGTGAGGCCGGGGCCGAATTCTTCGCGGGCCAGGGCCAGGAATTTTTTAAGGCGGTGGGGGGACTCGAAAAGGATGACGGTCTTGTTCAGCGAGAAGGCCGCGAGCAGGGCTTTTACTATTTTACCGCGGGAGCGCGGGAGGAAGCCGAGGAAGATGAAGGAATCCGCGGGGAGGCCGGAGCCGGCGATGGCGGTTATTACGGCGGAGGGGCCGGGGAGGGCCGTCACTTTCATCCCGGTCTGGCGGGCGAGGGCGACCAGCTTTCTGCCGGGGTCGGAGATGCAGGGGGAGCCGCCGTCGGTGACCAGCGCGGCGCTTTTGCCGCCCCGCAGCCAGGCCATGGCCGAGGCTACGGAGCGCTCGTCGTGCTCGTTGTAGCGGAAAAGTTTTTTCTGGATGCCGAAATGGTTGAGGAGCTGGGAGGTGCGGCGGGTATCCTCGCAGAAAACGGCGTCCACCTCTTTAAGCGCTTCGAGAGCGCGGAGGGTGATGTCTTTGAGGTTCCCGATGGGGGTGGGGACGATGAAAAGCATTTAAGCTATTTTCTTGGGAAGACCGCTGTCGAAAGGCGGCCAGTCCGTGTTTTCAAGCTTCAGGAAAGCTTTTACTACGTCGGGGTCGAACTGGCGGTTGGAGCCTTTGGTTAGCTCGCTCTCGGCTATCTCGCGGCTGAGAGCTTTGCGGTAAGGCCGGTCGCTGCGCATCGCGTCCCAGGCGTCGATAGTGGCCACTATGCGCGCGCCGAGCGGTATCTCTTCGCCCTTGAGGCCCTCGGGGTAGCCCATTCCGTTGAACCACTCCTGGTGGTAAAGAACCATCTGGGCGACGGGGCCGAGGAAGTGGATGGGGGAAAGGATCTGGTAGCCGATCGCGGGATGTTTCTTGATCTCGTCGTATTCTTCCGTGGTCAGCTTGCCGGGCTTGGAAAGGATGCCGCCGTCTATGCCGATCTTGCCGATATCGTGCAGCAGCGCGGCGTACTCGACGTAGCGAAGCATCTGGGCCGGCATATTGAGTTCTTCGGCGAGGCGCCGGGCTTTCATCCGGGCGCGGCCGGCGTGGTCGCCGGTGTAGGAATCTTTCGCGTCGATAACGCGGGCCAGGGTCTGCACCATCTCGAGGTAGAAATTTTCGAGGCTTTCGTAAAGCTTTATGTTCTCCAGCGTTATCGCGGTCTCGCCGGCCAGCAGGGTCAGGAACTTCAGGTCGTAGTCGGTGAAAGATTCTTTTTCGCGCGAGAGGTGGAGGTTGAGCACGCCGAAAGGCTTGTCTTTAAGCTTGAGCGGGATGGCGATGAAAGGGTCTTTCTGCTCTTCCATCCCGATATAGTCTTTATACTGGGTATTCTGCTGCGGGTCGGTCACGAAGATCGTTTCCCCGGTCTGGAAAGCGCGGCCGGCTATGCCCAGGCCGGGCTTTACGTGGGTGTTCTCTATCACTTCTTTGGAGATATTCTTCGAGGCGACTATCCTCAGTTCGTCGGCCTGCGCGTCGTGGATCATCAGGGAGCCGCGCGGGGAGCTGATCAGCTCGCAGGCATTATCCACCACGGTCTGGTAAAATTCCTCTTTTTTTATCGAGCCGGCGTTCACTATGCCTATTTCATGGATGGTCAGCAGGCTGGTGAGCAGCTCGTCGAACTTGCCCCAGGTGGTTTTCAGGGAAATTTCGGCCCCGCCCGCATCGGAGGAGGGCTTGTCCAGGCGCAGCTCGTAGATCTTCCGCAGCAGCGCGCCGAGGACGAAAAGGAGCAGGACTATGACCAGTGAAAGCAGGTATACCATCGGTTTAAAGAATAGCAAAAGACTATATACGCTATCAATTAATATATAACCGCTATTATTGTATCCTCAATCCTATAAAGTTTATAATTAAGCCATGAAAAGAAAGCCTTTAAGGGTGCTTGTCTGCGGGGCCGCCGGCCGGATGGGCCGCGCCGTGCTGGCCGAGATGGAGGGCTCCGGGGCTTTCGCCGTGGCCGGAGGAGTCGACGCCAGGCCGGGCGCCGGCGTCGAGGCGCCCGGGGCTTTTACCCTGCTTCTTGACTCGGCCGACGTGGTCGTGGATTTTTCCTCTCCGGAGGCCGCCTGCGCCTATGCCGCGGCCTGCGCCCGGGCCCGCAAGCCTTTTGTAAGCGGAACGACCGGTTTTTCAGCGAAACAGCTGGCCGCGCTGAAGGCCGCGGGCCGCAAGACGGCCGTTTTCGTCTCTCCAAATATGAGCCCGGCCGTCAATCTCACTTTCGCCCTGGCCGCCCTGGCCGCGAAGCGGCTTAAAGGTTTCGATATACATATAAGCGAGGCGCACCATACCGCGAAGAAGGACGCTCCCAGCGGAACCGCCCTGCGCTACGCCGGGCATATCGCCGCGGCCGTAGGCGGGGCTCTCCCGCCCATAACCAGCGTCCGGGCCGGGGATATCGTGGGCGACCATACCGTGCTCTACGCGGGGCCTCACGAGCGGGTGGAACTGAAGCATATGGCGCATTCGCGGGCGGTTTTCGCGGCCGGCGCGCTTAAAGCGGCGGCCTGGGCGGCCGGCCGCAAGCCCGGCTTTTACGATTATTTCGACCTGCTGGACCTGAAAGGCCTGGCCGCCTGATGAAAATGTCCGGTAAGTCTTCCAAAGGAAAAAAATGAGCAAGGTTGAACTTCTGAACTGGTTTTTATTCGCGCTGGGCTCCCTGGCCGCGCTGGTGGTCTACGCTTCCTACCTCAAGAGCTCGGATATCATAAAGCCGGCCCGCTCCGGCGCGCTCGCTTTCTCCCCGGACCAGTACAAGCTGGCCTATGAGGCGGTGGAATTCTGCACGGCCGACGGCGTGCGGCTGAAAGGCTGGTTCATCCCGGCGGTGGGCGTGGAAAGCGGCTGCACTATAATTTTCTGCCACGGCTGGGGCGCGAACCGCGGGGAGATGCTGCGGGATACCTGGTTCCTGGCCGAGAAAGGCTTCAACCTTCTTTATTTCGACTTCCGCGCGTCAGGCGAGAGCAAAGGCGCCGTGTCCAGCGTGGGCTACCTCGAGACGCGCGATTTCGACGCGGCTTACGAGTTCCTGAAGACCAACCGCCCGCAGGCGGCGGAGTCGGTGGGCGTGTTCGGCATCTCCATGGGCGGCTCGGTGGCCGTCTACGCCGCGGTGAAATACCCGGAGCTGGTCTGCCTCCTGGCCGAGAGCACTTTCCTTTCCTATAAGAAAGTGGTGGCCAACTGGGGCTGGCACCGCCTGAAGAC
>CAZUQT010000236.1:0-4466 GCA_964622585.1 uncultured Elusimicrobiaceae bacterium | reverse complement strand
GGCATGCCGTAAGCCTGGTACAGCGCCTGGTGGGCGGGGTTGCCCTCGCGCAGTTTCTTGCAGAAAGTATAAAACGCGTTGCCCGCCTTCAGCTTCATCAGGAAGCGCACCACGCTGTAGGACTGCGCGTACCAGAGCCGCACATTGTCCTCGTCGGCGCCGTGCATGTCCTCGATGCGCACCAGGTCGTTCAGCTTGAAGCCGCTGCCGCCCTCGAGCAGCTTCAGGTTCTGCTCCAGCCAGTTGGGCGTCGAATAGCCGCGCTCCGACTGGATGTAGGTGGCTATGCCTTCGCTCAGCCAGAGCGGGCTGGGATTGGAGGCCGGGAAGAAACTGTCGAAATAAATATGGGTCAGCTCATGCGCCAGGATGCCGAAGGCCTCGTCGCTTTTGTAGACGTAGATCTTCCGCTCGCTGAGGGAGGCCGCGCCGCCCGACCAGTTAGGGCGGCCCGTGAGGCGGCGGTAGGCCTCGGGGGTCTGGGAATAATAGATATAGACTTTCTTTTCGCGCGTCCAGGGCGAGAAGGCCACCAGGTCGAGCATGATATTGCCGTGCAGGGACTCCAGGGTTTCGTAAAGCTGCTCTGAAACTTCCGGGCCCTCCTCGTAAACCACGAAGTGCTGCGTAACTTTCATCGCGAAGCCGGCCGGGGGCTCGGGGTAGTTCCCCTCCTCCGCTTCGTTCGGCGCGGCGGCTTTTTCCCCGGCCGCGTGCTCGGGGATAAGGGGCGTGCTGACCACGTCCTTGACGTCGCCGGCTTCGACCAAATTAAGCGAGCTCTGGGGCTTGACCGCCGGTCCGGGCTGCTGCGGGGCCGTTCCCTGCGGCTGCTGCGGGACGAAAGGGGCGGGGATGGGATATTTATGCAGGGTCGGGCGGGGCTCGGAGCTTGAGGATAAAGGGTTCTTCCCGATCTTGAAGCTCTTCAGTGAGGACATATCCTCGCTCATGTACTGGTACATGAAAAGTCCCCAGAGGCCTATCACAAGGCCCCAGAAGAGTATGCGAAGTTTATGCAGTATGTCCATCGCGGCAGGAGGTAAGCGGCGGTGACCGGGCGGGCGGAACTTGGAACCTTGCGCCTGAGCCCTGTCGCTTACCTGTTAGAGTCCCTCACTTTAACTATCATCTCGGCCATGGCCGAAGTGAACATCGAGAAAAAGATTATGAAGACGGCCTGGGTAAGCGCCATGCCCCAGATCTGGGAATTGTCCAGGGCCTGTTTCAGGGCCGCGGCCAGCGTTACCCCGCCCGATTCGTCCATCATCGCGAAAGCTACGCCCTTATAGAGATAGATACCCATCATTATCGCCGAGGAGGCGACGGCGGTGGCGAAGACCTGCCATTTCTTCATGTACATCGCGCTGGCGGCCGGGGCGGTCAGGAAGAGCAGCCACATCGGGGCCCAGTACGAGGAGAGCAGGTAGAACAGGGCGGCGCTGACTACCAGGTTTATCCAGACGGTCACGGCGCGGATGTGGCGGCTCCAGCGCATGAAGCGGTACACGTTCTTGCCCAGCCAGTAAGTCGCGATGAAAGCCGCGGCCAGTATGCCGAAGGAGGCGTAGGTAACGGACCGCTCCGGCTCGGAGAAGAAGATGGCGAAGAATATCAGTATGACGGCGAACGGCGTGAAATAATAATTAAGTATATGCATAAGTTTCCTAGCGGCCCCCTCTCACATGCTTTCTGAAAACGAGTATATAGCGGTCTTCCTGTTCTCCCGGCAGCCTGTAGGGGCAGGTCTCGGCAAGCTCCCCCCCCGCCCTGGCCAGGGCCGCCTCAACGGCTGGCCTGGGCTGCGCCAGCTGGGCCGCGCTCTGCCAGGCCAGGAAGAGCCCGCCCCTGGTCAGTATATTTAAGCATTGAGGCAGGATGTTTTCAAGCTGTCCCATGGCGCGCTCGGTAACGGCCGCGTAGCGCTGCTCGGAGCCGGGGCCGCCCTCGCCGACCCGCCGGTTGAAGACCGCGGCGTTGCGGGCGCCCATCGCGGCGGCGGCTTCGCCGAGGAAGTCGCAGCGCCTGATGCGGGAATCGAGCAGCTGGAAATTGAATTCCTGGAGAGCCGCGGCGAGGGCCAGGCCGGGGAAGCCCGCGCCGGAGCCGGCGTCGGCTATGAGCGCGCCGGGCTTGAGGCTGCGGCGCAGCAGCGGCGCCGCGGCCAGCGAGTCCAGCATATGGCGCTCCCAAAGCTGCGGCATATCCTTCTCGGAGACCAGGTTCTGTACGGCGTTCTTTTCTTTAAGCGCCGCCGAGAAGATCTCCAGCTTACGCAGGCTTTCCTCAGTAAGCTGCAGGCCCCAGTCCTGAAGAGTTTTGGTCACGGCGTCGTTCATGGCCGGCCTCCTTTGCGCTTCTCGAGCAGGACCCAGAGCAGCTGCACGTCGGCGGGGGTGATGCCGGGTATCCTGCCGGCCTGCGCCAGCGAAAGCGGCCGGTTCTTCTCGAGCTTATGCCTCGCTTCGTTAGGCAGGGCCTTCGCGGAGGCGTAGCTGAAATCCGGGGGGATGCGCAGGTGCTCGAATTTTTTCATCTTCTCGGCTTCTTTGCGGTTGCGCTGCACGTACATCGCGTAGCTCTTTTCTATCGCTGAAGTATCCCGGGCCTTTTCCATCGTCCAGGGCCCGGGCGGAAGCTTCGCCGGTTTGCCCCCGGCCAGGATGGTTTCCGCGGCGGCGCGGTAGGCCTCGAAATTTTTCTTAAGCGCCGGGTCAAGCAGCCCCAGAGCGAAGCCGCGCGGCGCCAGCCTGAGGTCGGCGTTGTCGGTCCTGAGCAGGAGCCTGAATTCGGCGCGCGAAGTAAAGATCCGGTACGGCTGGTCCACGCCTTTGGAGACCAGGTCGTCGATCATCACGCCGAGATAGCCCTCGTCCCGGCGCAGCACCAGCGGCTCCCGGCCGGAAACTTTCAGCGCGGCGTTGATGCCGGCGACGAGGCCCTGGCCGGCCGCCTCTTCGTAGCCGGTAGTCCCGTTCACCTGACCGGCCATGTAAAACCCGGACAGCGCGCGCGTCTCAAGCGTGTAGTCGAGCTGGCAGGGGTCGGAGTAATCATACTCAATCGCGTACCCGGCGCGCATTATTTCGGCCTTTTCGAGCCCGGCGACGGAGCGCACGATGGCGACCTGCACTTCCTCGGGCAGGCTGGTGGACAGCCCGTTCACATAATATTCCTCGGTGCTGAACCCTTCGGGCTCGAGGAAGAGATGGTGCGCGCCGTGGTGCGGGAACTTCACCACTTTATCCTCTATCGACGGGCAGTAGCGGGGACCCGTGGATTTGATCTTGCCGCTGTAAAGCGGGGAGCGGTGCAGGCCGGCCTTTATTACTTCCGCGGTGGCGCTCCCGGTGCGGGTTATCCAGCAGGGCAGCAGGGTATTTTTAATTTCGGCGGTGAAGTGAGAGAATGGCGCCGCCGGAGAATCCGGGTCCTGGCGTACGCACTTCGAAAAATCGATCCCGCGCGCGTGCAGGCGCATCGGCGTGCCGGTCTTGAGCCGGCCCAGCTTGAGGCCCAGGCCGGACAGGCTTTTTGAGAGCAGGTTCGACGGCGGGTGGTTGTATCTGCCGCCCGGGAAAGAGTCCATGCCTATGTGGATTACGCCGCGCAGGAAAGTTCCGGCGGTAAGGATCACGGTCCTGGAGTTATAGCGGGTATTTCTGGTTGTCAGGACTCCCGCCGCCTTTCGGCCCTTAGTGAGGATCCGCGCCGCTTCGTCCTGCACCACCCGGAGGTTGGGCTCCCGCTCCAGCGCGCGCTTCATCGCCGCCTGGTACATCTTCTTGTCGCACTGCGCTCGCGGCGAACGCACCGCCGCGCCTTTGGAGGTGTTCAGCATGTGGCAGCTGAGCATGGAAAGATCGGTAGCTTTGCCCATTTCTCCGCCGAGGGCGTCTATCTCGCGCACCAATTGGCCTTTCCCCACTCCTCCGATGGAGGGGTTGCAGGGCATGAGCCCGATAGCGTCCAGGTCCTGGGTGAGGATCAGCGTGCGCGCGCCCATGCGCGCGGCGGCCAGGGCGGCTTCGCACCCGGCGTGTCCCGCGCCGATCACCAGCACGTCGAAAGAGTCAGGGTAATTGAAGGCCGTCATAAGTTAAGCGCCGAGCAGCAGCACCTGGAAAAGCTCCTGCGGAAGCAGATGCAGGTTGAACAGCAGGAAAATAAAAGCCGCTGACGCCAGGATGGCCAGCACCGCGGCATTGGCGGCCCTCGGGCGGGCGGTATCGTATATCGCCGCGGCGGCCCTGGACAGCCAGATCAGCGAGAGAAAGGAGAAAAAATACTGCGAAGCGGTGTAGCTCCCGACCGAGCCGGCAAGCATCGCGGCCCCCCCGGCCAGGTCGGCGGTTATATTTACGGCGGAGAGGGAAAGCATTGCTTTCAGGATGGCGGCGTAGCGACGCCTGTCGCCGAGCGCCGTCCGGAGAGCGAAGGCGGCCGCGGCGAGGGCCGCCGCGTAG
>CAZUQT010000235.1:0-4470 GCA_964622585.1 uncultured Elusimicrobiaceae bacterium | reverse complement strand
ATGCTGGTGACCGCGGCCCGCGAGCTGGGCGAGAAGTACGGCGCCGAGAACGTGAACTACTGCAAAGTGGACGTCACCTCCAAAGAGTCCGTGGACAATGCCATCAACCAGACCATCGAGAAAATGGGCGGCGTGGACACGCTGATCAATAACGCCGGCATCACCCGCGACGCGATGCTGCACAAGATGGAAGAGAACGACTGGGACCTCGTCCTGGACGTAAACCTCAAGGGAGCTTTCCTCTGCACCAAGGCCGTGGCCGCGCATATGAAGGCCCGCAAGAGCGGGACCATCGTCAATACCTCCTCCGTGGTAGGCATTTACGGCAATATGGGCCAGAGCAACTACGCCGCCTCCAAGTTCGGCATCATCGGCCTGACCAAGACCTGGGCCAAGGAAATGGGCCGCGACGGGATACGCGTCAACGCGGTCGCTCCCGGCTACACCATGACCGAGATGCTCGGCACCGTGCCCGAGAAGATCCTTACCGCTATCTCCGACAAGACCCCGCTCAAGCGCCTGGGCCAGCCGGAAGATATCGCCAACGCCTACTATTTCCTGTCCAATAACGAATCATCTTTCGTCACCGGGCAGGTCCTTTCCGTGGACGGCGGGCTGGTAATATAATGAGCGCACCGGCCACCCCCAAGGGACAGCGCACCAGGGAGCGCCTCATCGAGGCGTCCGGGACGGTGTTCGCCCGCAAGGGCTGCGCCGCCTCCGGGGTGGCCGATATCTGCGCCGCGGCGGGGCTGGCCGTGGGCGGCTTCTACAGGTATTTCGCTTCCAAGGAAGAAATAATAGAAGCGCTGGCCCGGGAACTGCGCGACGACCTTATCCGCGCTATCTCCGAATTGCCGCAGCAGAAAGACGCCGAGAAGGAGGCCCTGGTAATTTCAGCGGCTTTCTTCGAGGCGGCTTCGGCGCGTCTTGATTCTTTCAAAGCAATGCGCGAGGCTGAGGCGGGCAATGAGTCGCTGGCCCGGGATTTTTACGGGCCGCTGGCCGAGGTTATAGCGGGGCGATTGGGGCGCTTTGTGCCCGGCCCGCGGGCCGCGGCTCACGCCTGGGCGCTGCTCGGGTCGCTCTATTTCTACGCCGTGAAATTCATGGTCTGGGATAAGGGTTCGGTTCCGGCGCGGGCGCCGGAAGCCGCCGCCAGGCTTTGCGCTAAAGGCCTGAGCAAGCGGAGTTTTCCATGGCGGGAGCCGGCGCTTGCCGGCCCTTCTAAAGCGAGGCCCGATCCCCGGGACACCGGCGGGATAATGCTGGCGGCGGCGGAAGAAGTTTTCGGCCGCTGCGGCTATAACGGGGCGCGTGTCTCGGAGATCGCGAAGAAAGCCGGGTTTGCCGCCGGAACTTTCTATCTTTTCTTCGCTTCCAAGGAGGAGGCGCTTGAGAAGGTGGTAATGCGGATGCGCGATTCCCTGGTGAAGAAAGCCGCGGCCTACTCGGCGGGCGCGGGCAGCCGCGTCGAGACCGAGGCTATGGCCTTCAGGGCTCTGTTCGACTTCATCCGCGAGCATCCGTACGGCTACCGCATAATGCGCGAGGCCGAGTTCACGGACGCCGCGCTCGCCGACGCCTACTACGGCTACATCCTGCGCAATTACGCGGCCCAGCTTAAAAAGACGGCCGTCGCGGGGGAATTCAATATAGACGACCCCGAGCTTCTGGCGCTTGCGCTGATGGGCATGGGCCATATGCTGGGCATGAAGCGCGTGCTGTGGGGCGGTTTCCGCGGCATGACCGAGAACGAAATGCTCAAAGCCGTTTTTGAGGGTATAAAATAAAAGGTTAGGAGAAAAAACAATGTTTAAAATAATAAGCACGGGGATGTACCTCCCCAAGAACCTGATGAGCAACGAGGCCTTCTATAAAAAATTCGGTTCGGACCCGCTGCAGAAAGTGTTCGAGCGCATCGGCCACGGCGCGCGTTATTATTCGGATAAGGACGAATCTTCGGCCACGCTGGCTATCAAGGCCGGCGAGCAGGCGCTGAAGAATTCAGGCCTGAAGCCGGAGCAGATAGACCTGCTGATAATCTCCACCGACACTCCCTCGCAGCTTTCGCCGGCGACGGCCGCGGAAGTGCAGCACAAGCTCGGGATAAAGTCCGCCGGGGCTTTCGACGTGAACTGCGCCTGCGCCGGCTTCGTCACCGCGGTGGATATGGCCTCCAAATATCTTAATGGCGAAGAGTACAAGCGCGCTATGGTCATAGGCACCTACGCGATGAGCAAGCACCTGGACCACGACGACGGCAACACTTCCATCCTTTTCGGCGACGGCGCCGGCGCTTTCATACTTGAATACGCCCCGAAGCATGGCCTGACCGCTTCCACGCTTAAATCCGACGGCTCTTTCTGGGACTTCATGGGTATCTACGGCGGCGGCAGCGCTCTGCCGGTGGACGAGCAGGTTCTTCTGGACCGCACCCACAAGGTGAAGGTTCCAAAGAAATTCCCGGCCACGCTCAACAGCGAAGAGTGGCCCCCGCTCATAGAGAAGACCCTGGCGAAGATCGGCCTTAAGCCGGCCGACGCCCAGGCCTACGTGTTCACGCAGATCCGCAAGCCCACCATCGTGGAAGTGATGGAGAAGTTCAGCCTCCCGATGGAGAAGACGCACACGATAATGGAAAAATGGGGCTATACCGGCTCGGCCTGCGTGCCTATGGCCTTCCACGACATGGCCGAGCAGGGCAAAGTGAAGCGCGGCGACCGCGTGGTTCTGTGCGCTTCCGGCGGCGGCTATTCGATGGCCTGCATGACGTTCATATACTAGGAAAATACCCGGGACCTGCGGCCGGAAACGGCCGCAGTACCCAGGCCCCGCTGGGCCTTATGCCCCTGATAGGGCTGATTAGGAAGATGTAAAATATTCTGACTGTGAATACAATGATTTATATATTCCTCGCTTTATTTCTTATGCCCTCAATCACCGAAGCCGGCGCGTCCGGCGCTTTTACGCAGCTTTCCACCGCGGTTGAAACTTCTCCCGTTCCCGCCGCCGTGTCCGCGCCGGACAAAGCGCGCGCCGCCGACGGGTTGCGGCTGCTCCGCTCCATACAGTCGAAATATTGGGAGAGGATAGAATGCTATCAGGACACGCTCCGCCCCTTCGCCGTGGAGAGCGTGCTTAATAAGTCCAGGCATGAAACGCCCGAGATAATTTCGGCTTTCGGCTCCAACTTGCCGCCGGCTTCCACCTTCCTGCTTCATTACGGGCCGAAGTGGAGAACCAACACGGGCAAGGTCGTTATGCTGGTCCACGGCGCCTCCGATAATGCCAACCGCGCCTGGGCCACCCCGGCGATACTTCTGGGCGACGCGAACGCGCCCGGCCTGCTGCAGGCGCTCGAGGGGAAAGGCTTCAGGGTTTTCGCTGTCACTTTTCCGCACAAGCATGGCAATCTTTTTTACGAGTCGCAGTACTTGGCCGACGCTATCGAACTTGCCCGGCAGGCCACCGGGGCCGGCAAGGTTACTCTGATAGGCCACAGCGCCGGCGGATTGGCCGCGCGAGCCTACGTATCCAGCTTCCGTCTTAACGGGGCTTGGACAGGGTTCCGCGGCGACGTGGACCAGCTGATAACCATGGCCGCCCCGCACCGCGGCCAGGATTTCGCTTTCCGCCACCCGGAATTCAATTATTATTTCATGAAGGACGAACTTGCGGCCAATGCCCCGATGAGTTGGGACAAGATCCTGGTTTACGGCCAGTGGCAGGACACGCTTGAATTCAGCATTTACAGCGACAATTTCCCGATGCAGCAGCAGGTTCTTTATGACTGGACCGGCAAATACCCGGTGAAGGCGACTTCACCGGATTACTACACCACGCTGCACGGAGGTCAGGGCCTGATGAGCCATTCGCTGGGTATAAGCAATGCCGTCATGAAAGGCGGGAATTTTCTGAACGCTTTCAGAGCCTACCCGGTCCCCGCGGATATTTCCGTCACGGTAATAGCCGGGAACAATAATAAGATAGAGAATGTCCCGCAGACCGAGACCGACGGCCCTTCCGACGGGCTGGTCTTTGTGGAAAGCGCCGCCCATACCGCGGACCTCACCCACCCGGCCCGCACGGAGCCGATACAGAGGCTGATCGTCAACGAGAACCACGTGACCATAGCCTTCAGCCCCGCGATGCTGAAGCTGGTGACTGGCTTGATAAAATAGAGAATAGTTTAAAAAATGGGACAGGGTGCTTTTTGAAGCAGCCTGTCCCATTTTATTTAGCCCAAATTTGGTGCGCGGTACAGGATTTGGTCACAGGTTCCGGTTTCGCCGTCGCTCAACCGGACCCGCGACCCCGGCTCCCTGCTGCGGGCTGCTGCCCTCGCAGGTCCGCCTTTCAAATCCTGACGCGAATCAAAATGTTGATTCGCTTACCGTTCCTGATGAAGAAAGTGGTGCGCGGTACAGGATTTGAACCTGTGGCATCCTCTGTGTAAGAGAGGCGCTC
>CAZUQT010000234.1:0-4486 GCA_964622585.1 uncultured Elusimicrobiaceae bacterium | reverse complement strand
CGCATAGTGGCCGGCGAGCGGCCACCCTGCGGCGAGCGAGCGGAGCGAAGGCGCGAAGTGCCGAGCCCGCGAGCGGCTTCTCGCGGCATCATCGGGCGATCTAGGCGCTAGATCTATAGAGATTTTTTAGGAACCGATACAAAGCAAGGCGGAATCGTCCCCACAGGTCATCCGAAAGTAATGATGCAGACTCTGCGTCCTGGGCCTTTTTCTTGGCTTTGGCCGCGGCCGGGCTTTCCCGACGTTGAATCGGCTGTTTCTCCGTTGCCGCGTGTCGACAACTCCCTATGATGTTCTCGCATTTGTGCTCTCTTTCTCCGGTCAGGGCCTTTGCTATCGCTTCGATATTATATCTATTCCGTCGGAGCAGCGGGATCGCATCCTTGTTCGGAAGGTGGCTGAGGATCATCCTCATCCCGGCTTTGTCGGTACAGTCGGTGAGGTAGTATTTCCCGTCTTTGGCCTTTAAACGCAGTTGTCGACAAAGTGTCGACAACTTAAAGTCATGCTCGTCCATCGGTCTGTTTTTAAAGTGGTACCAGTAGTCGCGCGGGTTCTTTGTGTCGACTGTCCCCGCTATCGCGTCCACTACCGAGTAGTACCGCACGCCATTGCGGACGGTGTCGCGTATCCAGCTGCGTACTAGCGATTTTTCTTTCATGGCCCCTCCTTATGGGATAGGTCCATGAAACTATCTTGAGAGAGGAATTGCAAGGAGCGGCTACGGAGCCGCCAGGATCTTCTTGATCCGATCCACGCGGACGGCGGTGCCGGCTGGCGAACGCAGGTTGTATTCAAGGCTTTCGGTAAATCTGTCGTCTTGCAGGAATTCATGGAACTGTGCCATATAGCAGACAATATTGCAATATGCAATATATAAAGGCGAAAACAAATTAGTAGGCATGCCTACTAATTTGTAACTGTCGCCATAATTGAAGAAAAACTCTCTCTTTCTCTAGTGGCTCCCCTCTCCCCTCGGCAGTGCTGTCGGGGTCAAAGGCCGCCTTCTTCGAAGCTTTCAATAAACCGTGTGCGCGGGTTTTCAAAAATCACGTCTTTAGGGGAGAATTTTCCCGGCTGCCAGCCGTCAAGCCAGGCGATCAGCCTGAAATCGTCGTCATCCTCGTACGGGACGAGCTCCCCGGTCGCAATCTTGACGCAACCCTCGTAGCCACCTAGGCCGCCGCAGTCTTCGGGAGGGCAGGCCCTTTTGCCGTCCAGGCAGGCTGGGTACTTCACCCCGGGGTCTTTGGGGAGTATCATCTCAAGCCGTACCTCGTGGCGCCACCCGTCCCCGAAATCGTACTCGTAAATAGCGGTATCGCCTTCTTTTTTCAGGAAGGAGGAGATCTTGGCCTCCGTGGTGAATGCGTCCGGTTCTTCATGCATGTCTTCCAGGGCGTAAGGGGATTCTATGCGGGCGGGGGTGTCGCCTGGGATTTCATAGGCGTGCAGATGGCTGTCGGTCCAGCCCATGGCGTTCTGTATGGCCACATGCAGGTCATAAAAGGTATAGGAGCCCGGAACCTGGATCCGCCGCCAGATCGGCGGCTCGGTCCCGATAAGGGTTATCTTGAACTGGAAGACCGTTTTGAACGGCCTCCTGCGCGGAGTAGTAATAGAAATCTCGAATCCTTCAGCCATATCCGTTAAACCTCCCTCTCCTGGTTATTTAGTTTGCCGCGTGTTCCAGTACGTTGGAATTCCCGGCATACTGACTTTTCATCGAGTTATTGTTTGCCAGGCTGCGTTAATCGGGGCCATTCCTTGCCATGGCTCAGATGGTCCAGGAAATGCAGCAGGCGCGCGATCTTCTTTGTATCGACCTCCGCAGGGGTCTGGTTCAGATAGATATGCAATCTCCTGTCAAAGGCGGGGTTCTCGTCTTTGCCGGTAAGGTTAATGGTCGCCCTTCCGCAACGCCATTCTTCGGTATGCCGGCAATGCCTGCTCAGGAGCCTGCGCGCCGCGAGGGCTCTCATGGGAACTCCTTCTTTATGAATACTAGGAGTGCTTCGATATCTTGAGGCGAGATATCCCAGCGCATATAAGTCGTGATGGCGAATTCAAATCCGTTCAACCCGTCGGGGTTGTTCTGGTCCAGGCGGATAGCCACTGCAAAAGCCTGGTTCGACTTCCACCATTCCCGGTGGTCCGGCCTGTCGTCATGGGTGTAGTTGGTGCTTTTTTAGCAGCCTCTCCAGCTGTTTCTTTATCCGCGTCTCCTGCGGCGTCATTCTTCTTCCTCGCTGCGGTTTCATGTCAGGGTTTGTAGTGTTTGAGTATTCGAGACCGGTCTTCCAGTTCTTTGTCCCCTTTGTAGTAGATCTCGATGAATTGAACGCGGTTTTCCCGGGAGAAGAAAGCGTAGCTTATCCGAATTCCTGAATTGCTGCCGGTGCCGCTCAGGGCGCGGCAGGCGAACTTCCTTGCCTTGTATATCCTGGGCTCTTCGATGCCGAGCCCGGCGATGTTCACTATGCCGCCATTGTCTTGCTTGAGTTCGTGAAAAAGGCGAAGCTGGACCGAGATAAAAATCTTCAGATCTGCCTCGAGCGTGCGGTAACGCTTAGACAGCTTTTTGAGCTCTTTCTCGAACTCGGGAAGACAGTCAGTCTTTATCACCGTATTCCCTTACCGAGTAGCCCGGCGTGCGATAAAAGACGGACTCGTAATCTATCTTCTTCCCCTCCTCTGCGGTCAGCCAGGGAACGTCGCCATGGGAATACTCTGCTATTTGCTTGGCGGTCATGTCTGACAGCTGGTTTATTACGTGATCTATCGTCTCAAGCTCTGCGCCGCTCAATATGGTTGTATCTGCCGGCCGTAGCGGCAGGTATTTCTTCTGCAGGTAATTGAAGTGCTTGTTTTTTATCAGTACCAGGTCCTTGTCCCTCATGGTGTCGATTATTTTGGAGAATTCGACTGGAGTCGGCCCGAAATGATTCCGGATGTATGTGGCGCCAACAAGCTGGGTTTCGTATTTCTCGTAAAAATTGAAGTCTATGAAATAGAGCAGCTTGTATATCACGGTCTCGCCGATATTGGGCTTGGCTCCTACCTTGTTGAGGATGTAGAGCAGAACCTCTTTGAATTTCCTTGTATTCCGCTGTGGTACGTTTATGCGGATTTCTTCTTTTGGCTGGGTAGGCATATCGCCCTCTTTTCCCAGGGTTACCTGGGGCTCTTTTTTAAGGCTCAGTATGCTATCGGCGTCGACTCTGAATATCCGTGTCAGCGCAACAACTTCTTCAGCGGTAACATGGCGTTCCCCGTTCTCAATCTGTGAGACCGAGGGGCGGGCAATCTTTAATTCTTTGGCTAATTCGTCTTGGCTTAGCCCGGCATTTTCTCTTAATTGACGTATTCTAAGGCCTATTTGTTTGTTCATGTTTGTTGGGGGTGTTTATAGTATAGCAGACGGAAAGAATATCTGTCAATCAGATGTAGGATAATCTTACATCCTGCTTCACGGAGCCCAACAAATACGTCTCCTCATAGAAATAGTGTAGCAGAGAAACCCGACAACGGTGTGTCGCGATGAAAATGGCTATTTTTGCACAGCTGTCCGGGGAAAGTTTTAAACGGCTGCGGGGTGTAAGCGGAGTTGGGCTTCAGAACAGGCTAAATCCCCTATGAAAATGCGATTTTGGGGCTGTTTGGCAGTGCTGTCCGGGAAAGTCGGAAAAACTGGATACACAGAATCATGTCCAGATTGGAGTAAGGAGAGTGTAAATGGGCGTTTTAGCGGGCAAAGATTACGGTTTTCGACGGAAAATGCGACATAATACGGTGCTTTAGGGCCAATTTGATGATATGCGGCAAAATTTCCCCGGACAGCTGTGTATTTTTGCACAGCTGTCCGGGGAAAGTTTTAAACGACTGCTGGATGTAAGCGGAGTTGGGCTTCAGAACAGACTAAATCCCCTATGAAAAGGCGATTTTGGGGTTGTTTGGCAGTGCTGTCCGGGAAAGTCGGATAAACTGGATGCACAGAATCATGTCCAGATTTGAGGAAGGAGAGTGTAAATGGGCGTCTTAGCGGTTAAAGATTACGGTTTCCGACGGAAAATGCGCCATAATACGGTGCTTTAGGGCCAATTTGATGATATGCGGCAAAATTTCCCCGGACAGCTGTGATTTTTTACCACAGCTGTCCGGGGAAAGTTTTAAACTGGGGTGGGATGTAAGCCGAATCGGACTTTAGAACAGGTCAAATCCCCTATGAGGAAGCGATTTTGTGCCTGTTTTGAGGTACTGTCCGGGAAGGTGGTAAAAACGGGAAATACAGAATCATGTCCAGATTGGAGAGTGGAGCATGTAATTAGGCGCCTTAGAGGCTAAATATGCCGGTTTCCGCAGGGAAATACGCCTCATTGCGGTAGTTTGGCGTCAATTTTGTGATATCTGGCGTAAATTTCCCCGGACAGGTGTGATTTTTTACCACAGCTGTCCGGGGAAAGTTTTAAACTGGGGTGGGATGTAA
>CAZUQT010000233.1:0-4517 GCA_964622585.1 uncultured Elusimicrobiaceae bacterium | reverse complement strand
TCATGCAGATGGCCGAGGTGGCTTACGAGATAAAGGACGGCGCCGACGTGATAGTAGGCGCCGAGGAAGTCATCCAGCTCCCGAGCCTGAACTGGGAGGATTTCCTGGCGCAGCTAGAAGCGAACCCCGCCGCCGCCCCCGAGGCCGCCGGCGTCGTCATGGTAGACACTTTCAAAGAGATGTATTCCCGCCCGGAGATGCAGCAGCTGCTCGCGGACGGCGGCTACGGCACGCAGCTCTCCGCCATACGCGGCGCGAAGATGCGGGAACTGGCGAAAAAGATCAAGGACTGGCACACCCTGGCGATGGCCGCCGGAGACAAGGCCGCGCTGGCCAGGGCGAAGGCCGGGGTGGTGCGCTTCGAGATAGGCGACCCGACGACCGACCCGGACAAGCGCATCGCTTTCTACGGCGACCTTCATAATTTCGTGGAGCTCGCCGCGCTCAACGCGGACAAGTCGCTCCCGGGCGCCGCCGAAGCGCTGGCCGCCGGCGAGAGGCTGAACAAGTTCATAACCTCCGACCTGGTGATCAAGAACGCCGCGGTCGGCAAGGACCGCACCGGCAAGGATTTCTCGGCCGTGAAAGGCCTGGCCATCAATATCCCGGGCAAGCCCGGCACGCTGATAGAATATTACCCGACCTATTCGAAGCTCTTCTTCGCGCAGGACAGCGGCTGGGAAACTTTCATGAAGTACCTGGACGGAGTAGAGAACAGGTAAGCCGGCATATAAAGGCTCTTTATTAAGGAAAGAAGCGGGTCCGTAGTCCGGACCCGCTTTTATTTTTAAGGAGAACGGGCGCAGGCGAGGTTTCAATTGCGCCCCCAATTTTATAGAATTATCCCGAATCCTGCGGAGTAATTACGCAGGATTCCCCGCGGCGGCGGGGCGCGGGCCAAGCGCTGTGCGCGCCAGGCCCGCGAGGGTGTATGCCGCGCGGAACGCGCCCTCGCTATGCGAGGGGAAAGTTTTAGCCGAAACTTTCAGGCTGATAAATCTGAATATTGGAGCGACTATGCTGAAATCCGACGCGTGGATACGGGAAATGTGCCGCAGGAAGAAGATGATCTCCCCCTTCGTGGAGGGGCTGGTGGCGAAAGGGAAGGTTTCCTACGGCCTCTCCTCCTACGGCTACGACATAAGGGTCGCAGACGAATACAAAGTTTTCACCGACGTGCACAACTGCGTGGTGGACCCCAAGAATTTCAACGACAAGTCCTTCGTGGACATAAAGGCCCCGTACTGCATCGTGCCGGCGCATTCCTTCGCGCTGTCCCGCTCGGTGGAATATTTCAAGATACCGCGCAGCGTCATCGGCCTCTGCATCGGGAAGAGCACCTACGCGCGCTGCGGCATCGTGGTCAATATCACCCCGCTGGAGCCGGAGTGGGAGGGCCACCTTACCCTGGAGATCTCCAACACCACCCCGCTGCCGGCAAAGATCTATTCGAACGAGGGGATCGCCCAGCTGGTCTTCCTGGAATCCGACCGGGAGTGCGAAACCTCCTATAAGGACAGGAAAGGGAAATACCAGGCCCAGCGCGGCGTTACGCTGCCGAGGATACTGAAACCCAGATGAGGACTTCCCGCGGCCCGAAAATAATACGCGCGGCGGCCGGCTTGCTGGCCGCCGCGCTGTTTTCGCAAGGGCCCGCCAGCGCCGCGGAAGAGTTCAAGCGCGCCCATGAGGCCGCGGCGCTGGGGTCCGAGTCCGTGGCTTTCGACATAGCGCTGGAGGGGCTGAAGGCCGGCCGCCCCGACAGGGAGCTTTTCCTCTACGCCGTGGAGCTGCTCCCGGAAAATTCGCCGGACCGCGCCAGGGTGCTGGCCTCCATAGCGGGCGCCCGCCTGGAAGCGAACAAAGAGGACTACGCCTGGTATATAGGCATCTGCAAAGCCATGCGCATCACGGGGCGGTCCCCCGAGGCCCTCTCAAACTGTAAAAAAGCAATGGAGCTGGACCCTACAGTTTACCCGGTCTACCGCGAGCTGGGCCTTACCTACGCAGCCGCGGGCAGCCCCCGCAAGGCGGCGGAGACGCTTGCGCAGGGAGTAGAAATTTCTTCATCAAGCTACCAGGCGCATTACTACCTGGCCAAAGTGCTGGAAAAGCGCGGCGACTCGAGCAGGGCCGCGGCCTCCTACGCCAGCGGCCTGGCGCTGATGAAACTCGACACGGACCCCGACGCCGGCCGCTACCGCGCCCTGATAAAGGCCGGGATCAAGAGGACCTCGCAGGCAAAGGCAAAACCGCGGGCTAAAGCCCCGGAGCCGGCCGCAGCCGGGAATACGCGCCAGGCGGACGCCCCCGGGAACAAACAGCTCGCCGCCGCGTGCCTGGCCAGGTTCCGCGAGGAATTCCTTAAAGATAACCTCGGCACGGCGCTGGCGGAGAGCGGCGCGTGCCAGAAGCTGGCCCCCGCCGACCCGCAGCTGGCCGCCGAGCGCGCGCCGCTGATGGTGCGCCTGGGCAGATACGAGGACGGCGTAAAAGAATACGAGAGAGCGGCCTCCTTGTACGGGAGCCAGAAGTCCGCCGCCGCCTTTTGCAGGGTTAAAGCCGCCGAGACCTGGATAAAACTGGGGAAATACGAGAAAGCGGTGGCCCAGTACAGGCTGGCGCTGAAGGACGATCCCCGGGAAATGAACGCTCTTAAAGGCATGGCCGCCGCGCAAGAAGCTCGTTCCGATCTAAGCGGGGCGGTACAGACTTACGACGAGATACTCAGGCTGGAGCCGGGCAATCAAAGGGCGCGGGTACGGAAAGAGGAGCTCAAGTCCGGCGCGCTTTCCAGCGCCGAAATGCTTGAGGAGCTGAGGCTGCGCCGCCTGGTCGACGATAAAAAGACGGAACCGCTGCCCGAAGATATAAAACTATTCAAGGCCGTCAAAGCCGCCGAGTTAGCCGGCGCGGTGGACTACCTCAAGAAGAAAGTGCCCGGCGGCGCGAGGGGACTGATCGCGGAGCGCCAAACCCCGGAGGGAACAAAGCTCATGCTGAACGTGGACGGCTATAAGGCCTATGTGTTCCACGCTTCCCGCGAAGCGGTAAAGTTTTACGAAGCGCAGGGCATCGGGCTGCGCGAGGTCTTCACGCTGCGCACGCTCGCCGGGGCGCCCGTCTTCGACCGGGGCGGCAAGCTGACCCGGGAAGGCGAGGAGGCCTGGAGAAATTCCTCCCCCGGGAACAAGAACTGGCTGCTGGTCTACGAGCCGGTACCCGCCAGCCCGGAGGCGGAAAAGGCGGACAAGGAAATAGAGGAAGCCAAGAAGGGCGGCTACGCCGAGATCTACGAGCCGGAATACCTGTGGCTGCTGCAGAAGACCCAATGCCCCGAGGACGTCCTGCAGGACGCGCCGATAAAACTTCTCATACTCAACGACGGCACCAGGCGGCGCTACATGATGTGCTGGTTCGAAACCGGAACCTGCATGAACGGCGTGAACGACAAGCTCCCCTCCTATATAGAGAGCTACCGCGGCGGGAACACCGACGTGAACGATTCAAAGACCTCCACGGCCTTCTTCGGCACTGGCGCGGTAAAAAAAGCCCATTTCTGCGAGAAAGGCAAGATCTGGGCCGGAGAAAGCCCTAAATGAACGGGCAGGTCAGGAATATTTTTTACCTTATCTTCGCGGCGGTAACGGCGGCCATGCTGCTGGCCCTGTTCGGCGGCCTGGCCAGGAACCTGACCCCCTCCTTCAGGGCGAGGATGGAAAAGAAAGCCTCGAGCGCGCCGCTGCTCAGGACCGCAAAGAGGTCCGGCCTCACCTATGAAGCCGCGCTCGGCGCGCCGGCGGAAGCGCTGGGCAAGCCTGTTCTCTGGTGCGTGAATATCTCGTCCTCGCAGGTTTACCTGCCGCCGGGCCGGAGCAAGCCGCTGGACGTCGCCAATATCGGCGAAATGCCGGTGGAACTATACGGCAAGTATTCCGGAGAATACGATTGCAGGAACGCCCTGTTCGAGATAACCGGCGTCAAGACTTTCGACTTCGAAGGGGCCAGGGCCGTGCGCTTGCAAGCCAGTTTTATAGACTACCAGTAGCCGCCGCTTTGGCCGTCTAATTAGCCTGGCTCCCGATACGGCACGGCCATAGGCTTTGCAATACCCCGGAAAATTTGGTAGTATTGTTCTACTATGATACAGAAAACAACTTTGCCCAAAGCCGATACGGCCGAAAAAACCAGGAAGTGGCATTTCCTAGACGCTAACGACCAGATTCTGGGCAGGCTCTCCACAAAGATAGCCGTCCTCCTGATGGGCAAGCACAAGCGCGACTTCTGCCCCAATGTGGATTGCGGCGACTTCGTCGTGGTGACAAACACCGATAAGGTGCGCATCACCGGCAACAAATCCGAGGCCAAGTTCTACTTCCGCCATTCCGGCTACGCCGGCGGCGCGAGGACCATCCCCTACAAACGCCAGATGGAAAATGACTCCACCCGCGTGATGGAACTGTCCGTGCGCCGCATGCTGGACGACAATAACCTCCGCGGCAGGCGCATGAAACGCC
>CAZUQT010000232.1:0-4642 GCA_964622585.1 uncultured Elusimicrobiaceae bacterium | reverse complement strand
ACAGCAGGCTCAGGAGGAACGAAGTCATAACGGCCCCGCCGGCCCGGAAGGTGATGTACTGGAAAACGTTAAGCGGGCTGAAGAAGTCTTTTAAGAAATGCGCGTAGTAAAGCATTGTTTCCTTGGAGAAAAACTGAAAATTCGTCCGGACCGCGGAGTTTATCTTTGCCCTTACATTTTATTATTTTTTGGGCGCCTTGTACGGCCGGCGGGAGGAGGAGGGCCGCAATGCGCGGAAATCCCGTTCGCCGCCCCGCTCAGGCGCGGCCGATAAAAAATGCATAGTAGTAAGCTATTACCGAGGCGCTCAGGGCGAGGACCGCGGCAAGGCAGAAATAAAACCCCGTCCTGCTCCTCGTTCTCAGCGCCCGGAGCCCCTCCGCGAAATAGACCGGGTAAAGCGGCGCGAGGAACATCACGTAGCAGCTTTTCAGCGGGCCGGCCCCCGAGTTGAATTTCCACAGGAAGCTCCCGGTGGAGAGCAGCGACAAAAGCAGGAACAGGTTCAGGGGCAGGAACTTTTCTTTCTTCGCGCCCGAGACGATCCCGGCGCAGGCGGTCAGCAAAGGCGCCAGGGCGAGGCAGAACACGGCGTTCCGCAGCGCTAGCTCCCGCGCCGCGGTATTGATCCAGTCGAAAGAGAAGAAGGACGCGAAAAAACCGGTCAGGATGGAACTTGATTCATGCCAGTCGTTGAATTGCGAGTAAAGCAGGCCGATGAAGCGGAAGCTCAGGTAAACATGCTCCCGCACGCTGGAGTAGCCGGGCATATAGAGAGGGTTTCCCCAGATGGAATAATTGGTCCAGTAATACCAGCCGGCCAGCGCAAGCGGGATGCCGCAAGCCGCCAGGGCCGCGCGGTAGTACTGCGCCTGCGGCAGCCTGCGCCGGAGAAGCAGGCCCAGCAGTACGGCCTGCAGGTAGATAAAGCAGACCAAGCCCGGGTATTTTATGAGCAGCAGCAACGAGCAGAGAAGGCTGAGGTAAATTACCCTTACGGGGCTCAGCGGGTTCTCCCCCCATTTCAGGGAAAGGAACAGGAATAAAAGGCAGACGGGCGCGAACAGCACGTCGTTGTTGGCGAGATTGGCGAAAGAGATATGCCCCGGCAGGAACAGGAGCAGGGCGAGCGCCGGGAAGGTCAGCTCGTAATCGTCTTTGTAAAAATGGCGCAGCAGCAGGAAAAGCAGCCAGAGCGTGGCGAGGTTGCAGAGCAGCGAAAATATTTTTACCGGGAGGGCCGTATCGGCCGGATAAAGCGAGGCGGCCAGCGCGCAGCTCAGGTAATAGACGGGCGGATGCCACCGCATCCGGTTCTGGAAGCCGCGCACGCTTTTGGAAAAATTATAGCCGTCCAGCTTCTCCCGCAGGCCCGCGTAAGGTTCCGCCGCGGCGGCCGCGTAATGCGCGCGGACCTCTTCGGCGTATTCGAAATGCGGGTCGTACTCGGCAAGGCCCGGGATCCGGGCCACCGTGTGCACGCGCAGGGCCAGGCCCGCCAGCAGCAAAGCGGAAAATAAAGCGAAGAAGATCTTTTTATGCGGCATCGAAGGTCAGGGGGCCCGGCCCGATTTTTTCAGCTCTTCCCGTATCCGGGCTTTTTCCGCCGGCGGGAGCCCCGGGCTTTCCAGGGCTTTCCTGTATAATATGACGCTCTCCGCCGTATTTCCCCTGCGCGAATAGATCGCCGCGAGGCTGAGCGCCGGAGAATACGCCGTCCGGTCCTCAGCCAGGGCCTGCCTGAAGGCGGCTTCGGCTTCCTTCTCGCGGCCGAGGAAAAGAAGGAGGACTCCCATGTTGTTTTTGAGCGCGGGGCTGCGCGGGTCCCGGTCGAGCAAAGCGCGGGTTTCAGCCATCGCTTCTTTGTAAAGGCCCAGGTCCTGGTAAAGAAGCGCCAGTTTCTCCCGGCCCGGACCTGTCAGAAGCGGCGACTTCCCGGCGCAGGCCGCGAGGGCCGCCGCTTTTTCCCGCCCTTCTCCGGAGGCCGCGAGCGTCTCCGCCGCCGCAAGCATGAAAAGCGGGGAATTGTCGAAGGCCCGCGCAAGCGCCGAAGCGGCTTTGGCTTCCTCCGCCCGGTTTCCTTTCAGGGCCAGGTATCTGATCAGCGGGTAGAGGCAGTTCTCAGGGCTTCTGCGGGAGATCCTGAGCGCAGTACGGGCCAGCCTGTCCCCGTCGGCGGAATTGAGGTACAGACCGACAAGGTTCCCGGCGGAAGGTCCGGCCCTGAGGAGAAGCTCGGCCTCCGCTCCGTTTTTTCCGGCCGCGGCCAGGGCGGAAAACAGCGCGTCGAGCCGCGGCGGCAGCGCTCTCTCTTCCGGTTTTGAGAAATACGGGGTTTTCACCAGCTCCCGGGCGTAGGCCAGCGCGGCGTCATAACCCTGCGTGTCCTCTTCTCCGGCGGCCGAGCGCGCGGAGGCGGCGGCGAGGCTTTGCAGCGCCGGGGTAAGGCCGGTTATCCCGGCCAGGCGCTTTATGATGCGCGAGCGCGCTTCCGGAGGGAAATATGAAAGGGCCGAATAAATATTCCCGTCCCAGAAGCTTTTGTTGGTTTCGATAATGCGCTGCAGGCCGGGCCCGGACGGATCCGGCGAACCGCCCTTTATCATATTGCTTCTTTCCAGCCAGAGGGCATGGGCGGCTTTGAAAGTTTCCCCCGCCGCGGCGTCCCGGCCCAGCTCAAGCTCGCGCAGCATCTTGACCAGGAGAAGGTCCCAGTCTCCGGCCGCCTCTTTCGGCGGAGCGGGCGGCTCATTGGCTCTTAGGACTGCGGTTATATAGCACGGCCGCGTGCCGCCGCTCTCGGCGCAGGCCTGTGAAAAAGCGTCCAGCCCTTCCCCGGTAAGGTCGTACGAAAGAAGCGTCTCGCCCTTTTTCATCAAAAGCCAGGGCTCGGCGGGGCGCTTCTTCAATTCAGGCAGCAGGGCTATAAGCCCGGGCTTCGAGGCGGACGGATAGCGCCATACGAAACCAAGCGCGTAGACAGCCAGGCCTGCCGTGAGCAGGAATAATGGCGCGGTCAAATGATCGCGGGAAGGCCTTTCCGCGGCCAGGCCGGTCTTTTTCAGCAGCTCCCAGGCGCCGGCGGCCGGGATAAGGGCCAGGGCGCACCAGAGCGGCTGGAAATAGCGCTCCTCTACGGAAAGCAGGCAGTGGATGGAAATAAAATAGGCGCAGAAAAAAGCCAGGAATTTGGTTTCCGCGGAGCGGCTTAAAAAAAGCCCGCAGCCGGCCAGGAGGAAAAGGAGCGGGAACATCAGGAAGACCTGCCATACCCGCTTGAGCACAGCGAAGGCGTATTTTACCGGGCTGGCCAGCACCGTCTTTATCGCCCAGGGATAGACGCTCTCCGTGCGCGAAAGCCCGGCCAGGGCCCTGGCGTCCCCCTCTATGGTGTAAACCATCCCCATCGCGCCGGTTATTACATTGGCGGCCGGGCGCTCCTCCTCCAGCAGGTTGAACCTCCCGGAGAGACTGTGGTTCAGGCGGGCCCAGGGCGCCAGCGGCGCGTAGGCGCAGATAAGGAAGAGCAGGGACCCGAGCAGCAGTTTGCGGCTTCCGGCCTTAGCGCTTAAAAACCTGTAGAGGGCGGCCAGCGGCGGGAAAAGGAAAAGCGGCGAACGGATCAGCAGGGTTACTCCGGCGGCAGCTCCGGCGGCCGCGGAAACGAGGAGGCCGCGGCCGGACTGGCGGAGCAGCTCCAGGTTCAGGAAGCTAAGCAGGGCGAGCGAGTAGATGACCTGCTCCAGCTGCTGTGTTTTGAGGTGCAGGTTCACGAGCAGCGGCGCCAGGGCGAAAAGGATGCCGCGGGCCGGGCCGCCGCCGCGCGCGCCGATCGCGTAGGAAGCCAGGCAGATAAGGAGTCCAGCCAGCTGCGCGGGCAGGGCCGGATCAAAACCCAGGTGCTGCTGCGCCGCGGCCAGCAGGCTCATGAGCGGCATGCTGTAGCCGACTCCCGGTCCGCGCACGGCGTGCACCATCATTTCGCCGCGGTCCGAATACGGGACCAGGCTCTGCACCAAAGTTTCCGGGCAGCGGACGAACTGAAGCGCGGCCAGCCCCGCGGCCAGGGCCGCGGAGCTCCAGAACAGCAAGCCGGCGGAATTTATCTTCCCGCCCGAGCCGCGTATCTTTTTTAATGTCACGGGTCCGCTTTTTAATGCCCCTCGACGTGTATCACCGGCCTGTCGGTAATTTTCTCCCCCCGGAGTTCCCTGCCGAGAAAGCTGTGCTTCCGGCTGTAGGCGAAATAGATCACAAGCCCGAGCGCGAGCCAGACGAAAAGCCTCCACCAGTTAGCGGCGGGCAGCGAGGTCATCAGCAGGAGGCAGGTCCCGATCCCCAGCAAGGGTACCAGGGGTACCCACGGGCAGCGGAACGGCCTCTCGATATCGGGATCTATCTTCCTCATTATCAGCACCGCGGCGCAGACCATCACGAAGGCGAAGAGCGTGCCGATATTCGTGAGGTGCAGCAGGGCGTCGATGGGCAGCAGCCCGGCCAGGATGCAGACAAAAACTCCTATCGCCATGGTGCTTTTCCAGGGGGTGCGGAATTTCGGGTGAACGTCCGCGAAGAACTTGGCCGGGATCAGCCCGTCGCGCGCCATCGCCAGGAAGACGCGGGGGCCGCTGAGCATCATTAA
>CAZUQT010000231.1:0-4644 GCA_964622585.1 uncultured Elusimicrobiaceae bacterium | reverse complement strand
ACGTCACGCACGACCAGGTTGAGGCCATGACGCTCGCCGGCCGCATAGTGATCATGAACCACGGTATCGTCCAGCAGGTCGGCTCCCCGATAGAGGTGTACCGCAAGCCCGTCAACCTTTTCGTCGCCGGCTTTATAGGCAGCCCTACCATGAATTTCCTGTCCGGCAAACTCTCCGTCAAAGACGGCGTCGCGGTCTTCTCCAACGAATCGATCACCATGCCGATCCCCGCATTCGTGCTCCCGCAGAAAGAAGCGCGCGAGGGCCGCGAGGTCGTCCTGGGGATAAGGCCCGACGACGTGCTGGTGGAGCGCCCCGGCGGCGAGAAATGCTCCGCCGCGACAACCGGCGTGCTCGAGGTCTGCGAGCTCCTGGGGCACCGCGAGAACCTTTACCTTAAAGTAGGCGGCCAGCGCCTCCTGGCCACGGTGGAAGCCTTCTTCAACCGCAGCCCGGGCAGCGCCGTAAGCCTGTGCTTCAACTACCAGAACATGCATGTGTTCGATAAAGCCACCGAGCAGCGGATCAGCGAATAGCGGCCGGCGCGGAGAACCGGCTTTGACCGGCGTCATTGAGCTGCCTGAACAACTTTAAGTATAATTATCAGGTAAGATTTGAAGTAAATATACGGAGGTACTAACATGAAAGCTACTATAGACGTGGATGCCTGCATAGGCTGCGGTCTTTGCGTCAACGACTGCGCCGACGTTTTCGAGATGGCCGCCGACAAAGCCGCCGTGAAAGCCACGCCCGTGCCTGCCGGCAAGGAAGAGGCCTGCAAAACGGCCGCCGCTAACTGCCCCGTGCAGTGCATTAAGTGCGAATAGATCAGTTCTAAGCCGTCCCCTCCACGTTGGAGGCGACGCACAGGCCCGCCTGGGTTTCTTTCAAAAGGAATACAGGCGGGCCATATATTTATGACCAAAAAAGACGTTAACGCCTCCAAGTTGGACGTTGTAAAGCTTTCGGTGGCTTCCAACAGCGCGCTGGTTATTTTTAAACTTGTCGTAGGCCTTGCGATAGGTTCCGTTTCGGTGCTCTCGGAGGCCATACACTCCGGGATAGACCTTGTCGCGGCCATGATCGCCTATTTCGCCGTGCGCTCCTCGGCCCAGCCGGCCGATAAGGACCACCACTACGGCCACGGGAAATTCGAGAACATCTCCGGCTTTGTGGAAGCCATCCTGATTTTCCTGGCCGCGGCCTGGATCATCTTCGAGGCGGTAAAGAAATTCGCGGCCCCGGAGCCGATAGATATGATCGGTTGGGGTATCCTGGTCATGGGTCTGTCTTCTTTCGTGAATATGGCGGTCTCGCACATGCTTTTCAAGGTCGGCAATGAAACAGATTCAATCGCTATAAAGGCCGACGCCTGGCATCTGCGCACCGACGTCTACACCTCCATGGGCGTCATGATCGGCCTTGGCCTGATCTGGCTTATCGAGCTTATCTGGACCGGACACCACGTCCATTGGATAGACCCGCTGGCGGCCATCATAGTGGCGCTGATGATCATAAAGGCCGCTTATGACCTCACCGTGCAATCCCTGGGCGACCTGCTGGACGTTTCTCTGCCCGAGAACGACAACCTTAAGATAGCGGGACTGATAAAGAAGCAGCCCGGGATAATCAGCTTCAAGAACCTGCACACCCGGAAGGGCGGCCACACAAAGTTCATCGAGTTCGATATCCTTGTGGCTGCCGCCATGTCCGTAGAGCAGGCCCATAACCTCACCGACTATATCATCGCCGACATCGAGAAGGTTCTGGCGCATTCAAAGGTCACCATCCACATCGAGCCCTGCGACAGCAAATGCCCGGGAGAGTGCCTTCCGAATTGCGCGGTTTCCCAAAAGGCCTGATCAGGCAAATTAAAAGGCGGGCAGCTTTTTATAGCTGCCCGCCTTTATCGCGTCCCGCCCGGCTCAGGCCGTTTTTTCTTCGTCCTTTATCGGGAGCTTGAATATTACCAGTATCCCGGGTATCGTAAGCACGCATACAGCCAGGAAAAAGTGGCGGTAGCCCGCGGCCTGCTGGAGCATGCCGCTTATCATCCCTGGCACCATCATTCCCAGGGCCATTATCCCGGTGGAGATGGCGAAATGCGCGGTCTTGTATTTTCCTTTGCAGATCATCATCAGGTAGACGGTAAAGGCCGTCAGTCCCAGGCCATAGCCGAACTGCTCGGCCGCCACAAGCAAAGGCACCCGTCCGGCCGCGATCTGGAATGGTGCCGCGAACTTTGTTCCTACGAGAGGGAGCCAGGATAACCATCCAAGGTCCAGGCTGAGATAAGACAGGGCAGGCTGCGCGTAGGCCATGTAAAGATAGAATACGTCGGGCACATGCAGCGCGAAAACCATAGGCCACAGGCAGCGGCGGAAACCGTATTTTGAGATGAACCAGCCGCCCAGCAGTCCGCCGGCGATGAGGGCTATCATGCCTATGGTTCCGTAGATAACGCCGACTTCGGAGGTGGGTATACCCAGGCCGCCGTTGCTCACTGCGTCCAGCAGGAAGGGCTGAGTGAGCTTCAGCAGCATGGCTTCCGCAAGGCGGTAGAGCAGGATGAACGCCACGATATAGCCTATCCCGTCCATGGTGAAATAGGAGACGAAGGCCTCGTTGAAGGAATTCCCTTCCTCGGCCAGCTTGCTCTTCAGGCTGGGGAAGATATAGACCCTGCAGGCATAGAAGATGGCGGCGATCAGCGCCGCGGCGGTGCCCAGCTTGGCCGGGACGCCTTCCAGTTTGTAGAAAATGGCTATGACCGCCGCGGCGGCTGCGAGGTAACCGAGCATAGGCAGTATACCGACAAATTTGAATTTGGCTTTGGGCACGTCTTCGGCCGGGTAGGGCAGCATCACTTTGTGATAGACGAACAAGGCCAGGAACAATACCGCGGAAATGCTCAGCATCGTGCCCCAGCTGGCCGCGGCGGTGTTGCCCGCCTCCTGCAGCTTGCCGGCGCGGAAGACCAAAAAGCCGGTGCCGAAGATCATCGCGAACCGGTAGAACATCGAGCGGATCCCGACGAAGAAAGCCTGGTCCTCCTTCGTAAGAGCCAGCATATAGAAACCGTCCACGGCGATGTCGTGGGTGGCCGAGATAAAAGCCCCGGCGGCGAAGGACAGGAGAGAAACGGCGAAGAAATGCTGCCCGGCGAAGGACAGGGCCGAGGCCCCGAGGCAACAGGCGAGGATAAGCTGCGTCCAGACCACCCAGCCCCGGCGGGTTCCGTACATGTCCACCATCGGGCCCCAGAGCATCTTTATGACCCAGGGCAGGTAGAGCCAGCTGGTCCAGAAGGCCATCACGGCGTTGGAGACGCCCATGTTCTTGTAGATGATTACGGAAACGGAGTTTATGAGGATATAGGGCAGGCCTTCCGCGAAATAGGTGGTAGGTACGAAAAGCCAGGCATTGCGTTTTTCCGCTTTGGAAATCATGTTCTCTCCCTTCTGCTTTTAATGCGCTGTTTACATAATATTAAATTACCTAATGGGAATAGTAGTATTACTGGGACGGGGCGGCGCGGGGATTTTGCTAGAATTTAAGAGTAGCCTAGGAGCATATATGGACTTCCTTTCCCTGTTTTTCTCCCCCCAATCCGTAGCGTGGTCGGTTTTTGTCATTATGCTCGTGGCCGCCTGCGGCCTGGCCCTTGGCAATATAAAGTTTTTCGGCATAAACCTGGGCATAGCCGGGGTTCTGTTCTCCGGCATACTCTCCGGGCATTTGGGCCTGGAAATAGACCACGGTACGCTGGAATTCCTGCGGGACTTCGGCCTGATACTTTTCGTTTACTCTATCGGGACCCAGGTGGGCCCCGGCTTTTTCTCCTCTTTCCGCAAGCAGGGCCTGCAGCTCAACCTCCTCGCCGCCGGCGTGGTGCTGAGCGGCGTGGCCGTGACGCTGGCGGTGGCGAAGCTGGCCGGCCTGGACATCGCTACCGCGGTCGGGATGTATGCCGGCGCGGTCACCAATACCCCATCCCTCGCGGCCGCCCAGCAGACCCTGGGCGCGCTGGGCCCCGAGGCGGCCAACAGCGCCTCGGTGGGCTACGCTTTGGCCTATCCGGGAGCCATCCTGGGAATTATACTGACCATGATAGTGATACGCCGCGTCTTCAAAGTCCAGGCCGCGCAGGATATGCTGGTCGTTCACTCGGACAAGGCCGCCTCGGCCCTCATTACCGCCAACATAACGGTGGAGAACAAGAACCTGGAGGGCCTGCAGGTCAAAGATATTCCCGCTATAAACGAGCTGGGCGTGGTGATCTCCAGGGCTTATCACGGCGGGCAGCTGGGCGTGGCCCACGACGACACGGTCATCCATCTAGGCGACGTGCTGCTTGCCGTAGGGCTCGCTGAGAATATCCGCAAGTTCACGGTGGTGGTGGGCTCCAAGAGCGAAATGGACCTGAAAAAGATGCCCAGCCGCATCATCCACTCGCGCGTGATCGTCACGCATAAAGAAGTGATAGGGAAGACCCTGGAAGAGCTGGGCCTCGAGTCCAAATACGACGTGCTGGCGACGCGGGTGACCCGCGCCGACGTTGAATTCCTGGTGTCCGACTCTTACGTGCTGCAGTTCGCGGACAATTTAGTCCTGGTCGGCGAAGAGTCGGCCGTGGCCAAGGCC
>CAZUQT010000230.1:0-4656 GCA_964622585.1 uncultured Elusimicrobiaceae bacterium | reverse complement strand
CCTCGGCGCTCCGCTCCTTCATGCGCCTCGACCCCGACGTCATCATGGTCGGCGAAATCCGCGACGAAGAAACGGCGCACATAGCCCTCGAAGCCGCCATGACCGGCCATCTCGTTTTCTCCACCATCCATACCAACGACGCCCCGTCGGCGCTGGAGCGCCTCACGCAGATGGGCCTGCCGCGCTTCGTGGTGGCCAATACCATGAAGGCCGTGCTCGCCCAGCGCCTCGCCCGCCGCCTCTGCAAGGAGTGCAAGGTGGAGGCCGACCCCAGCCCCGAGGAACTCGCCGTTTTCGAAGCCAATGGCGTGAAGGTGTCCCCGGGCACTAAAATTTTCAGGGCCAAGGGCTGCGACGTCTGCAAAGGCACCGGCTATAAGGGCCGCTGCGGCATGCATGAGCTGCTCATCCTTAACGACGAGATCCGGCTGCAGCTCCTGAAGGACCCCTCCGCTATCCCCGTGAAGGAGATAGCGATGAGGAACGGGATGCGCACTATCGCCATGGACGGCCTGGAGAAGGTCCTCCTGGGGCTTACCACGGTGAAGGAAGTCCTGGGCGGCGCGGCCGAGAAAGAGTAAAACCGTACGCCGGCCGCGGCCTCCGGTATGGAAACAATTGAACGGTGAGGAACTCCGATGCTTAAAAAAACTATCTGTTTCGCTTTCGCTTCGCTGCTGGGGCTTTCCTGCGCCGCCGCCGCGAATTACGATAATTTCCGCGGCGTCACCCCCGCCGCGCTCAAGCCTTTCGCGCGCGACCTGGGCGGCCTGCTTGGTTCCGGCACGAACCAGACGGCCCGCCCGCTGGGCTTCGCGGGGTTCGATATCGGCGTGCGCGGGGTGACCCAGTTCAATCCCTCCAGCGGCAATTCCGTCCTCAAGAAAAATAATTTGTTCGGCCTGGGCTTCGTGCAGGCGGAGATAGGCATGCCGTACCGCATCGACGGGTTCGTGCGCGGCGGCGCTTTTGAAGGCGTCGCGGTGGCCGGAGGCGGTCTGCGCTACGGCCTCTGGAACCTTTCGGACGAGAAATACAAGATCAACGCGATGCTGGTGGGCATGGCCAATATGGCCACGCACAGGTATTTCAACGCCGTGCATTTCAACACCGGCCTGGTGATCTCCATCAATGTCCCGGTAGTGTCGCCGTTCATAGGCTTCGCCTATGATATGACCAGGTTCCAGGCCCAGGGAGTCAACGATGTCTCCCTGGCCGGAAAGAAAGTTTACGTTTCCGCCGCCCGCTATACCGCGGGTATGCGGGTCAAAATAAAATTAGGATACCTCGCCGGCGGCATTACCTATACCCACGACCGCTCGCTCGCTAACGCAAGCGCGGGCTTCAGGTTCTAGACACAGTCTCTAACGGTCCATTAAAAAGAACACCCCGCATGGCGCGGGGTGTTCTTTTTTTCAAGCTGCCGGAAGCTGGCCGCTTTCCTAGCCTTTATACTTCTCCTTGAATTCCCTGCGCATCTCGCGGTCTATGTCGCGCTTCTTGATTGAGTCGTGCTTATCCGCCGACCTTTTGCCTTTGGCCAGGCCCAGCAGCACTTTGGCCCAGCCGTTCTTGAAATAGATCTCCAGGGCCACCAGGGTCATTCCTTTAATGGTCAGCGCGCCGGTAAGGCGCTTGATCTCCTGCCTTTTCAGCAGCAGCTTGCGGGTCCGTATCGGGTCTATCTCTTCCTGGGTGTTAAAAGCGTAGGGGGCTATGTGCAGGCCGTACAGGTAAAGCCCGTCCTTCTCCGCCCGGGCGAAAGCCGAGGTCAGGGTCGCCTGCCTGAGGCGCAGCGACTTGACTTCCGGCCCCTGGAGGGACAGGCCCGCCTCGTAAGTATCGGAGATAAGGTAGTCGTGGCGCGCCTTGCGGTTGGTCGCAACCGGCTCTATTCTTTCCTTCTTTTCCTCTTTCGCCATTGTGTCATCTTATCAAATATCCTAAAATTATAACACCGTCGTAGTTAGTCGCCCGGAGGAATTGTTGAAACGGCGGATCCGGGTTGGACAATTGGAGAGGTGGCCGAGCGGTTGAAGGCGCAGACCTGGAAAGTCTGTATACTCGCAAGGGTATCAAGGGTTCGAATCCCTTCCTCTCCGCCATTTTTGCAGGCAAAAATGGCGCGGTGTCCAAAGCGGCGCAGGACAGAGCGGTCCGCTCCGCGGCTTTACGGAAATAAAGAGTCCCCGGAAGGGGATTTTTTATTGACAAGCAAATCTGTAGTTATATATATTAATAAAACCCCTGGGGCATCATCTATATATCATCCGTGGGGGGAGACTAAGTAAGTTAAGGAGAAAAGAATAAATGAAGAACAACAAAAAGGGCTTCACCCTGATAGAGCTGATGATCGTCGTAGCCATCATCGGTATCCTGGCTGCCATAGCCATACCGAAGTTCGCCGACCTCATCAACAAGGCTAAGGAAGGTTCCACTAAAGGCGCGCTTTCCTCGGTCCGCAGCGCTGTGCAGGTGTATTACGGCGACAACGAAGGCTGGTTCCCGGCCGACACGCTCGCTTGCATCACCCTCAACGCGAAGTACATCGCCGAGATCCCCCTGGCCAAGATGCCCGGCACCGGACACGCCGACAGCCGCGCTATCCTTGGCGCCCAGGCCGTCGTGGACGGCCCCGGCTGGATGTATGCGAATGACCCCACTCTCGCCGTTACCTGGGGCAACTTCATCGTCAACTGCACGCATGAGGACATAAAAGGCCGCGGAGACTCTGCTGTCACCACGCCCTGGTCTACCTTCTGATAGAAGGACAGACTCTGAAACCCCGTCCGCTTCGGCGGGCGGGGTTTTTTATTTCCGGGGCAATTAGTTAGAATATAAATATGCTTATAGTCTCAATAGCTTTCGCGCTGGGCCTGCTGCTGGGCAGTTTTCTCAATGTCTGCATAGCCCGCCTGCCGAAGGACGAGTCCATAGTCTTCCCGGCCTCCCGCTGCCCCAGATGCCTGGCCCCCATAAAGTTCTACGACAATATCCCGCTGCTTAGCTTTATCCTCCTGGGCGGGCGCTGCCGCTCCTGCAAGGAACCTATCTCGGTCAAATATCCTGTCATAGAGCTCCTCACCGGCCTGCTTACGGCCCTGCTCGCTTTCAAATGGATGGGAAACCCTGTCTGGCTGGGCGTCGCCCTGCTCTCGACCTATGTCCTTATCGTGGTGAGCGTTATAGATTTCGAAACCATGCTGATCTCGGACGCTTTCTCCCTGGCGCTATTCGTACTTGGCCTGGGCGGAAGCTTCTTCAATCCATATTTCCAGGGCGCCTGGGGCGAACGCCTGGCGTCCTCCGCCCTCGGCGCGGCGGCGGGAGGCGGCTTTATCTGGGGCCTGGCCATGCTCGGCAAGAAAATTTACAAAAAGGACGCGGTGGGGGAGGGGGATATCTTCCTGATGGGCGGGATAGGGGCCCTTTGCGGCTGGCAGGGCGTTCTTACGGCCGTTATCATGGCTTCGTTCTTCGGTTCGGTGTACGGGGTGAGTCTGCTTCTGCTGAAGAGGGCCGACAGGATGTCGCATATGCCCTTCGGCCCTTTCCTCGCGCTCGGCGCGGTGATAAATCTATATTCCTTAATAAGGCCCGAAGACTTCTTTATCGTCCTGCCGTTTTAAAAAGGGGACAGGCTGCTTTATTCGCCGTAATAAAGCAGCCTGTCCCATTTTATACTGCAAATTAAAAAGGCTGCTCGTATGAATACGAACAGCCTGATTAAATTAATGCGCGGGAAGGGAGTTGAACCCATAAGACCTTGCGGTCACACGGTTCTGAGCCGTGCGCGTCTGCCAGTTCCGCCACCCGCGCATAAAACAAGTCTGGCAATAAATATGGTTGGGGAAGGATTCGAACCTTCGTAGGGCGAAGCCCGACGGTTTTACAGACCGTTACTTTTGACCGCTCAGTCACCCAACCATGATTTAAAGAACATAAACTACAGAATATAGATTATAGCAAAATAATCCGTGCCGGCAGAACCGGCAATTCCCGGGCGTTCATTACCGGCCTTCCCGGCCGGCGCTAAAATAGTATAATTCTATTGAAGGGATATTAACAAAACTAATATCACCGTCCTGACAGTTCCGGCGAGAAAAAGGAAACCTTATGTGCCTCGCAGTTCCCGGAAAAATAACCTCGATCAAAGAAAATAACGCTGACGTGGATTTCAGCGGGATAAAGCGCACCGTCTCCCTGGACCTGGTGCCCGGCGCCAGGAAGAACGACTATGTCCTGGTCCACGCCGGTTTCGCCATACAGGTGCTCGAGCCGGAGGAAGCCGAAGAGACGCTCAAGCTTTTCAAAGAAATATACGGCATGGAACACGGCGACGCCCCCGGCGGGCCGGCGGGGAAGCCATGAAAGCCTCTCCCGCCGAACGCTTTTCCTCTCCGCTCTGGCGCGACCGCGCCCTCGCCGCCTCCGCCATTTCCGAAATAACCCGGCTGGCCCCCGAAGCCGCCGCCAAGACCGGCGGAACCGTGAATTTAATGGAGGTCTGCGGCACGCATACCATGGCCATAGCCGCAAGCGGGATGCGGAGGCTTTTCCCGAAGGAACTGCGGATGCTCTCCGGCCCGGGCTGCCCGGTCTGCGTCACCTCGCAGGGCGATATCGACAGGGTCCTCGCCCTGGCCGCGGTCCCCG
>CAZUQT010000229.1:0-4694 GCA_964622585.1 uncultured Elusimicrobiaceae bacterium | reverse complement strand
CTTTACGTGCGTGTCCACCACCACGCCGGCGGCGATGCCGTAGGCCGAGCCAAGCACGACATTGGCCGTTTTGCGGGCGACGCCGCGCAGGGTAAGCAGCTCCTCCATGGTCTTCGGAACTTTCCCGGAGAAATTTTCCATTATCGCTTTCGAGGCTTCTTTCAGCGAGAGCGCTTTGTTCTTGTAAAAGCCGGTGGAGTGCACCAGCTTTTCCAGGTCCGGCAGCGGGGCTTCCGCCATCTCCGCCGGGCCGGGGTAATTTTTGAACAGGGCGGGGGTGACCCTGTTCACCCTTTCGTCGGTGCACTGGGCCGAAAGGACGGTGGCCGCGAGCAGCTGGAAAGGGTTCTTATGGTCCAGCGAACAGTCGGCGCCCGGATAAGTCTTTTTCAGGACCGCGCTGATCCCGGCGATATTTTTACCAGGCATTATTGTTTGCTCAGGGGATAAAAGTAGATCCCCATGAAGACGGCATTGTCGTAAAAGCCTTTAAGCGTGTCGCGGGCCGCGTACAGCCCGCGGGGGTGCACGGTGTAGATCTGCACCGCGTCGTCGTAGGCGGCGCGCTGGATCTTCGCGTACATCGCGGCGCGCTTCGCCGGGGAGATCTCCGTTACCGCGGCCTCTATCTGCTTGTCCAGGGCGGGGTTGGAGTAAGCCTGGGCTATGGCGTAGCGCCCCTTCGAGTGGTAGAAAGGGAAGATGAAATTATGCGCGTCCGGGTAGTCCCCGGTCCAGCCGCGGGTGAAAAGCGGCATCTTCCTGTTCTGCGTCTTTTCGAGGTAGACCGGCCAGTCCACGCCGCGCAGGTACACGTGGAAGCGGGGGTTGATGGCTTCCACGCCGCGCTTGAGCACCTCGCAGGCCAGCTGGCGCACGTCGCCGCCGGTATTGTAGGTGAGGGTGAACCTGAAGCCCTTGTTCCAGACCTCGCCGTTATAGGCCTTGCGGAAATATTCGTCCGCGCGGGTCCGGTTGAACTCGTAGCCCGGCGTGGCGGGGTTATAGCCGGCTATGCCCGGCGGGATAGAGCCTTTCGCCAGCGTGGCTTTGCCCTTCAGGCCGTCCTTGAGGTAGCCGTTGTAGTCGAAAGAATACTCGAAGGCCTTGCGCACGTCGAGGTTGGAGAAAAAGTCAGCCGGGATCCCTTCGCCGTCCAGCTTGCCGGACCCTATGTCCGGGTTAGCCACCGGGTTCACGTTGAAAGTGAAAAAGAAGACCGGGTCCGTCATCAGGCGCGGCAGGTCGTCGTAGAGGACGACCCCTTTAAGGCCGCGCACCTGCGGCTCGTAGGGGCGCGGGAGGTCTATGATATCGGCGTCGCCGGCCTCGAGCATAAGGCGCCGGGTCCCGAATTCCTGCACGGTCTTCATTATTACCCGCTTCAGGCGGGGCGGCTTGCCCCAGTAGCGCGGGCTGGCGCCCAGCGCGGCCTGCTTGGTATTGCTGTCCCAGCGGCCCACCAGGAAAGGCCCGGTCCCGTTGGCCGCGTTGAAGAGCCCTGATCTTTCCTTCGGGCGGTTGCTGAAAGCGGGGATGGTTTCGTAGGCGCCGTCCCATTCGCCGCGCGAGACGCACCATTTCTTGTCCATGACGTAGGACCAGCGCGCGACGATGGAAAGGAAGGGGGCGAAAGGCCGCTTGAGGCGGACGACTACGGCGTCGCCCTGCACTTTTACCGCGCCCTCGAATTCGGCTTTGGTGACCGCCGTCTTGCCGTCGGCGCCGCGGCTGGAGGCCAGGCCGAACACCGGCTCGAGCAGGAGCGAGGCGGGACCGCCGGTCGGGTCGGTGAACATGAAGCGCAGCAGGGAATATTTCACGTCTTCGGGCGTAAGCTGGTCGCCGTTCTGGAACTTCACGTTCTTCTGTATCGGGAATTTGAAGGTGAGGCCGTCGACGGAGGCCAGCCCGTTCTGGGTGGAAGGAACTTTCGAGGCCAGCAGCGGCTCGAAGGCGGTAAGGCTGGAGCCTTTGAACCTTATGAGCGTCTCGTAGACGTTAAGAAGCATCCCCTGGGTGATAGCGTCGTAAGGATAGACCGGGTCCAGGGTGACTATTTCGCCCATGTGGGCGTAGAGCAGGGTTTCGGCCTTGGTCGCCGGGGCCAGTTCCTGGGCGCGGGCGCAGGGGGCGCAGCCGCCGATAATAAGAGCAAGCAGTAAAGTTCGCATTTTGTCTCCCGGTGAGCTAATTTATGACTTTTCTGAAGAAGATCTTTTTGCCGCCGGCCACCATGCCGTTCTTTGCTTTTTTAAAGTCGGTCCCGAATTTATCCGCGAAGGAGATCTCCCGCACGGAATTGGTGTCGCCCGTCGCTTCTATCAGCTTTCCGCCGCCGGCGTAAAGCATCACATGGTTTATAAGTCCCGGCTTGGAGGCCTCGGCCGAGAAGATCAGGTCGGCGGGCTTCAGGTTCTCCATGCTGACGCTCCTGGAAGCGGCGTACTGGTCGTCGGCGTTGCGCGGGAGCTCCAGGCCCCAGGCGCGGTAGGCCAGATTGACCAGGCCGGAGCAGTCTATGCCCCAGGCGCTGCGCCCGCCCCAGTAATATTTGTCGCCCAGGAAAAACCTGGCCGTATTGAGTATGCCGGGGCGCAAGGCCGAAGGAGAAGGCTTTTGCGGCAGCGGGCCGAGGTCCTTTTCAGCGATGTTCAGCGCCGGGCCGGAGGGGGGGAAAGCGCGCGCGCCGCCCTGGCCGCGTATGACGCGCAGTCTTACTCCTAGCGAGAGCTCTACGCCGCCCGACTTGGCGGTCTTGGTCTTTACTACGGCCGTATTCGGCGCGGGGACGCTGAAAGCGAGGTTCTCGAGCTGCAGCCAGCCCTCGTAAGGGGCAAGGGTTTTTTTATCCGGCAGCAGGCTCTCCTGTTCGGCCGCCCTCGCGCGGGCCCAGGGCCCCGAAACTTCAAGGAGCTCCACGCGCTCGTTGAAAAGGAGCTGGCTTTCGATAAGCCTGGGGTGCTCGCCGGGGCCGGGAGGCATGGAATAAAATTCAGCGAACCTGTCCTTGACCGCGAGGAACTTGTTAAGGTCCTTCGCGATTATGTAGGAGGTCCCGTATTTGTTCCTGAGCCAGGCCTGGGCGAACTGGGCCCGGTCGTAGATACGTTCCACGGTCTGCTCGTCGGGGGCGGCGGGGTCGTTGGTGATGACGTCGCCCTTGGCGGTGAAGCCGGCCAGCACGAGCAAATGCCCCTTGGTTTTTTTGAGGGGGGAATTGTTAAGTTCGTCGGGACCGAAGGTGACGCTCGCAACCACCTGGGCGCCGGCCTGCATGAAGGAGCGGGCCTCTTCCAGGGAATTCAGTCGCGCCGTGAAGGAGTAAAGCCCAAGCGCCCCGGCGTGGGCCGTATTGAAGAACCAGTTGCCGTAGATATTCTGGGCGGAGTCGAGCACGGCTTCGGCGGTTTCGAGCGGCTCCGCGCGCAGGCCGAGGCCGCAGAGGGCCATGGAGAGCGAGACGGGGCTGCAGATGTCGCCGGCGTAATTTACCTGCTGCATCATCTGCGACCGGCGCGGCATGGCGACCTTCAGCGCTTTGAAACCGGCGGGCTTGGAGGCGGCTTCGGCCGCGGAATAAGGGGCGCCCGAGTCGGTGTAGGAAACGGCAGCGAGGCGCAGCACCGGCGGCTTTCCTCCGGCCGGGGT
Organism: uncultured Elusimicrobiaceae bacterium; assembly: GCA_964622585.1. Taxonomy (GTDB): domain Bacteria; phylum Elusimicrobiota; class Elusimicrobia; order Elusimicrobiales; family UBA9959; genus UBA9959. Next base: position 1,043 of record CAZUQT010000229.1, on the reverse strand, counting down.
CAAAGTTATCCGGTAGCGCAGAGCCGAAGCCTTTTTCTTGAGCTTGAGCTTGTCTATTTCAAGGCTGCCGAAAGCGTTTTCCTGCGGCGCGGAGCTTATCCCGCCGCCGGCCGGGTTAAAGCGCCCGAAGCTGAACCAGGGGCTCCAGCCTTCCGGGGTTTTGACCTGCGCCTCGGCCTCGAGCCCGCCGCCGCCGGGGAAGACGGCGTCCGCGGAGATAAGAAGTTCGTCGAAAGGGAAAACGGCGTCGAGCTGCGCCGAGGTCAGGACCGCGGGGCGGCTCGAATCCTCCACGATGAAGGCTCCGGCCGGGAAAACGGCCGGGGCCAGGTTCTGCGCGCGTGAATCCTTGAAATCGCCGGGCAGGAAATGGACCAGGGTCCAGGAGCGCGGCGCGGGGGCCTCCGCGGAGGCGGCTTTAGCGTGTGCCGGCATAAGCAGAAGAGCTGCAATAAACCCTGTCGAGATTTTCACGTAAGGCGTCCATAGTTGAGTGATATTCTCTATCCTACCAAAAAATGAATTTGGGCCGATATATATTATTCTATAATTAACGGTAATGAAAGTCTCCGTAGTGATCCCGGCTTTTAACGAGGAAAAACTGCTCGGCGCGTGCATAGACAGCGTCCGGGCGGCCTTTGCGGCGCAGGCGGGGGGACAGGAGTATGAGCTGATAGTCTGCGATAATAATTCCACGGACGGAACCGCGGCCCTGGCGGCCGGGAAGGGAATTAAAACGGTTTTCGAGCCGCTCAACAGGATAGCGGGCGCCCGCAACCGCGGCGCGGCCGCGGCTTCCGGGGACTGGCTGCTCTTTATCGACGCGGACTCGCGCCTGTCCGCCGCGACCCTCGCGGAAACGCTGCGCCTTATTGAAACCGGCGCCTGCTGCGGCGGGGGGGCGCTTGTTGCCTTCGACCCGCCGCCGCCCGCCTGGGGCGCCGCGCTGACCTGGCTCTGGAACTCTATCTCCCGCGTCTTCAAACTCGCGGCCGGCTCTTATATCTTCTGCCGCCGCGACGCTTTTGTCGCGCTCGGCGGCT
>CAZUQT010000228.1:0-4727 GCA_964622585.1 uncultured Elusimicrobiaceae bacterium | reverse complement strand
CCTGTGGGCGGGGAGGCTTTGCCTCTTGACGCGGGGACCTCTAATGAGTGGCCGATAGCGCGCCCGCCGGGCCCATACCCTTGCCAGGCCCTGCGAACCCATTGTTTGCGATTATTTCCTGCTGTACCGCTTGCTCTTCATCGTGTCGAAGTAAGCGACGTCTGATTTAGTGAGGAATCTCGGAGTAAATTTAAGCAGCTTGATGCAGTCCAGGATGTAGAAGAGGGCCGTAAGCACCTCGTTGACCGCGTCCATCCCGCCCTTCCCGTCCAGGTCCGCCGGCCCGCAGTAAAGCGCCTGGTCGGGCGAAAGAACATTTTCGAGAATAAACTCCCTGCCGTAATGGGCCAGGCGCGCCGCATTATGCGCGGAGAGCCCCGCTGAGGGTTTCACCTCCGGATAAGGCGGAAGAGAAAGCCCGCGGCGGATGTTCTCGTTCACCCGCTCGTTCAGCTCAAGCGCGCCCTCCGTCCCGGCGTGGGCCACCGCCAGCCCGTGGTTCCCTAGAAAAAAAGTCTGCGGCCCCGAAGCCCGCGCCCTGTCGTTTATCGCCGAGCAGAGCTGCGGCCCCGGCGACTTGTAAGGCAGGAACTCCGCGCCCGGGAACATTTCCCGGCCCAGCGCGTGCCCCTCGACGCTCATGTTCAGAATATTGGCGTATACCGAGTGCGTATGAATGACCACCGTGTTCAGTAGCGCGTGAAAGCCCGTCTCTATGGAGGGATCGGCCCGCCTGACCCCCTTCACCGGCAGCGCCTGCGCGCAGATAAAATCGGCGAATTCGTTCTCGCCGCCCGGGCCGTCGGCGATCCGGCGGCGGATATTCCCGTAGTTAACAAGAGCATAGCCGCCGGCCGGCGTGACGTCCTTGAGCTGCACTCCGGAAGCCTTCACCAGCATCCGCTCAGCGCCGATCTTTATGGAAACGTTCCCGCCGCCCCCCTGCGTCAGGTCCGGGCGCGAGCCCGCCGCGCGGGCCGCGCGCGCCAGCAGCTGCGGGGCTATATCAAGCTCGGGGTCGAAAGCCATAAAATTATTTTCTCATTCCAGTTTCAACGCCAGGTTTCCCTATCATCTATTCCCGGTTACTTCTTGGATCTCGGATGCGCCTTGTCGTAGACTTCTTTCAGGCGCTCGAGCGAGACATGCGTATAAATTTCAGTGGTCTGCAGGTTCTTATGCCCCAGCATCTCCTGCAGTGACTTCAGATCGCAGCCGTGGTCCAGCATATGCGTGGCGAAGGAATGCCGCACCGAATGAGGGTTCATAGGCCTGACAAAGCGCGCCCGCTTAGCCATCTTCCTGAATATCAGCGCGATGCCGGCTCCGGTCAGGCGGCTATTCTTATGGTTCAAAAAAAGCGGCAGGCCGTGGGCCAGCGGCTTCGGCCTGGTACCCAGGTATTCCCTTATCGCCGTCAGGGCCTTATCCCCGACGGGAACCAGGCGTTCCCGCGAGCCCTTGCCCATCACCCGCGCGAAGCCGGAATACAGGTCCAGGTCCCCGATATTCAGCCCCGAGGCTTCGGAACGGCGCAGGCCGCATGAATAAACAAGTTCGAACAGGGCATAGTCGCGCAGAGAGTGGAAATAAGTCTTCTCCCTGGCGTTAATTTCTTCCGGGCGGTTATGGTCCTGCAGCCGGCCCACTTCCCCCTCCGTCATGAAGCGCGGCAGGCGTTTTTCCTTCTTCGGGATGGTGATCAGGTCGAAAGGGTCGGTCTCCAGCTGACCGGTCTCTAGCAGATAATGGACAAAAGAGCGCACGGCGGAAATTTTGCGAAGCAACGTGTTGCGGGAAACCTTTCTGTCGCTTATTGAGGCTATGTAGCCCCGCATCAGCAGGCGGTCCATGCTTGCGGGCGCGACCACTTTATTGGCGGCGGCGTAAGCGTTGAATTCGGTAAGGTCGAACTGGTAGGCCTTTATCGTATTGCGGGCGAAGTTGCGCTGCGCCTTCAGGTGCAGCAGGAATTGGTCCACCAGCAGTTTCATACTGAAATTTTAGCATTTCCCATTCTGAACTATTCAGACCTTCCTGAGCAGGAAAGCGTGCGCGGACAGCCCGGCCCCGAAGGCCAGCATCACTATTAGTTCTCCAGGGCGCAGGCCTTCCCGCGCCATTTCCTCCAGTATGAACCAGACCGTGGCCGAAGACATGTTCCCTAACCCGGAAAGCACCTTCCGCGTGCAGCGCATATCCTCATCGGACAGTTCCAATCTTCCCTGCACGGCGCTGATAACGTTCTCGCCTCCCGGGTGCACGGCCCAGCGGCTTATATCGCCGCGCCTGAGGCCGTTCGCCGCCAGGAGCTCCTCCACCAGCGCGCCCGCCGTTTCCGCGGCGAGGCCCGGCAGCCTGGCTGAAAGCTGGTTGTGGAGCTGGCCGTTCTTGTGAACGAACCGTATGTCCTCCCGGTATTCCGGCGCGAAGCGCGAAGCCGAGTCCACCATGGCGAAGCCGCCGGGGCTGGCCCGCACCACGGCGGCCGCCGCCCCGTCCCCGAAGAGAGCGTTGGAGATTATCAGGCTCGCTTCATCGCCCATCTGGAAAGTGCAGCTGCAGATCTCCACGGAAACGCTCAGTATCGCCCCCGCCTTATTTTCCCGGGCCAGCGCGCCGGCCAGCTGCAAATTGGGGACCGCGCCGCCGCAGCCGCTCCCCACCAGGTCATAGGCCCTGACCGAACGGCTCAGGCCCATCTGCTCTATCAGGTACGTGGAAATACCCGGGCAGAGATAACCGGTGCAGGTGTTCACCACCAGCCCGGTAACGTCGCCGGCAGCCAGCCCGGCTTTCTTAAGCGCGGCCCTGCCGGCCTCGGCGGAGAGCCTCAGCGCCCAGCGCGTGAACCGTTCGGCCCTCTTGTCCGGGTCCTCGTCCACCAGCGAACCGAGGTCCGTAAAGGCGAACCGGCGGCTTTTTACCGACGGGTGCGCGAAAACTTTTTCCATCAGCTTTATGCTGCCCGGCCTGAGCCTGCCGGAGTAATTCTCCTTAAGGAAGGCGGAGCCCGCCTCCTGCGCTATGGCCAGCGGCGGCAGCGCCGTCGAAACCCCGTCCACGAAACAATCCTGAGTTTTCATGAGTTCGCTCCTATGCAGCGCAGTCCCCGCCTTATGAAACGGGTATGCTTCCACAGCGGCTGTCTGACTCCCGCGAAATGAGCCAGTCCGTAAAGTCCGGAAAGAAAAGGCAGCGCCAGCGTATTGGAAGCTATAAAATTCATATTCTCCCGGGTCGCGGCGGCCAATGCGCCCAGCAGCCATTCCTTGTCCACGCCCGGAGACAGGTAAAAAACCGGCTCAAGCATCTCCGCCCGGGGCACAGTGAGCGAGCCGTCCCGCCTGGCCGCGGCTTCGAGCGGCGTACCGGGGTATAGCCGCACCCCGGCGTTAAAGAAGACCGTATCGGAAGGCCGCACGCGGCGCCGGGCGAAATCGAGCGTGCGCCGCACCGTGTCCCTGGTCTCTCCGGGGCCCCCGAGCAGGAATACCCACATGCAGGGAATACCGTGCTTCTCCACGGCCGACGCGGCCCTTTCCAGGTGCGAAGAATCGTAGTTCTTGCCGAGCGAGGCCAGCACCCCGTCGTCGGCGCTCTCGGCCGTTATCCCGATGCCGGAGAAACCGGCCCGCTCCATCGCTTCCAGGAGCGGCTCGTCGGTAAATTCCGGGTTAAGTTCCATGGTATGAAAGCGCGCGCCGGTCCGGTTCGCGGCCAGCAGGGCGCAAAGCTCCATCGCGTGAGCGTACGGGGAATTAAAAACATTATCCACGAATTCAATATCGCGAACTCCCGCGGCCACAAGGCCCCGCACCGCCAGCAGGGCTTTTTCCGGCGGGCATAGCCGGTAGCCGGCCCCCTCGCCGGAAGGATAGGTGCAGTAAACGCAGCCGAAAGGGCAGCCGAGCTTGGTCTTTAAAGGAACGGAAGCCATATGCCTGGCATAGGAGGACAGGTCCACCCAAAGTCCGAAGTCGGGGAAGAGGCCCTCGCCCGAGGGAGTCGAGAAGTCGGGCGGGTTGGCGGAAAATAACCCGTTCGCTACGGCGCAGACGCCCCGGACGGAAAGCGGGTCGCGTCCCGTCGACAGCGCCGTCAGGAAAAGCGGGAAAGACGAGGACGCCTCGCCCAGAACGCACCAGTCGGCGCCTGTAAGCCGGAGCAGGGCTTCCGGCATGACGGCTGCCGCCGCTCCCCCAAGCACGATCTTCGCGGCGCATGCCCGGCGGGCGGCTGCGATGAACGAGGCCGCCTCGGCCGTATACGAGACGGGGGCGCGCATATCGTTGTTATCTATGTTGCGGAGCGAGAAACCCGCGACGTCGGGGCGGAAATCGCGGCAGGCCCGCTCAAGGGCCTTCACCGGCTCTTTCTCGAACATCAGGTCCAGGAAGCGCGTCTCGTGCCCGGAGTCCAGCGCGGCCTGGGCGGCCACGCAGGCGCCGTACGGGATAACGGCCCCGGGCTGGCGGTTACGGTTCACGCTGACTATAAGTATCTTCATTTGGTCGCTTGCCCGCGGAAAACTGCGCCGGCCGCCTGCGGTCACCGCTCTTCCCGCGGAGCATGTCAGGGCGAAAAAAAGCCCGGGTTCAGCGCCCGGGCCTTTTTCATCCTGCCGGGCTCAGGCCGGCTTGTTCTTCCCCCCGGTCAGGCGCTCCACCTCCTCCGGGGTGGGCTGCCCTATGTTCCGGCACTTCGGGAAGCCGGAGACGGCGAGG
>CAZUQT010000227.1:0-4751 GCA_964622585.1 uncultured Elusimicrobiaceae bacterium | reverse complement strand
CCCGACCGGGCATCTCGCGGTCTTGGCTAATTATTTTTAAATAGTTTTTTTAATGAAGGCCGCGCAGAAGCGGTCGAGGCTGGCTTTTTGGAGGATGGCGCGGCGGGCGGCGGCGCCGAGTTTTTTCAGGGCGGCGGGGGAAAGGTCCTGGATGCGTTTCAGGCCGCCGGACACCGAGCGGGGAGAGAGCTTGTCGTAAAAAAATCCGTTTTGGCCGTCCTTGATGAACCGCTCCATGTATTTGGTGCGGCGGGTCAGCACCGGGCGGCCGAGCGCCATGCTGAGGAAAGCTATAGAATTCCCGGCGGCTTCGTTCACATGCCCGTCGCGCACCGGGATGACCACCGCCTTTGCCCCCGCCGCGGCGCTTCTCAGGTTATGCAGATTTTTAGCGAGCGGGAGGAATTCCACCCCGCGCATAAGTTTTTGAGCCTTAGCGTCGCTGAAGATCTTAAGGCCCAGCCCGGTGTTTTTTGCCGCGCTCGCCAGCGCCGCGAACTCCCGCCCCGCCGAACCCGCCGAGAAAACATAAGCCCCGGCGCCGGCCCGCTGCGGGCTGTAATACTCGCAGTCCGTAGCGTAACCGCGCTTCAGCAGCCGCGGCTCCTCAAGCCCAACGTCGGCCCAAAGACCCCAGTCGTCGAACTCCAGCATATACCCGGCGTCCATCCCGGCCAAAGCCTTCAGCCGCCGGGCAAGGTCCGCGGTAAAATTGTGCCCCGGCATCGGGATAAGGTGGTTCGCTATGAACACTTTTTTTCCAGCCGCGGCCTCCCGCGCCAGCCACAAAAAAGCCGGCGCGCACCGCGCCCGCTTCGGGAAATCCAGAAGGACTACCAGGTCGTAAGGCCCGCCGGCGGCGCGCTTCAGTGCCTCCAGCCCGGCATATTTGAACCGCTTCCCCCCCCGCGGCGGCAGGGCCCCTAAAAAATCGTAGTGATAATCGAAATCGTGGACGATATCGAGCGAAATTTTCCCGGTCTTTCCCAAAGAGCGCACGAAAGCCCGCTCAAAATGCAGGTTCTCCGGGCATTCCGCGAAATTAGCCAAAAGAATTTTCTTCATTGCTATGCACGTGGACTACACTTTCAATGTCGCTTCGGACACTATCTTGTGCCGTATCAGGCGCTATGCGTATTAGACGGCCACAAAGGAATTCTAACAAAAAATACCCCGGCGCATGGCCGGGGCATTTTTTTCAAAGGCGGGATCTATTTCGCGCCGTAGAGGAAGGTCACGAAGTCGTGCCAGCCGGTGGCTTTGTCGAAGGCGAAGTCCGTGTACTTGTTCTCGAAGATCCCCTCCAGCTTCTCCTGCGGGATGCGGGTTTCCGCGGGCGGCAGGTAGACGGAGATACCCTTGCTCTCCGACATCTCCTTGCCGACCCGGTTAACCCCCGCGGTTTTATTGTCGATCACCAGCTCTTTGTCTATATAGTCCTGCAGCTCGGCCGCCTTCTGCTTCAGCTCCGCCGCTTTCGCATGTTCCTTCGATCCCGCGGCGGCCAGCTTCGCGAACTGCGACACGTCGCCGTAGAAAGAGATGGTCATGGCGGGGTCCGAGCCGGCCCCGACCGCGTCGTAGCGGATGACGCCGTTGCGGGCCGCCTTCAGCGCGTCCATGTCGCCTATCTCTTTGGCCAGCTTGGCGAAATCGGACATCTTCACGGCCAGGCCGTCCAGTTTCGAGGCCCTGAGGGCCGAAAGCTGCACGTTTTTCTTTACCACGTCGTAGAACATCTTGAAGGCTTCAACCATCAAGGCCCCGGTATCTTCGGTGCCCAGCGCGGGATTTTTGGCCATTGCGCCCAGGAACAGGTTGTACGGATAGCCCAAACCCGGCACGGTCTCTTCGGAACCCACGATGACCTGCGCGTCGTCCTTGACCTCGAAAGCCACTTCCGCCATGTTCATAAGGCAGGCGTCGAAAGCCAGGATGTCCACTTTGCCGGCTTCCTTGAGGATAAGCCCTATCTGGGGGGTCCTGATATAGTTGCCGGTCTCGTCGTCGAAAGAGATGCCTTTCTGCTCCTTGCGCGGGTCCATCCAGCCGGAGCCGTGGTTCCAGATTATCAGCACATAGCGCTTGGCGGGATATTTTTCTTTGGACCATTTCACGAAATCCACGGCCCGCTTGTAGTCGCCCATGTCCACTGTTTTGGTTTCCATGACCGCAGGGGAAGTGATCTTTTCCTCGTCGGCGTCCTTCAGTATGAGCATCCTGCGCGAACCGGTCCAGTCGCCGTCCAGGTCGGTATCGCCGCCGGCCTGGCCTTTCATGCGGCCTATCTCCACCACTATATTCATGTCCTTGGTGGAACCGATCTTTTCCATCTGGTTCACATTATAGAGCCCGGCCAGCTCCAGGTCGTTCTTGCCGTTCACAAAGACCATCACTGTCCATTCCTTGGGGGCCGCCGGCTCTTTCGCGGCATCCGCCAGGGCGGGGGCGGAAACAACGGGAGCGGACAGGCTATTGGAAGCCTGGCCGCCGAAATCGGTTTTTATTTCCGCGGCCATGGCCGCGGACGCCGCCGTCAGGGTAAAGATCGCCGCGATTATTATTTTCTTCATAAGTTCCTCCGGCTTCCTGCTACGCCAATAGTATAAGCGGAAACACTTGACCTGTCAAGTCTAACAAGGCCCAGCCGGCCCGAGGCCAAAGGACCCAGCCGGTTTAGGCCCAAAAACGCCGGCCACGGGGGTCCTGCGCCCTTTGTGGGCGGGCGGGAATTCTGGCACAATATATCCATAGCAGCCCAGGAGGCATTACAGAATGAACAAAATATCCAGCATCGCGGCAGCCATAATATTTTCTATCTCCGCCACGGCCCAGGTGAAAGCCGCCGAAAGCGAAGTCCTCTCCAAAGCCGGCCTCTCCCTTCCCTCCGTAACCGCCCCGACACCCAAGACCCCCGGGCACAACCAGTGGAACACCCTGAAAAAGATCACGGTCAACGAAGCCCAGCCGGATATGAACGACACCCTTATCGGCATAGTGCGCGGCATGGACATAGATAAAGCCGTGAAAGAGCTTAACGACAACGGCTTCAAAGCGACGCCTTTCCAGGACAATCTCGGCGGCTACCTGGTCATGGTGGACGTAAAAGGTCTGGACGCCGCGGATCTGGCCGTGGGTCTCGCCCGCTACTACTATATCACCGAAGTTAAGGTCGGCCAGAAAGTGCACAACCAGCTTTTCGGCCTGAACAATAAATCCACCTTCGCCGTTAAGATGGGCACGATAAAGGGCGGCATGAACCACAGCCCCGTGGACCTCAAGATCAACAAGCTGGACTGGACCATCACCGGCGGGATGAACCTCTCCCCGGTGGACGTAAAGATAAACCACGACGCGAAGACCATAACCGGCGGCGCGAACCTTTCCCCCGTGGACCTTAAGTTCGCCTGGAGCACCGAGGAAGTGACCGTCGAAGGCGGCGCCAACCACAGCCCCGTGAAATACACCGTGAACTGGAAGGCCGGCCTGCTTGAAGGCTACGCCAACAATTCCCCGGTAAAGCTCGAATTCAATATGGGCGAAGGCTATGCCGACCAGACCATCGTCAGCGTGAAAGGCTACGCCAACCACGCCCCGGTGGAACTCACCTACAACAAGGTCAACGGCCATATCGGCGGCGGAATGAACTACAGCCCCGTGAACGTGAACCTGGTCAACTGCGACCTGTACGACTTCCTGCAGTATTTCTTCCTGTTCATTAAATAACAGGGTCCGGAACGAAAAGCCCTCCCCTGCCGGGAGGGCTTTTTATTTTCGCATAGTATCGCGGGAATTTTAATATATAATATAAACGATGAAGCGCTTACTGCTTGCCGCGGCCATAGCCGCGCTTACCGTGCCGCACGCGCCCGCCGCCTGGTGGGCGGAAAACGATTATACGACCGGCTCCAACGGCCTGAAAAAAGACTCCCTTTCGGTGTTCAGGAAAACCTCCAGCCCCCTTACCTCGGGGCTGAATATCTCTTTTTACAAGGACCGCGCCGGCTACGGCGAAAGGATCTACTCCTTCCGCCTGCCGCTGATGTACTCCGGCCCGGCGTATTTCATCTCGCTGAAGCCTTTCCTCTACCCCGTCTCGCCGCTCACCCGCTCGGGCGCCTCGGGCGGAAAACTCTACCTGCTCGCCTCGCTGAGCGACAGCCCGGACGAGAGCTACACGCACCTCGCGGTATCGGGCGCCTGGGCCCGCCAAAAAGCCTTCGTCGGCGGCGCCGGGACTTTGGAAAGAAGGTCTTTTTCCCAGTCGGCCTTCGAAGTACAGGCGGAGAAGTCATTCTACGGGCAGTTCTTTTTCCAGGCCACGGCGGCCGGGTTCCCCAAGCCCGCGGGGGTTTCTAATTCAACGCTGGCGCGCCCCGTCCTGGACCAAAGCGACCTGGCCTACCTCGGGACTTTCCGCCAGCTGACCGCCCTCCCCGAGTGGGCGCTGACCGCGCAGCTTGCGCGCAGCATGAAGCCGGAATATGACAGCCATCTTTACGTGGGATATAGTAAAATATCCTTCAGGCAGGCGGACCGCGCGAACTCGGTCACTGCCGGGATGAAGCTTGGCCTTAACGAAAAAAGCTCGCTGGACATGGCGTACAACGCCTATAAGCAGGAGCGTTCGGCCTGGAAGAGCTATTACAAACTCCTTTTGCAGATATTTTTTTAGGACGGGATCAAAATGGTAACGCAGTCGCAGGAAAGCCTGGAAATGCTGGTGATGGTCTCCCGGCTGCTTTCCTCAA
>CAZUQT010000226.1:0-4785 GCA_964622585.1 uncultured Elusimicrobiaceae bacterium | reverse complement strand
CAACGGAACTACCATCACAATAAAAGTGCTGATAAACCTGCTTTTATTGCGCGGCTTGCTGGACAGCGACAAGGTCGTGCTGCCGTTTTATCTGGACGAGGCCTCAAGCCTGGACCGCGCCAATCTGCTGGCCATAATGAAGACGGCCGGCAGCTTGAATTTTGTGCCCGTGCTGGCCAGTCCCGACGCGCTGGACGCGGCCGAGTATGTTTATTTTGTCCGCGAAGAAAACGGCCGCGTCTCCCTGGACGGCAATTCCCGCGTCCGCTGCCACAGGGCGGCTGAAAAGGCGGCGCAATGAGGCGTCCCGCCTTGGCGAAACTGCTCGGCACACTTTTGACGGAAGGCTCCGCTCCGCTGTCCCTGTTTTCCGCTTCCGCGCGGGCCGCTTTACGCCCGCAATTCGCCGCCGGCATCCTGCAGAAGGAACGCTCCGGTGCCGGCGCCAGAGTTGCGGTGCGCAACAAGGCCGTGCTGAAGGCGTTTGCCGCGCAGCTATTTCCTTCGGGTTTGAATATTGCTCCGGATGGAGATACGCCCCGCGCCACAGCCGTGGGCTATTACCGGGATGCAAAAGCGGCCGGGATTACAGTCGCTGAACCGGTTTTGATCAGAGCTTTTAATAATATGGTATTTGAAAGGAAGGGGGAGACGCTGCCTGCGTCGTCCTTGACCGGGAAATACGGAGTAGCGGCATTCCTGCTTAACGAGCCGCCCTACTGGGGGTACAGCGGAACGCTGGCCATAGTTGAAAATCTAGAGCCGTTTTTATGCTTTGAAAAGATGAAGCTTGCCGCTGATGCCGCCGTTTATGCCGGCGGGAAGATGTCCGGCAGAATGCTGGCCTGGTTCGCTTCCGCGGAAATGTCGAAATGCAGCTTTCTGCATTGCGGAGACTATGACCCGGTAGGGATAGACGAATATTTACGTCTTAAGGAAGTCTGTGGCTCCAGGGTAAAACTGCATATTCCCGCGAATATTGAAAATCTGTTTAAAAAATACGGAAAGCGCGAATTGCTTACAGATTCTGAAACCATCTTGCGCCGCTTGCGCGCGACAAAAGACCCGGACGCACTTCGTATTATTGAGCAGATGAACGCCTGCAATGCCGGCCTGGAACAGGAGATTCTTCTGTTAGGTTGAGCGGCCGGACGAAGATATCAGCGTGCTATGGCGTATCTTGGTGAATTTCGTGCGGAGCTGTTTGCCGCCTCCGGTATCAAAGAAGTGGATACCGGGGGGAACTTGTTGCTTATATTCACGTACGATACCGGCATGTTTTATGGCGCCTGGAAAGTGAACGGTGGCACTATAGCCGGCGCCGTGCAGATACATCTGGACTTGGCCGCCTATACAAGGAAGAGGCGCGTAAGTCGCGGCAGAAATCCTTGAGAATGTGATAAAGCCATTATGGCCGCTGATCGAGCGGGGGAGTTCGGCCACAGGGGAAGTGGTGGATGAATATTACCGGCGCTATAATTCCGGAGATTTTGAATACATCCGTGCCTCCATGCTTACCAAAGGCGCGAAGGAAAGTTCCTCGCTCCGGGGTATGCAGGCCGCCCTGGCGAAGCTGGGGAAGCATACCGGTGGGGTCCGGAGAAGCTTCAAGCTTCTGGACCTGAAGGGGAAGGGCTGGTATTACCGCTTCGACGCTGTTTACGCGAAAGGCCAGACCGTGGATTCCTTTATGCTGGTAAAAGACCAGTCAGGGTTAAAGCTTGAGAATCTTCCCAATTCTGATTTTCCCTGCGAACGGAAATAGCACTTATGAAAAAAAATGACAGCAAACTGCACTGTAAAAGCCGGAAACCCTCCGCGGGCGTCGCTTCGGCGCCAGGCTTCCTTCACAGCAAGCGGATGGACTTCGTTAAGAACGCCGTCGAGATAGAGCTCACCACGCGCTGCAATCTCGGCTGCTACAATTGCGACCGCTCCACCAGACAGGCGCCCTCGGGCGAATCGATGTCCCTGCGCCAGCTACGGTTCTTCATGAGGGAATCCTTGAGGCTGGGCAGGAAGTGGGATTATATTTCTATCCTGGGCGGCGAGCCGACCCTGCACCCGCAGCTCCTGACTATCCTCGAGGATTTCAGACGCCTGGGTTTTAATGCCGCGAACATGCAGATAATCTCCAACGGCTACGGCCGCGGGGTGCGCGCCGCGCTTAAGCGCCTGCCGACCTGGCTGGTGATCAATGACACCAAGAAAAAATCTCCAGTCCAGCAGTTCCGCCTATTCAATCTCGCTCCCGCCGATTTCGGGGTAAAGAGCGCTTCGCCCTGCCTCATTCCGCAGAACTGCGGCCACGGCCTGAGCCGCTATGGCTATTATCCCTGCGGCGCCGGGGCGAGCATCGACCGGGTCTTCGGCTTCGACATCGGCATAAAGCGCCTGGAGGACCTGACCCCGGAGAACACCGGCAAGCAGCTCAAGCTCCTGTGCCGCTATTGCGGACACTCCCCGTCGATGAATAAATACCTTGATTCATTGAACGACTGGCTGAAGAGAGGCGCTTTCCGCGAAACGGCGCCCGGCGCCGGGCTTCAAAGGGCGCAATATACGGCCCCCGTCAGCAAATCCTGGCTAAAAGCTTACGAGAAATACCGGAAAAATAAACCCGCGCTTCGGCTCTACGGAAAATAAACAGTTCCAGCCGTCCTTCCGGGTGTTGAAGTATCGGGAGGTCGGTGCTATACTATTTATGCAGCGCCACAGCTTCAAAGAGACACCTGCCGCACATTGTCAGACCAAGGAGAGCTGAATGAACCCTGATACCGACGTTAAAAAGCGCGGCGACGATTGCCTGAAAATATTAAGCGAGCTGCCCAAAGAAGAGCTGGTAAAGATAATAATAGACGACGCAAAGAACTGGCTGGCTCACGACGGGCTCTGGTTCCAGGCGGTGGACAGCCTGCACGGCATGGAACAGGCCATCAAAGCGGACGCCATGGCCTGGGAAAAATTTACCGTTATTGAAGCGAAGAGGATAATGGAGCGGCTGGGCATCGCGCCCGGCGGCGGTCTGAAGGCGCTCGGGGAATGCCTGAAGCACCGGCTTTACGCGCGGCTGAATTCGCAGCGGTTCGAGCTCCTGACCGAAAAAAAAGCCGTTTTTTACATGCTTGACTGCCGCGTGCAGTCGGCGCGCAAGAGGAAGGGGCTGCCTGATTTCCCGTGCAAGTCCGTCGGCATCGTGGAATACGCCGGCTTCGCCAGGACCGTGGACCCGCGTATCGAGACGCACTGCCTGGCCTGCCCGCCGGATAATCATCCGGCCGAGTATTGGTGCGGCTGGGAATTTGTCCTGGGAAAGTGAAAAGTCCCGCTCAGCTGTCGGGGGCGGAAAAGCCGCAGGAAGCGCAGTAGCCGGGCATAGCGGTTTTCCCGGCTATGCTGTCCCTCAGGGCAAGCGCCCGGGGGCTGTTCAGGATAGCGGCCAGCGGTTCCTCTTTTATATTCCCCAAAGCCAGGGCCCCGTCGAAATCGGCGCAGCACGGAACTACCCGGCCATCGCATAAGATCCCGAAATGATGCCGCAGGCCGAGGCAGCTCTTTTTTTGTTTGCCCCCGGAGCCTCCGGGCCAGTCAAAAATATCGCCGAAATTCAGATAGACTCCCTCCCGCAGTTTAAGCCCGTCCCTGACCTGCTCATAAGAGCCTTCCAGGGTCAGGCTTTCCAGGATCGCGGCTTTTGTCTCCTTAATGAAAGGGTCCCCGGGGTTTCCGCGCAGGCGGAAGCTGACTATAAGTCCCTGCGGTTTCCGCCGGGCGAAATCGGTGAGCCGGAGCAGGGTTTGGGCCCGAAGCGGGGGGGGCAGGCCGGCTAAAGCGTGAAGCGACACCGAGACCTGCCCCAGTGCTTTTTCCCTGAAGATCCCGCTCCCGAATTTGTCCAGCAGGACCCCGTTGGTAACGAGGTTGATCTTAAGGCCCAGGCGCGAGCAGGCGCCGAGTATTTCGGGGAAGCGCGGGTGCAGCAGCGGCTCTCCCAGCAGGTGCAGGAAGATGACCGAAGCCAGCTCCCCGGCCTGGGCGGCCGCGGACTCGAAAATCTCGAGCGGCATGAAAGAGCCGGGGCGCGAGGATGAAGCGCAGAAGCCGCAGGCCAGATTGCAGCTGTTGGTGATCTCTATAAAAGCGCGCCTGAAAGCTTTTTTCATCCAGTAATAATTATAGCAGTCGGCCGCTACAATTTAAGCGCTTCGGTTATCTCAATGAGGTCGGTTTCGTTCAGCGTCCGGCCTGTCTCCGCCAGCCACTCCGCTTTTACCTGCGGCCGCCAGGAGCTTTCGGCCGTTATTCTTGCGATAAGCGCGCCGTGGCTGCGCAGTTCGTAAAAGCGGCGAAGTCCGCTCATCCCCGTGCCCCAGTCGGGCCGCTTGTAAACGAATACTATTTCACCGTCTTCGCGGGTGGCGCAGTAGCCGCCGCTCATCCAGCCTTTTAATTGCCAGCTCATAAGTCCCCCTTGGTTAAGTCACAGGCCGCAGTTCGCCAGGCGCGACAGCTGCGCCTGCCTTTCCGTGGCCGCCTGCCAGAGGCGCAGCGAGAAGTACAAAGAAGAGTCTTCTCCCGTCCCCAGGGTGTAAACGCGCAGCCGGGCCTTGAATCTGCCGCCCATGAAGCCGGCGCGCGCGCTGATTATCGAACTCCTGTTTTTATTGGTCATGCCCATAGCATAGCAGGCGAACCCGACAAGGGCGTGTCGGGTTGTAAAAGGCGATAAAATCACAGCTGTCCGGTTAAAATTGAAACACCAACTGCTGCTCTTGACATTTGAGC
>CAZUQT010000225.1:0-4882 GCA_964622585.1 uncultured Elusimicrobiaceae bacterium | reverse complement strand
CCGAGAGGTCGCTCCGAACCCATACCCTTGCCACCCGCTCCACTCAATTTATGCGCCAGCCCGTCTTCTGTTAATACGAGTGATCCGGGCGGAGACCGTGGGGATGGGGTCAGAAAAAGCCCCTCGGAGCGCGAGGCTTGCGTAAGCGCCGAGCGCGAGAGCGGCAGGCGCGCGCACGGTGTGCGCGACGCCGGTTTTTCTGACCCCGTCCCCACGGTAGGCCGCCCACGCAACTAGAGCTTGTACTGTGTGGCCGAACTTGTTTTTCGTTTCTGTCCCCACGGTAGGCCGCCCAGCAGTCTAACGCTGAACTGGTGCAGGCCCGGGGGAGTGGTATTAATTTAGAACCTTTCTGAAACTTTTATGCAATATAGGAAAGTTAAAATAATTACTATATGAGGAAGCTGATCCTTGCGGTACTTCTCGCCATGCTGCCGGCCGTCATTGCCGCGCAGATGGGGATGGACACTTCCCTGATGGAGAAGCAGGACTCGATGCGCCGGGAGACGGAGACCAAGATCAAGAAGGAGATCCTGGACCCGATCCTGGGCGCGGACAAATCTTTCGTTTTCGCGGACGTGGAGCTCGAGGTCATCGCCAAAAAGGCGGAGCAGACCAAGGAGGGCCTCGGCGTAATACAGAAATACAAGGAGAAAGGGGGGGGCGCGAACAATCCCGACACCGATTTCCTCCTGCCCGGCATTCCCAAGCCCAAGTCCGTGCTCGGCGCGGAGAACAAGCGCCCTGAGGCGGCCTCGGGGCAGCAGGCCCAGCAGGCGAAGAACGTGCAGGAGATCCGCTACGGCGTCGAGACCGAGATCACCCGCTTCCAGCTGACCGTCATCCACGATGAAACCCTGCCGAAAGACACGCTCAAGATAGCCCGGGACAGGCTGGACGATTTCCTGCTTCCTTACAAGATACGCAAAAAAGACGCGCCTACAGTGATTTTCAAGCCGACTAAGTTCAAGGGCGCCAACCAACTGGACGACCTGAAGAAGCCGGGGGTCTACCTGCCTTTGCTTTATGCCGCGCTTTTCCTTATACTTCTATTGTTCCTTTTCGGCCCGCTCTGGGGCTTTTTCCGCAAGTATATCAAGGCGCTGATGGCCAAGCCCGGCGCCGAGGTCAATATCGAGGACAAGAGGGAGGAGGGCGGAGGCGGCGGCGGTGAGGACGAGGGCCAGCAGGAGACCGAGGGTCACCAGAGCATAGACATGAACTTCCTCCAGAAAGAGGAGGAGAAGAAAGAAGACGAGGACGACCTTATGAAAAAATTTGAACCCTTTACCTACCTGACGGAAGAAAATCTGAAGCGGCTTATCTATCTTTTCCTGATGAGGAAGGAGGACCCCTGGGTCATAGCCATAGTGCTGAGCTACATGAAGCCGGACCTGGGCCGGCAGGCGCTCGCCATGCTCCCCATCGAGATGCAGTCCAAGGTGGCCCTGGAGGCGCTCACCGTGCGCCAGGCGACGCGCGAGCAGATAGACGCCATAGACAAGGACATCCGCGAGAACGTGGACTTCGTGATGGGCGGCATAGACCGGATGATCAAGATGCTCGAGGAGGCCGACCCCGCCATAAAGAAGAACATCCTCGAATATCTGAAAACCCAGAAGCCCGACATCTATGAAAAGATAAAAAAGGCCATACTCACTTTCGACGACCTGCCGAGCTATTCCGACAAGGACCTGCAGGCGATAATAAGGAACGTGGGCAACGAGGACATAGCCAGGGCCCTGAGCAAGGCCGATCCCGCCATAGTAGAAAAGCTCTTCTCCAATATGTCGAAGGGCGCCGCCAACGCTATAAAGGAAATAATGGAGTATTCTACCGGCATCAGCGCCGCCCAGATAGACGAGGCGCAGGGGAAGATCCTGGACGCGGTAAAGAAGCTGGAGGCGGAAGGCAAGATCACGGCCAGGCAGGGCAGTTCCCAGGAAGTCTATATAATCGAAGGCGGCGAGATGTCCTCCGGGGACGAGCGCCGGCGCAAGTATGAAAGCATGTCCGGCTCCAAACCGGAGCTCCCGGCGGGGCCCACCCAGGAGCAGATCGCGCAGGCCGCGCAGTACCAGGCGGCCGGGATAGAGATGTACAACCAGGGCAAGGCGCAGGAAAGCCTGCAGTACCTGGAATACGCCTCCTCGGTCAACCCCGGGGACGCGCAGACGTGGCAGTACCTCGGGGCCGCCTATTATTCCCTGCAGCGCGTCGACGAAGCCGTGGCCGCCTACGAAAAATACGCCGCTCTTTCCGGCGATCCCGCCGCCTCGGAGTGGCTGGCCGGGTTCAAGCAGTCGGTGGGGAAGTAACCTGTTAACATTTTTTTAACTTAATTGAAATCGGGTTCTTTTAGAATATGTATAGAAGTCTGACAGCGCGATCTGAATAAATCTATGGACGACAGGGACAATAAAATTTCAAAGCCCGGCATGCCGCCGCTGCCCCCCGGCATGTTCAAGCCCAATCTGCCGCTTCCCCCGGGGGGAGCGAAGCCTTCCATGCCGCCCCTGCCCCAGCCCTCCTTCGGCGCGATGCCTTCGCCCGGGCTGCCCCAGTTCTCCCAGCCGCAGAAGGACAACTCCGCGCAGCTGCTGAAAGAAGCTTCGGACGCCGAAGCCCGCAGGATGCAGGAGGACAAGGACAAGCTGGAGAAAAAGATCTCCGACATGGAGAAGATGCTTTCGCAGGAGAAGGAAAAAGCCCTGCTGGCCACCCTCAAGAACCAGCAGGACGAGGCTCTCTCCTCCCGCGTGGAATCCTCGCTGAAGGACATCCAGGAGAAGATGCGCCGCGACCGCCGCGACCACGAGGTCGAGGAAGAAAGGCTTACGCTCAAGGGCAAGATAAAAGAGATGGAAAGCCGCCTCTCGCAGGAGCGCGAGACCTGGATGCAGACGCTCAAGAACCAGATGTCGGAGCGCGAGACCCAGGGCAAGGACGTGGAAGGCCATTTCATCTACCGCCTCCAGGAGATGGAGCGCCGCTGGCTGGACGAGAAAGCCCAGTGGCAGAAAGAGATTTCGACCCGCGAGGAGACTATACGGTCCCTTAAGACCGCCTCCGAAAAGCTGCGCGAAGTGGAGGACGAATACCGCAAGCTTTCGATGGAAAAAGAGATGGCGGAGCGCGAGGCCTCCAAGCTCCGCGACGAGGTCGCCCGCGCCGAGCGCGAGAAGGCCTCCATAGAATCCTATATCAAGATGATGCCGGAGAAAGAGCGGGAGATCGCCGACCTCAGGTCGGAGAATATCTCGCTGCGCGCCCGCGAGGACACTTCGCGCATGGCCGCCGTCCACCAGGAAGAGAAGAACAAATACGAGATGGAAAAGCTCCGCAAGGAGATCGGGGACCTGCAGTCCGACATAGGCACGATCTCGGACCGCAAGAACGCCGAGAAGAACGAGGAGCTCAAAAAGGAGCAGGCCCGCTTCGAGGCCCAGCTCCAGGAAAAGGACAAGGTCCTGGCCGACGTCTCCGGCGAAAAGGTCCGCGCTATTTCCGAGCTCATAAAGATCAAAGGCTTCGTCTCCCGGGTGCAGGCCATCAACGCCGTGCTCGACAAGGAGCGCGGCCAGCTGAAGCTGGAAAAGATGCAGCTCGCGCAGAACATGGCCGCCCAGCTCGAGGAGCTGCGCCGCCTGAAGCAGGAGAACGACGGCCTGAAGGCCGCCCACCAGGCGGAGCTCCTTTCCCAGGCTGAAAGCTTCAAGGCCGAGATAAACAGGGTGAAGAGCGGCTATGCCGCGGAGCTCACCCAGAAGCACGCCGAGGAGATCTCCGAGCTGATCCGCGTGAACCAGGAGGAGGCCGCGAGACTCGCCGCCGCCCACCAGCAGGAACTTTCAAAGGTTATAGCCGCCCGCCAGGCCGAAGCCGCCAGGCTGGCCGCCGAGCGCCAGGCCGAAACGACCAAGATGGCCGCCGATCACCAGGCCGAGCTGTCGAAGCTGGCCGCCGAGCGCCAGGCCGAAACCGCGAAGCTGGCGGTAGAGCACCAGGCCGAGCTGGCCAGGATGACCGGCGAGTACCAGAACGGGCTGGCCAGGCACGCTGCCGAGCGCCAGGCCGAGTTCGACACCAAGATCTCCCAGATGCGCATGCACTTCGAGGCCGCTTCCGAGGAAGAAAAGAACGCGATCAAGCGCCAGCTGGAGAGCTCCGGCGCGGCGCACCAGGAGGAAGCCAGGAAAGCCCTTTCGGCCGCCCTGGATTCCGTGGCCAGGCTCGAGAGCGAGAACCGCCGGCTGGCGGCCTCGGCCGCCGAGTACGACAGGACGCTTGCCGTCAGGGTCAAAGAATTCGAGGACCGCATTTCCAGGGCCGACGCCGAAGCGCGCCGCCAGGACGCGGAAGTCCTCCGGCAGGAGGCCCAGGCCGCCTCAGCCCTCGCCCAGAAAGCGGAGGCTGAAAAAGCCGCCCGCGAAGCCGCGGACGAGCGCCAGCGCCTTTCCGGCGAGTACGGCGCGCTTCGCGAAAAATTCCCGGTGCTGGAAGTCCAGAAGGCCGCCGCCGAGGCCGAGAGCGCCAGGCTGGCCGCGAGCCTCAAGGCGCAGGAAGAAAATTTACGGCTCGAAAGCGAGAACCGCGCCCGCTTCGAGTCCGAGCTTCTGTTCCTCAAGCAGAAGATCCAGCAGATGGAGCTGCAGTCCCAGGAGAACGACAGCCAGCTGGACGTGGAGCGGACCAATCTCGCCGGCGTGCAGGCGGCCGCCGAAGCCCAGCGCGCCGCCGATGCCGCGCGCATAGAGGAGCTTTCCTCCGAGCTCGAGAGCTATAAGGCCATGGAAGCCTCCCTGGCCGACCTGCGTAAAGGGGCCATCAAGGGAAAGCAGGAATCGGCCGCGGCGGGTGACGGCCTCCGGCTCTGAACAGG
>CAZUQT010000224.1:0-4908 GCA_964622585.1 uncultured Elusimicrobiaceae bacterium | reverse complement strand
AGGCCGTCTTTGACAGCAGCAGCACCAGGAGGCCGAAACAGAGTATCGTCCAGAAAGTCAGGCCGAATTCCGGCCTAATCAATGCTTCCATGTTAAACTCCTAACGATCGAGAATCGAGAATCGGGAATCATGGATCCGGGACTAAGAACCGGGAGCGGAATATTTTCCGTGATCCCCCGATTCTCGATCCCTGATTCTCGATTCTTTATTTGTGCGCTTCGGTCTGAGCGGCGGCGGGGCCGGCTTCGGACTTGGGCATCGCGAAGTTCATCACGGCCAGCAGACAGATGACCAGGCCGAAGAAGGCGAGACCTTCTATGAGGGCGGCGGCGATGATCATGGTCGTGCGGAGCGCGGGGCCGGCTTCGGGCTGGCGGGCGGTCCCGTCGAGGGCGGCGGCGGCGAGCTTGCCGATGCCGAGGGCGGCGCCGATAAGCACCAGACCCGCGCCTAAACCTGCGCCGATGTAGCCGAGTCCGAGGAATGTCATGTCGTTCATTTTTTACTACCTCCGTGTAATATTAAAACCGTCGCAAAACGTTTAATGGGGATGCATCGCCGCGCCGGTGAAGATCGCGGTCAGGAACACGAAAACGTAAGCCTGCAGGAAAGCCACGAACAGCTCGAGCATCAGCGTGAACAGGACCAGGCCGACCGAGATCGGCGCCACGCCGAAGCCGACTATCGCGCTGAGCGAGCCGAAGATGAAGATAAAGCTGATGAAGGCCAAAATGACGATGTGGCCGGCTATCATATTGGCGAAAAGACGGATGCAGAGCGCGAAGGCCTTGGTGACCATGCCGATCAGCTCTATGGGGAAAAGAAGGGGGTAAAGCCAGCCCGGAACGCCCTTCGGAACTATATGGCTGAAATAACCGATCACGCCCTGCTCCCTGATACCGGCGAAATTTATAAGCACGAAAGTGGTGAGCGCGAGCCCCGCGGTGACCGCGAGGTTCCCGGTGGCGGTGGCCCCGAACGGAACCAGGCCTATAAGGTTAAGGGTAAGGATAAAGAAGAAGAGGGTGGAAAAATAGCCCATATACCCGTCGCCCTTATGGCCGAGGTTCGGATACACGACTTCGTCGCGCAGGAAGAGCACGATGATCTCGATGATGGAGCGGAAAGGGGCCAGCGCTTTGGCGCGGCTGCGGATCAGGAGGGGCAGGCCGATCAGCATGATGAGCGAGGCTATGCCCATCATCAGCAGATGTTTGGAAATCGGGAGGCGAAGGGGCCCCAGGTTTACCCAGGACCAGACATGGTCGACGATGTGGTGCTCAAGTATTTCTTTTAATCCCATTTTTTTTCAGCGGAAACGCCTCGAAAGCCATCTGAACCAGGATAAAGGAAACCGTAAACGAGACTATTAGTATAACTTTTTGATGGCGGAGCATGCAAATTCCGCCCAAAAGAAGCGCGAAGCGCAGAAAAAAGCCCGTCGTGAAAACGAGATAAAAAATTTTATCGGAGGAATTCAGAACCCGCTTCATGGCCAGCCGCGAACCCCAGCCGCTCAAAGTTCCGAGGGCAGCGCCACTAAGGATAACCGCGGGGATGCTATTTATCAACGCCGCCCCCGTCTTTCTCGAAAAGCTCGCGCACTACCAGGTAAAATCCGCCGGCCATACCGGCCGCCGCCCCGCCCAGCATCAGCCAGGGCGAAGTCCCGAACTTTTTATCCAGCCAATAGCCGCCCCAGAAGCCCACCATCACGGAGACGGCCAGCTCGAGCCCTATCTGGGCGTATTTCCAGTAATTATCTTTATCTTCCACAG
This sequence comes from uncultured Elusimicrobiaceae bacterium, assembly GCA_964622585.1. GTDB lineage: Bacteria > Elusimicrobiota > Elusimicrobia > Elusimicrobiales > UBA9959 > UBA9959. Next base: position 3,129 of record CAZUQT010000224.1, on the reverse strand, counting down.
CCGTATTTTACTATTTAAAAATGTTAAAATCATTTTATGGCTGACAGCCCCGGCAAAAAGATACTCCTCGTGGACACCGACGAAGCTTCCGCGCTCGGGCTGACCCTTTTCCTGCAGGGCCACGGCTACCTCACCCAGACCGTCGCCGACCAGTACCAGGCCATGACCGCCGTCCAGAACTGGAAGCCGGACCTGGTGATAATCAATATCCTTATCCAGGCCTTCAATACCCTGGATTTCATCAGCGAGCTCAAGAACAGCCCTTTCACCGCCTCCCAGAAAATAATCGTCTTCTCGCAGACGCCCGACGCCGGCATCGTCACCGGGCCCTCGCCGAAAGTCTGCGGCTACCTCACCAAGCCGGTGGACTTCGAGGCCCTCAAGGCCCTGCTGAACAAATGCGCGCCGCAGCAGGGGCGGCAGCGGACCGTTATGGTGGCCGACGACGACACCGAATTTTCAGACCTCCTTAAAATGTTCCTGGAGGCGAATAACTACAAAGCGCTGATGGTAAGCGATCCGCTGCAGGTTATCGAGCGCCTGCGCTCCGGCAAGCCGGACGCCCTGCTGCTGGACATCATGATGCCCGGCAAAGACGGCTTCGCGATCATGCAGGAGATGCAGGACTCGGCCGACACCTCGGAGATCCCGGTGATAGTCCTCAGCGCACTGCGCCTGGAAAATTACCAGGAGCGCGGCATCCTGACGGGCCTCCCGGAAATAGTGGCGCGCGAGATCCCCGGCGACCTGCTTTTAAAGCTTATAGAGGAACAGACCTCCCCGGACGGCGCGGCCTCGGCGCCGGAGAAAGCTGCCCGCCCGCGCGTTCTGATCGCGGACGACCAGACCGAGCTTCTGCTCCTTATGAAGGAGATGGTGGAGTTCGCCGGCTTCGAAGTGGTCACGGCCAATGACGGGGCCGAGGCTATGACCGCGGTTTTCGAGACGAACCCCGATATCATCGTGCTGGACAATAATATGCCGCGCAAGATGGGGCTGGAGGTGGCGCAGGACCTGAAGAACAACCCGGTCTTCGCGCATATCCCCATCATCATAGTCACCGGCGCCGGCGAGAAAAGCACAAAGCTGAGGGGCCTCAGCATGGGCATCGACGATTACCTTATAAAGCCGGTGGATACGGACGAGCTTATCGCCCGCATCAGGATGATCCTGAAGCGGAACAAGCAGGTCCTGGACACCAACCCGCTTTCGAAGCTGCCCGGCAATCCCTCGATACAGGCGCGCGTGGAGCGCGAGATCCAGAAGGGCGGCGAATTCGCCGTGCTTTACCTGGACCTGGACAATTTCAAGGCCTATAACGACAATTACGGCTTCGAGGCCGGCGACCGCGTTATAAAAGCCACGGCTAATTTGCTGGTTAAGCTGACCATACAGAACGAGCAGTCGCAGGATTTCATCGGCCATATCGGCGGCGACGATTTCATAGTGATAACGGCCTTCGACAAATCGGAAGAGCTGGCCAAGCGGATCACCAGCGCTTTCGACGAGATCTCCCCCTCCTTTTACAGCAAGGCGGACAGGGAGCGAGGCTCCATAGTTTCCACTGACCGGCAGGGCAATATCAAGAAATTCGCCCTGCTTTCTATTTCTATCGGCATAGTGCATAACCATACCCGCCCGCTGCATTCTTTCGCGCAGGTCAGCAATATCGGGACCGAGCTTAAGAAAGTGGCCAAAGCCGCGAACAAGAGCCATTACACGGTCGACCGCCGCAGGGACTGAACTAAAACTCAATAAAATGAAGGGGGCGGCCCGTTGGGGACGCCCCTTACTGCTTGGCCGCTTATTGGCGCGGCGTCAAATCTCTATCGGCTGGGGAGCGGAAGGCTCAGGGCCGTAATAGACCGCGGGCTGGATCTGCGAGTTGTCATGTCCGGGCAGGTAGATGGCCGGAACCACCTTCGCGGGGCTCTGCTGCTGCACCGCCTTCTGGCGCTGCATCTCGTCCATGTATTTCTCCATCTCGCTCTGCGGGATAAGGGAAGCCACTTCCTTTATCATCGTGATATCTTCGCCGCGGCCGCCTTCCTGGCTATAGACATTTGCCTGGCCCGGGGAATGGGCATAGGGCCGGCTGGGATCCTCTACTTTAGCGGCGCCTGAATTGTAGACATAGTCTACGCCGCCGCGGACCAAAATTCCCTCTATCTTAAGGGTCTTTGCATTGAAGACCGGGCTGCCGGAATTCCCGCCGAAAGTGTCCAGGTCGGCCACGAAGTAGCCTTCCCCGATGCTGCGGACGCTGCCATTGGTCGCGACTTTTACCGGCAGGCCGCTGGGATAGCCTATGACCGCGAGTTTGGCGCTCCTGCTGATCTCGCCGCGGTTCAGGGCGAGGGGATAGCGGCCGCTGACTTTGCGGTCCAGTTTTACCAAGGCGTAATCGGCCCCATTATCGTCTACTTTCTGGGCTACCACGGATTTGCAGGAATAAACGTTCTCGGCCGGGAAAGCGGAGGGCATCTGGCCGGCGGCGGTCACGGCATAGCCGAAGACCATTTTTACTTTCTCGCAGGGGCCGCCGCGGGGGTCGGGCCTGAAGCAGTGGCCGGCGGTAAGGACGGTGTCTTCCCCTACCAGGACGCCAGAGCAATAGGCGCCTACGGGCTGCTCGCCGAAGCGCTCGCCTTCCTGCAGATTGTATTTACCTTTAAGGTTAAGATTCTTAAGTTTATAGCCGCCGGAGGCTTCATCCCTGGGGAGGGCGGCTTCGGCGAACATGGCTACGGTGGACTCGGCGAACTTCCGCATTACTTTGTCGGCGGCGTAATAATCCACCCTGTCGTCAGTTCCGTAGATGGAAACGGGGATGATATTGGGATTGCCGCGGCCATTGCCGCCGGCGCTCAGGAGGGCGCCCCCGTTAAGGAGGGCGGCCGCGAGCAAGGTTAAAGTCAGCATCCTGCGTTTCATAGTTATATTATGAGGCATGAGTTGACGAAAGTCAATCCCCATTGGGCCCAGAGAGGTTATGGGTCCTTGGGCCTATAAATTGATTTCAAGTAAAAAAGGGGGCCCGGGCTAGACCCGGGGCGACGCAGGGACCGGATAAGCAAAAGCCCCTCGGAAGGCGAGGCTTGCGTAAGCGCCGAAAAGCCTGCGTGGCCG
>CAZUQT010000223.1:0-4912 GCA_964622585.1 uncultured Elusimicrobiaceae bacterium | reverse complement strand
CCGGTTGCATAGCCCGGCAGGCGAATACCGAGTGAGGCCACGGTGTGGCCGAACGTGTTTTTCGTTCCTGCCCCTGCGGTAGGCCGCCCGCCGGCTAATGCAGATATACACCGCCCTGTAATCTTCCTGTAACACCCCTTTGGTATCATTTAATCATGCCAGAACCAATTTCGCGGTATTACCTGTTCCTTAAAAAGTCCATCCGCGGGCCTTTTTTCCCCCGTGACGCGGCCATGCAGCCGGGCTTCGCCCGCAACACTTTAGTCTGCCTTGAAAAAGCCCTCGGCCAGTGGCACGAGGCCGCTTTCGAACCCGCTTTCCAGTCGCTCCTCGAGACACCGCCGCAGACCGCAAACAAGCCCCGGCCGCCGATGACCGTTGAGCTGGTGGAGGAAGCCGCGTCCCGCAACCTGCTGGAAAAAGCCATAGGCAAGAACGCCCAGCTGGAGCACGACGTAAAGGACCTCCGCAAGTCCTACAATATCGAAAAACACTCTTTCGAGGAAACCCTTAAAAAGAAAGACGGCGAGATCCGCGCCCTCACCGAAAAGCTGAGGCGCTCCATCGACAATGCGCAGGCCGTAAAAGGCGAGCACCCGTCGTGGGAAACCCTCTATAAAACCCTGAAGAAACGCTCGGAAGACAAGCTTTCAGAGGCCACCCAGGCCCTGGCGGAGAAGACGGCGGAAATTTCTCATATGAAAGAGCGCCTTAGCGAAGTCGAGGAGAACGCCCGCGCCGCGCTGCGCAAAGCGGACGAACTCCACGCCCAAAACATCTCCGCGTACGAAAAAGAAATGCGCGAGCTGAGGTCCCAGCTGGAGGAGAAAGAGATGCTGGCGAAAACCTTCAGCGACAATATCGCCTCGCTGGTGGGCAAGAACGAGGAGTTCCAGAGCATCATGTTCAACGAGCGCCGAGATTACGAGGAGCAGTCGAAGAAGTTCTGCGAAGAGATAGGCCGCCTGCGCGGCGATCTCAAATGGCGCGACCAGGAAATCGCCAAGGTCCGCGAAGAGCTTTTCGACGCCGTCAGCCGCATCAAGGAATTCGAGACCGTCGACCACCTGAAGACCAGAGAGCAGGAAGAGCTTTACGGCGCCCTGAGCTCCAAGCTCAAGCTGCTGGCCGGCTATTTCGAGAACCTCGAAGCCAAAGTCAAATTCGCCTTCAAGAAAGCCTGACCTGCCGCGGCCGCCGGCCGGTTCGCGCGAAAGCGCGAAACCGCCTGCCGGCCGCTAGCGTTTTACCCATTTTTCCCGCTCTAATTTGTATAATTATTTTATATTTAACGCACCGGAGGGGACAGTTCCGCGTCACGCTGAACTGTACAATATAATTCCTCTCTTAAGCTGCCGTTTTCTGGAGACAAGCCTGATGAACATTACATTCAAACAACTTATAATAGCCGGCGGCCCGATACTTTTCCTGCTCGCCGGCCTTTCCATTTATTCCATAGCCCTGATCTGGGAGCGCTGGACGGTTTACAAGCGCACCTTCAGCGGCATGGAGGACCTGCTGCACAAGATCCACGCCCTGCTCAGGACCGGCGAGATGAAGCAGATCTCCGACCTGTGCGCCAAGTCCAAGAACCCGGCCGGCGACATAGTCCACAAGGTTCTGGCGCATTACGGCAATCCCCTGGAAAAGAGGGAACTGGCGGAGAAGGCCGTGGAGTGGCACGTCTCCAGGATGGGGAAAAGCCTGACCGCGATAGCCACCATCGGCAGCATAAGCCCTTTCATCGGCCTATTCGGCACGGTCATCGGCGTCATCCGCGCATTCAGGGACCTGTCGATGTACGCCGGCGCCGGACCTTCCGTGGTAGCCATGGGCATAGCCGAGGCGCTGGTGAACACGGCCGCCGGGCTGTTCGTGGCCGTGCCCGCGATCGTCGCCTACAACTATTTCGCGCACAAGGCCAACGATTTCTCCAGCGAGATGAACTGGGTCACGGAGCAGGTGATAGACCGCTCCGTCGCCCGCGACATTTCCGCGGTATCCTGAGCCCGGCCCGCGCTAAATTATGAGAGTCCATTCAGGCAAACACCGGATAGTGGCGGAGATCAACATGATCCCGCTCATCGACATTTCCCTCATCCTGCTCATCATCTTCATGGTGATCACGCCCTTCCTGGTGCAGTCCCAGATCCAGGTAAACCTGCCCAAGGCCTCCAGCGGGACCAAGGGCGGGGACGAGGACGTGCTTAAAGTTCAGCTGGCGGCCGACGGGGCGATGACCATGGACGGCAAGCGCGTCCGGTTCAGCCGCCTCGAAGAGGAGCTTAAGCTGCGCTTCGCCAAGGCCTATAAAAAGACCGTGCTCGTGGAAGCCGACAAATCAGTGCCCGTGGAGCGCGTCGTTGCGGTCTTCGACGCCGCGAAGAAACTCGGGGCCGGAAAGATCGGCATAGCGGTAAAGCCGGAAGACTAGGCCACAGGATGCGCTCCTACCTTCTTTATTCCTCCTCGGTCCACACCTTCATACTCGCGCTCGTGCTTTTTGCCTCCCGCAATTCCCTCACCCGCAAAACCAGCGAGGCCTACTACGTGGATTTCATAGGCCCCTCCAGCGTGGTGACCATGGAGAAGGCCGCCGCGGCGGAAGGACGCCCGGAAGCGCCGGCGGCCAAAACGGGCCTGGCCGCCAAAGCCGCGAAGCCCGCTGAAAAGGCCGACGACGACGATTTCTCCGGCGACGCCCTGCCCAAGCCAAGCATCTTTTCAAGCGGCTCGAAGCTCTTCGACGAGGAAAAAGCGGCCGTCTCCGGCTCTTCGGGCGAGAACGGAACGCCGCTGACCACGGACTCCGCGAACTTTCCCTACCCCTGGTATATCACCCAGGTGCGCGAAGCCCTCTGGGCCGCCTGGACGGAAAAGATGCCCTCGGGCGGCAGCCTGCGCTGCACGGTGCGCTTCACCATCAACCGGAACGGCTCGATCAAAGGCGTGAGCGTGGAAAAAAGCTCCGGCAACAGGCTTTTCGACAGCGCCGCGGAAAGCTCCGTGCAGGCCGGGGCGCCCTTCGCCGCGCTCCCCGACGATTTCTACGAGGACCGGCTGACGGTGCACGTGGAATTCAAGGCCATGGATTAATGACCCTCCCTATAAGTTTCTATATACTTACCGCCGCCGCGCTGCACCTGGCGGCTTTCATTTCCTACCCGCACAGCGGCCGCTTCGGCTTCACCTTCCTTTATGTCTCGATGATACTCTGGACCGGCGGGGCTATTTTCATCAACCGCGCGGCCAACTTCCACGGCGGGGCCTGGAAGGCGTGCGTCGCCGCGGGCTTCGCGCTGCTCTGCGCCTTCTCCGCCTTCGCCTTCCTGCCGCAGAAGGACGGGAAAAGCCCGCTCCTGAAATTAACTTCCGGGCAGTACCCGGAAAAGAGAGACCTTTATTTCGGACTGCTGCGGCTGGGCGTCGACGCGCCGGGCCTGCTGCCGCCGCAAAAAGAGGAACCGCTGCCATGAGCCTGATGCTTAAAATAACGGCCGTAGGCCTGGTCCACCTGGCTTTTTACGCCTCCTACCCGGAAACGGGCCAGTTCGGGAATTATTATCTGGGGATCTCGCTGCTGGTGTGGTCGGTCTTCATCATGTTCATCAATACCAGCTCGAAATTGGTCAGTATGGTGAGCGGCGCCGCCGGCTTTTTGGTGAACCTCGCTGCCTTCGCCCTGATGGCGCTGGCCATAGCGGCCACCATGCCGCAGCACGACAAGACGAGCGTGCTCGACAAGATGAAAGCCGGCAAATACCCCGACCGCGACACCGTAAATACCGGGATGCTGCGCTTCGGGGTCAACCTTAACCGCGAAACCGCCGCCGGAGTGAAGGGCCTCGACAGAGAGCTCGGCAAAGCCGTAAAGAAGCTGAAAGAAGATTAACTATGAAAACAATCGCTGTTACCGGGGGCACAGGTTTCGTCGGGCGGGCGCTTTCGAAAGCCCTGCTGGAAAAAGGTTTCGCGGTGCGGATAATCACCCGGCGCAGGCCGGCGGCGGCGCTCGAGGGCGCCTCCTACGCCGAGGCCGATTTCGCCGACGCGGAAAGCCTGAAGAAAGCACTGGCAGGAGCGGACATGGCCGTCCACCTTGCCGCCGCGCTTTTCTGCCGCTCAAAAGAGGATTTCATGCGGGCTAACACGGAAGGCACGGCTAATTTCGCGGCGGCCGCGGCCGCTACGCCTTCGCTGACCAAGCTCGTTTACATCTCCAGCCTCGCGGCCGGCGGCCCGTCCACGGCGGAGGCCCCCAGGACCGAAGCCGATAAAGACGCGCCCGTGTCTTTTTACGGTATGAGCAAGCTGGAGGGGGAGAAAGCCCTGAAGAATTTCCACGGTTCGCTGGTGATCCTGCGGCCGCCGATAATCTACGGCAGGAAAGATTCCGGCTTCTCGAAAATCGCGGAGTGGGTGAGGAAAGGCGTCATGGTCAACGCGGGTTCGGCGGGGGGCCGCTTCAGCTTCGTCTACCTGGACGACCTTGTGAACGCCATCATCTCCGCCCTTTATTCTAATATCTTCGACGGCGGGACTTTCTACGTCTGCGAGAACCGCTCCTACGCCTGGAAGGACTTCATAGCAATGCTGGCCGGGGGTATGGGCGTTAAAATGCCCTTCATGCTCTCGCTGCCCGCCTGGGCGGTCTACGCCGTGGGCTGGCTTTACGAGACCGTCACCGCCCTCACCGGCGCGGAGCCGATGATGAACCGCGACAAAGCCCGCGAGGCTTCCGCCCCCAACTGGACAGCCTCGCCGGCCCTCTGGGAGAGGACCTCGGGCTCCTCCTGCTGGACTCCGCTGGAAGAAGGCATAAAAAAGACTTTCAACTGACAATATTTTTATATAATTAATAATCGCCCGAAAGTACGGGCGGCTGAAAAAATGGAGAGGTGGCCGAGCGGTT
>CAZUQT010000222.1:0-4947 GCA_964622585.1 uncultured Elusimicrobiaceae bacterium | reverse complement strand
GGGAAGTATTTTTCCTGGTCCACTTTCGCGCCGGTCCAGGCGACGGCATTGTACCAGAGCACTTCCACTTTGGCCTTGGCTTTCTTTACGGAGGGCAGGCGCTGTATCTCGGCCACCGAGCTCTTCAGGGTCTCGCCCAGGGTCAGGCGGCGGTCGAGGTAGATGGTGCATTCGTCGGGCACGGCATTGTAGGACGGGGTCTTGCACTCTATGCAGGTCACGGCCACGGAGCCTTTCCCGAGGAATTTGTCTGTCTTCAGCTTTTTATTGATGGCGGTTATTTCTTTTACGATGTCGGACATCTTTACCACGGCGTTATCGCCGCGCTCGGGGGCGGAAGCGTGGCAGGAGCGGCCCTTGGCGACGACCTTCATCTCCATGCGGCCGCGGTGGCCGCGGTAGACCTTGAGGTCGGTGGGCTCGGTTATAACGACGAAGTCGGGGCGGAGCTTCTCTTTATTGATGAGGTGGAGCAGGGGCAGCCCGTCGCAGTCCTCTTCCATCACGGAGCCGACTACCATAAGGGTATAGTCGCCTTCGAGTTTCAAGTCCTTGATTATCTTGCCGGCGTAGACCATGGAGGCCATGGAGAGCTTCTGGTCGGTGGCGCCGCGGCCGTAGATGGTGTCGTTCTTGTAGATACCGGCGAAGGGGTCGATCTTCCAGGCCTTGGGGTCGCCGATGCCGACGGTGTCGATGTGGGCGTCGAGCATGATCTTCTTTTTGCCGTGGCCGATGAAGCCGATGATATTTCCGATGGCGTCGATCCTTATCTTATCGAAGCCTACCTTGATCATCTCTTTCTTTATAAGTTCAACGAGCTTGCCTTCCTGGCAGGAAAAGCTGGGCGTGCGGATAATATTGCGCGCGAAAGCGACTATATCTTTCTTGTATTTGTTTGCGGCCTGGCGAATCAATTCAGCGTTGTTCATTTTACCTCCGAAGCTATGCTAGTGCCGCCATCAAGGCTATGCCATCAGGGCGGCCGTCGTCTGTCTTCCCTATATTCTATATCTATGAGGGGAATGTTGTAAATCTGATAAATGGGGATGGGACCGCGAGATGCCCAGTCGGGGGCCTGGCAAGGGTATGGGCCCGTCGCTCACGGCGTCGGCCACACCGTGGCCGCGCCTCCTCTCTCGGCCTCCGCGCTTATGCAAGCGTCGGGCGCAGAACTGTCGCTTCGCTCCATCCCGAGAGGTCGCTCCGAACCCATACCCTTGCCACCCCTCCAATTAACACGCGTTCAAGTCTTAATGTGTTTTACCAGGCGGAGACCGCAGGGGTAGGATAAGAAAAACCGTCGTTGAGCCTGCCGGTTGCATAGCCCGGCAGGCGAATACCGAGCGAGGCCACGGTGTGGCCGAGCGTGTTTTTCGTTCCTACCCCTGCGGTAGACCGCCTGCAAACCTTACCGCAATAGCGAGAGGTATTGTTTGAGGGCTGAGATGAAGATAGCCGTGTCTTCCGGGGTGTTGTAGGCGAAGAAGGAAATTCTGATGGTTTCGCGGTAGCCGGAGGCGAGGCAGGCTAGGTCGGCGCAGTGGCGGCCGGTGCGCACGGCTATGAAGCGGCCTTTGAGCTGCTGGTTCAGGAAGATGTTGAAATCGGGGACCGAGAAGCCTTTTTTAACTGGGACGATGGAGATGAGGGAACCCTCAAGAAGATCTTCCCGCGCGCCGAGGACGCGCACGCCTTTAACGCCGGCCAGGCTTTTAAGCGCATCGCCCACTAAAGCTGAAACGTGGGCGCGGATATTTTCAAAGCCGCACTTTTCAAGCCGGGTAATAGCCGCCGCCAGACCCGCCGCGCCGGAGCAGTTCTGCACCCCGGCTTCGAAGGCCTGGTAGTTGCCGAGGTATTTAACTTTATAGCGGCCGCCCGAAAGCGTAACGTCCGCCACCGTGCCGCCGCCCACCCGCCAGGGGCGCAGCCTGGAGAGCAGCTCCCTCTTAACGTACAGGGCGCCGGTAGCGTACGGGGCGCCCAGCTTGTGGCCGGAGAAAGCGCAGGCGTCGGCGCCGTAAATAGCGCCGCCGCCGCCGTGGGTAGGCGCGTACTGCGCGTCGTCCGCGAAAAGATAAGCCCCGGCGGCATGCGCCAGCTCCGCGGCGGCGGCGATATCGGTCCGGCCGCCGAAAATATTCGAGGCGTGCGTAAAGCAGACCAAGGCGGTCTTTGAGCCCAGCATTTTGCGGTAGGCTTCCAGGTCCGGCTTGAAGTTCTTAAGCGGGATTATCCGCAGCTTTATCTTCCCGGCGGAAGCCAGTCTTTCGAAAGGCAGGAACACGGCATTATGCTCCACGGGGGAGAGGATGACCTCGTTCCTTCCAGGCGTGAAAGGGAAGGAATTGGCCAGCAGGTTCACGGCGTCGGTCACCCCGGCCGTGAAAATTATTTCCTCGGGCGAGCCCGCGCCCATGAAAGAGGCCACCCGGGAACGCGCCGCGTAGAAATTCTCCTCCATGGCCGCGGCCAGGGCGTGCGAGGACCGCTTTCCGCCGCAGCCGCCCAGCTCCAGCATATGGCGGCGCTGCTCGTCGGCGGCGCAGCGCAGCTTGAGCACCGTGCAGGCGCTGTCCAGGTAGACCAGTTTCCTGCCTTCGAAGCGCCCGCCCAGCGCGGGGAATTCCTTTTTCAGAGCGGCGATTTTTTCTTTCATAAGGCCTTGTGAACGGCGATATAATCTTTTCTCGGGCCCGGGCAGAGTTCGATGAACCGGCAGCCCCGGCAGGCCGGAACCTGCTTTTTCTCTTCCAGGTGCGGCCCTTTATGACCGTCCCTCATTTTTACCATATCCACGTTCAACGCGTAAAATTCACCGAGGAAGCAGGGCGGGATATGGTCCACTTCGCAGCGTATTTCATTCTCGCGGCAGATCGAGAGCGCTTTTTCCAGATACGGCTTTACCGCCGCGTATTTGGGCAGGTATTTCGCCCCGCCGGCGCGGCCGAGGCCTTTTATATAGCTGAACTGCAGCCAGGCGACGCCCTTGAGGTTTTTCGCGGCATAAGCGGCGAAGGCGGGCAATTCTTTATAATTCAGCTCGCTGATAACATGCGTCAGCCTTACCGCGCCCCCGGCCCCGATAAGCCGCTTAACGCCGGCGAGCCTTTTTTCAAAGCCGCCGGCCGCGCGCGTTATCTTAAAGTCGAGGTCCGGAGTTGACGCCGGGAAATTCACATTAAAATAACCATTCGCCGCGTTAAGGGCGCGGACGATGTTTTTTATTTCCCCGCCGGGCAGTTCAGCCGCGGCCAGCGCGTTCGTCTGCAGTTCCGCCCGCCTGCCGAGTTTCTTGACCGCCGCAAGCAGAAGACAGAGATTCCCGGCCCCGGCCAGCAGCGGTTCGCCGCCCGAGATCTGCACCAGGCCGGGCGGCATGAGAGTTATTTCTTTCAGCCAGCCTTTAAGCGTAACCCCTTCGTCTCCGCCGTCTTCGGCCGGATAAGAGCAGAACACGCAGCGCTGGTTGCATTTACGGAAGAGGTGTATTAAAGCCATTTCTTCAGCTCCGCGTAGGGTTTGGCCAGGCGCCAGCGGTAGATGCCGCGCTCGAAGCTGCTTTTCACCATGCCCTTGGAAATAAGGCTGGCGGCCGAAGTCATGACGGCATTCCCGTCCGAGCAGTCCCGGCACAATACGATATTTTTGGAAAGAGAGAGCACTTCTTTGGTAGAGGCGCCGTCTTTCAGGCGCAGGATCTCCACCAGGCATTTCTCATTGTCGGAAAGATACACGCGCCCGGAGGCCGGCGCTTTTTTAACGGCGCCGTTTTTCCCGACAGGCTTGAAGCCGGCCCAGCCGAAATTAGCTATATAATGCTCGTCCGCGCCGCGGCATTTTTTATTCAGCGCGCAGGCGCGGCAGGGCTTCCCCTTTACCTTGGCCGCGTCGGCGTTCGCGTCCAGGTCCGTGCGGCCGCCAAGCGGGTCCGTCACCAGCGTGTTAAAATGGTCGAGGCCGATAGACAGTTTCTCCCGGCCCTTAAGAAAGCAGGGCGGGGTGTTCAGGAAAAGGATCTCCCTGGGCAGGCCGGCGGCTTCCATGGTCCGCACGGCTTCCTCGAAATAAGGTTCGCAGTCGGAAAGGCTTATCCCCAGTTTTTTGGCGTTAAGAGCCATGGCCCCGTTATAGACCGGGTAAATTATCACGAAATTGGTTATGCCGCGCCCGAGGTAGAATTTTATTATCTCCGGCAGGCGCTTGTAATTAAGTTTATTGACCAGGATATTGGTCCCGAGCCGTATCTTAAGTTTCCGCAGATTTTCCAGGCCCGCGAGAGCCTTTTTCAAAGCGCCGGGAACCCCGACCAGCGCGTCATGGTCCGCCGCTTTATCGGTAGTGAAAGAGAATTTGCAGAAAGTCAGCCCGGCTTTCACCAGAGCGCGGCAGAAAGCGGGGTCCGCCAGCTTTATCCCGTTGGTCTGCACCCGGATGAACCGGAAACCCACGGATCTGCCAAGCGCTATCGCCTTGAGGATATCCGGGCATATCAGCGGTTCCCCGCCGGTGAAGCCGAGGCGGCGGTAGCCGCTCTTATAGGCGGAATAGATATTGCGCGCGATAGCGTCGAAAGGGGCGTTAAGCGATTTGTCGAAATCGCCCTGGGAGCAAAAGCCGCACTTCGCATTGCAGTTTTAGTTGAGGATAAGCTCGTAACATTTGCCGGCGGCTTCTTCTTTCATTTTTTTACCGCCTTCAGCTCGGCGTCGCCGTATTGCCTGAGGTATTCTACCCAGAGCCCCTCGCAGGCGGAGTAAAGGCGGCAGCCGCGGCAGCGGGCCGTTTTTTTGCGGGCGACTTTGGAGCGTGAGCCTATAGCGTCTTTATTGAAAAAATCCGGGGCCCAGTGCTCGGTCAGGAAGATCTCGCGCTCGTTAATTTCGCTTATCTGGCCCAGGCAGTCCTTGAAATGGCAGAGCGGCACATAGCGGGCCTTCCACT
>CAZUQT010000221.1:3709-4954 GCA_964622585.1 uncultured Elusimicrobiaceae bacterium | reverse complement strand
AGGCATAACCGCCCCCAATCCCAAGGGCCAGAAAATAGCCATAGAGAACGCTTTCGCCGGGGTGGATTATACCCCTGCGGACGTGGATTTTGTGGAAGCCCACGGCACCGCCACCAAGGTGGGGGACGCCGCCGAAGTGCAGGTCCTCCAGGAAGTGTTCGGCCCGCATATGAGCGCCGGGAAAAAGCTCGGCCTTACCTCAGTAAAGTCGCAGATAGGCCATTCCAAAGCCGCGGCCGGCGCCATGGGCGTGGTCAAAACCGCCCTCGCCCTCTACAATAAGACCCTCCCTACTTCCATCAACTGCGTGAACCCCAATCCAGGCATCAACCTGGATTTGTTCCGCGTGATCACGAAAGCGGAGGAGTGGAAGAAGACCGGCATACGCCGCGCCAATGTCTCTTCCTTCGGCTTCGGCGGGACTAATTTCCACGTGACCATGGAAGAATACACCGGCCCGAACCACCAGCGCTCCGCGAAAGCCTCGGCGGAAGCCGCCGCGCCGTGCGCTCAGGTTTCGGTCGTGGAGCACCCCAAGACCCCCTTCGCGGGCATACAGGGCGAAGCCGTGACCTTTACCGGCGCCAACCCGGCCGAAGTCATCAGCCAGGCCAAAGCCGCCGCGGAGAGCACCTTCTCCAAATGGCCCGAAGCCTACCCCCTGTCTTCCTTCGCGCAGCCTTCCCAGCTTAAGACCAAAGCCGCCTGGGGCGTGGCCGTAGTGGCCAAGTCCCCGAAGGACCTTATTGAGAAAGTCGATTTCCTGGGCAAGAACGCCAAGGAAGAGACCTGGACGAACCCGCCGCTCAATTTCAAGCTGAAAGGCGTCTATACCTTCAGGACCGGAACCAATAAATCAAAGGTGGGGCTCCTTTTCCCCGGCCAGGGCTCGCAGTACGTGGACATGATGAGGGACCTGGCGGCCAAGTACCAGGTCGTGCAGTCCACCTTCGACGAGGCCGACGTCATCCTCGAGAAGATGATAGGCGTGCGCCTGACCGAGGCGCTCTGGTCCAAGCCCGGCGAAAGCAAGGAGGAGCTGGTCAAGCGCGAGGACGCGATAAAGCAGACCCAGCTGACCCAGCCCGCCATGCTGACCGCCGACATACCGATGTACCGCCTCTTCACAGAATTCGGCATAGAGCCCGACATGGCCATCGGCCACAGCCTGGTAGCATACGCCGCGGCCACCGCCGCCGGCATCTTCACCGTCGATGGCGGCCTGCGCGCCGTGACCACACGGCC
>CAZUQT010000221.1:0-3699 GCA_964622585.1 uncultured Elusimicrobiaceae bacterium | reverse complement strand
AAAGACCTCGCCGCCAACAAGGAACTCGGCGCCAAGGAAATGTCCGCCGTGAAAGTGGACGACCCCGGCAAGATGGCCTCCATAGCCTGGGGCTGCGACAAAGTGGAAGCGGAGCTGAAAAAGATAAAAGGCTATGTCATCTGCGCCAACAAGAACTGCCCGCTGCAGACCGTGATAGCCGGCGAAGCCGCCGCCGTGGACCAGGCCGTGCAGAGATTCAAAGAGCTGGGCGTGGAGGCGGGGGTGATCCCGGTCTCCCACGCTTTCCACTCGGAGATAGTGGCCCCGGCTATGGGCCCGTACCGCAAGTTCCTGCAGAACATACCGATAAAAGCCGCCGACATGAAGATCCTCTCCAATGTCACCGCGGACTTCTTCCCGGTAGACAAGCAGGGCATCTACGACATGCTGATCAAGCAGATGACCAGCCCGGTGGAGTTCATCAAGCAGCTGGAGCGGATGTACGCCGAGGGCGTGCGCACTTTCATAGAGTGCGGCCCCAAGCGCGTCCTGAGCGCTTTCGCCGCCTCCACGCTTAAGGACAAGGCCGACGTCACCATCCTCGCCTCGAACCACCCGAAGCGCGGCGGGATAACGGAATTCAACGACCTGCTCGCCAATATGACGGCGCTGGGCATCCCGGTGAAGTGGGAGGGCAAAGCTCCCCAGGCCGGCGGAAAATTCTTTAACCCTTATTACCAGAACTGGGCCCTGCAGCAGGGCGAAGGAAAAACGACAATGAACAGATCAGAACAGATTTCGGAGCCGGCGCCCCTTCCTTACGACAAGGCTTCTTTCGCCGAGCGCTACGGCTTCAACTTCAACCAGCTGGCGATCTCCGGCATAGCCGGCGGCACGCCGGGGACCTGGGACAAGCTTTTCCGCGAGCATAACCTCGACGAGATCCTCGCCGGCAAGAACATGATAGAGCCGATCCCGATGGAATGGC
Source organism: uncultured Elusimicrobiaceae bacterium (assembly GCA_964622585.1). Classification (GTDB taxonomy): domain Bacteria; phylum Elusimicrobiota; class Elusimicrobia; order Elusimicrobiales; family UBA9959; genus UBA9959. The sequence continues at coordinate 2,750 of CAZUQT010000221.1, read as the reverse complement.
GCGAGAAGATCATGGAGAAGAACATTATCCGCGTGATGAAGTCGCCCACCGGCAACCATACCATAGAGAAGATAGACTCGGTGGACCAGTCGATAAAGCTCTCCGCCCGCTCAGGGCAGCTGGACATCGAGGCCGAATTCGGCCTGCCGCACACCGTGGCCAAAGCCCTCGATACTACTTTCAAGATGGCGATAGGCGCCGGGGTGCTTGCGCTGAAAGACGCCGGCCTCCCGCTGATACACCAGTATAAAAAAACCACCACCGGCAGCTGGCTGCCCGAGAAATGGGCGCTGCCCGAGCCGCTGGCCTCCGAGACCGGCGTGATCTTCGCCTCGGCCTTCCCTGTCACGGAATCGATGATAAAGGAGATAACTCATTATTTCAATTATAAGTACGCCGGCCGCACCGCAGAGCAGCTGTGGGAGGTTTACCACCAGATAGTGGACAAGCTGCCCACCGAAGCGGACAAGGCGGGCCTCCGCGCCTGGCTGCACAAGAACTTCGCGGACTACACGCCCGGCTCCGGCAAGGACCCGTACACTTTCAGCTCCAACTTCCTGCTGAAAGTGATCCCGATAGCGGACAGCCAGTTCGCCCAGTGGGTCGGGGCCAAAGGCCCGACCGTCCACGTGAGCGCCGCCTGCGCCTCGACCACCCAGGCCGTGCACGTGGCCGAAACCTGGATCCGCGCCGGCAAATGCAAGCGCGTCGTGATCATCGGCGCCGACGATATCACCAGCGAGATCGTGCAGGAATGGACCCTGCCCGGCTTCCTGGCCTCCGGCACCGCCACCACCTCGGCCAACGTTTCCGAGGCCGCCCTGCCTTTCGACCGCCGCCGCCACGGCCTGATAGTAGGCTCGGCCGCGGTAGCCATGGTGATAGAGGACGAAACCCTCGCGCTCGAGCGCGGCATGAAGCCGCTCGCCCGCATGCTGCTCTCCGAATGCGCCAACTCCGCCTTCCACGCCACCCGGCTGGACACCGAGCACGTCGCTTCCGTCATGGAAAAATTCGTGCAGAAAGTCGAACGCATCTACGGCCTGAAGAAAGAAGAGATAGCGCCGTATACGATGTTCATGTCCCACGAGACCTACACCCCGGCCCGCGGCGGCAGCGCCTCGGCGGAAGTGAAGGCGCTCAAGAGGGCCTTCGGCGCCAGCACCGACAAGGTGATAGTCAGCAACGTCAAAGGGTTCACCGGCCACTCCATGGGCGCGGGCCTCGAGGACGTCATCGTCGTGCGGGCGCTGAACACCGGCATCATCCCGCCCATCGCCAACTACAAAGAAGCCGACCCCGAACTGGCCGGCATAAACCTTTCGAAAGGCGGGAAGTACGACCTGAAGTACGCGCTTCGCTTCGCCGCGGGCTTCGGCTCGCATATGGCCATGTCGTTTACCGAGCGCGTCTGGAAGGAAGGGGAGACCCGCTACGACCAGGCCCGCTATAACGCTTGGCTTAAAGAGATCTCCGGCGACCCCGCGGCCGAACTGGAAGTAGTTTTGAACACGCTCAGGATAAAAGACAAGAAGACCGCCGGAACGAGAACGGCGCCCCCGTCCAGGGAACCCGTAGGAGTCTCTGCCGCGCCCGCTCCCAGGCCGGCGCCGGCCGCTGTTTCCGCCCCCGCGCGCGCCGCGGCTCCGGCAGCCCAGCCTGTCCGCGCCGCGCAGCCTTCCGGGCTGAACCAGGACACGGTGCAGGCCGAGATCCTGGAGATGATAACCGCAAAGACCGGCTACCCCAAGGACATGCTCGAGCTCGACCTCGACATGGAAGCCGACCTCGGCATCGACACGGTCAAGCAGGCCGAGCTCTTCGCCGCCCTGCGCGAGCATTACAAGATCCCCCGCAGGGACAATATCTCCCTTAAGGACTACCCGACGATAAGGCACTGCATAAAGTTCGTCGTGGACGAAACGGGCGCGGCGGCCCCCGCCGCCCAGCCGGCCCCTGCGGCAAAAACTTCGGTCCAGCCCGACCTTATGGACCTTACCGGCAAGCCGGCTGAAAAGCAGGCCAAGCCCGAGCATCCCAAGCGCCACATCCGCCACGTCCCGGTAGTGATACCGGCCCCCGTAGAGCAGGAAGTGATAAAGAAGCTCTCGCCCAAGCGCCCCGTGGTCATCTTCGCCGAGGACCTGGACCTGGCCAAGCTTTTCCGCGCTGAGCTCAACAAGCACCGCGCCGATTCCTATATCTTCACCCCGGCCAAGACCAAGGTGAAGGACGCCATCACGGTGGACTTCAAGGATATCCCGGCGCTGGAGAAGGCGCTCACCGACTTCGCCGCCGCGCACCCCGACACGCAGGGCATAGTTTACCTGCCCGGCTGCATGGTAAAGTCGCTGTCGCACGAGACGGCGGCCACCGAGGACCTGAAGCGCTACGCGCTGCCGCTCTTCCTGTCGGCAAAGTACCTCGGGGCCGGCCTCCTGAAAGCGGACCCCGGGCATGCCACGTTCATGGCCGTGGTCACCACGCTGGACGGCGGCTTCGGCTACAAGACCCGCGAGGCCTATGACCCGATCTACGGCGCCATCCACGGCCCGACGCTGTGCCTGCGCAAGGAGTTCGAGAACAGCACCGTAAAGCTGCTCGACTTCGAGCCGACCTCCTCTAACCAGACCATCGTGCAGAAGACGTTCTACGAGATCCTCTACTCCGACAAACGCCTCGAGATAGGCAACGCGGACGGGAAGCGCTGGACGCTGGTGGGCAAACCCGCCGCGCTGGACAGATCCCGC
>CAZUQT010000220.1:1833-4973 GCA_964622585.1 uncultured Elusimicrobiaceae bacterium | reverse complement strand
CTCAGCCGGCGGCCTCGTGAGGGAGCCTTCCCGCCTGGCCGCGGCTTCGAGCGGGGTGCCGGGATAAAGGCGGATCCCGGCGTTGAAGAAGACGGTGTCGGAAGGCCTCACGCGCCGCCTTGCGAACTCCAGCGTGCGCTCCACGCTCTCCCTTGTCTCCCCCGGACCGCCCAGCAGGAACATCCACATACACGGAATAGCGTGCCCTTCCACCGCCGCGGCCGCTCTTTCCAACTGCGCCGGGCCGTAGTTCTTGCCGAGCCCGGCTAGTACCCCGTCGTCGGCGCTCTCAGCGGTGATGCCGATACCGGCGAAACCCGCTCTTTCCATGGCGTCCAGCAGCGGGGCGTCGGTGAAAGCGGGATTCAATTCCATAGTGTGAAAGCGCGCCCCCGTCCCGGCCGCGGCCAGGACGCCGCAGAGCTCCATGGCGTGCGAGTAGGGAGAATTGAAGACATTATCCACGAATTCCATATCCTTCACCCCGGCGGCGGCCAGCGCCCTCACTGCCCCGAGCACGGTCCCGGGAGGGCAGAGCCGATAGGCCGCGCCTTCACCGGACGGGTATGTGCAGTAAACGCAGCCGAAGGGGCAGCCCAGTTTCGTCTTCAAAGGCACGGCGGCCATCTGCCTGGCATAAGCGCGCAGGTCTACCCAGCGTCCGAAGTCGGGAAAGAGCCAGGCCCCGGCCTGCGCCGAAAAGTCCGGCGGGTTAAAGATGAAATTATCGCCGGAAACGGAGCAGGCTCCCGGCACCGAAAGCTGGCCGCCGCCCGAGGCCAGCGCCGCAAGGAAGCGCGGAAAAGACGCGGCGGCGTCGCCCACCAGACACCAGTCCGCGCCGGTGCGCCGCAGCAGGGCTTCCGGCATCACGGCGGCCGCCGCGCCGCCCAGTACCACCTTGGCGCCGCAGGCTCGCCTGGCCGCGGCTATCAGCGATGCCGCTTCATCGGTATAGGAGACGGGGCTCCTCATATCGTTATTATCCAGGTTGCGCACGGAGAAGCCGGCCACGTCGGGGCGGAAATCCCGGCAGGCCCGCTCCATGGCTTCGAGCGGGGCCTTCTCGAACATCAGGTCCAGCAGGCGCGTTTCATGCCCGGAGCCGGAGGCGGCCTGGGCCGCCGCGCAGGCGCCGTAAGGGACCACGGCCGCCGGCTGGCGGCAGCGGTTCACGCTTACTATAAGAATTCTCATCGCTTTCACCCCGCCAGGCCGCCTGTCCGCTATTCTGTATCGGTGGGGCGCTCTTTTGCTGAAAGCCCGACGACTCCCGGCCCGGCGGCCAGTTGCGCCCTTTCAGTTTTTCTCTTTGTCCGCTTCCAGGTTCGCGGCGGCGGCGAGAAAAGCTTTGACAAGGTCCTCCCGCTGTTCCTCTCCGTCCGTGCCGTAGCTTTTCAGGGTTTCTATTTCCTGGAGCGCGGCCTGGATATACGCCTCGCCCAGGTACTCGCGCGCCTCGGGGAAGCGCGGCCTCAGCCTCAGAGCCTTCCAGTAATCCATTATAGCCTTGTTTATCATCCCGAGCTTGCGCTCGCTGTGCGCCAGCATATTGATTATCTCGGGGTTCTCCCTGTCCAGTTTGAGAGCCTGCTGGATGTATTTCAGGGCGGCCTCATCGTCGCCGGCTTTGTCCGCCTGCACGCCCTTGCCGTATAAGGACGGCGCGGTTCCCGCGTCAGCCTCCAGTTTCCGCCCGGGGAAGTTGTCGGGAGAACCGGTCCCGGCGGCATCGGTTCTTACGGCTATTCCCGCGGCCAGCAGGCCCAGTGCCGCGCACAGCCCCATTCCGAGTAACTCTTTTCTGGCTTTCATGATCCCCCCCTTTTCGTCACACCCGCTTAAGCGGGCCCCGTACTATAATACGGGGCCATGTTTAGTATTCAATAGCCATCCGCATAATTCAAGCTCTCGCGAACCCTTAGTACCCGCCGCCGCCGGAACTGCTGCCGCCGCCGGACGCCGCGGAGAGAAGCAGCACGGCCGCGACTACCCCCAGCACCCACCAGATCCAGTTCCCGCTCTTTTTCTCTTTCTTTTTCTGCGTTACCGCCGCGGCGCTGGAATGCGCCACCTCATAGGTCTGCGCCGGGGCCGGCTGCGGCGCCTGTGCCCGCGCCTGAATTCCGGGCGACAGGGAAAGCGCTACACAGAGCAGCAGTACAGCCGTCTTACAGGTTAATGTTAAGTGCATGTTACCTCCCCGGCGGCCGCCTTGCGACCGCGGCACAGGCTCCGCCCGCGCGGAGAATATATGTTGCATTTTTCCTAACCCCGGGATAATTAGAGCAAATCGCGGACCCGACAGCGATCAGAGAATTGTCCCTAATCCTCCGCTAAGAGCGTTATCTCATAGGGAACAGATTTCACCTGATAGGTGAAGCCACAAGGGCGCATCCAGCCCGCAACCCGCAAAAAGCCCGGACTGTCCCGGGCTTCTTCGGACTACGCGGCTCAGGCCGGTTTGTTCCTTGTGCCCAGCAGCCTTTCCACCTCTTCCGGGGTGGGCTGCTCTATGTTGCGGCACTTGGGGAAGCCGGAGCAGGCCAGGAAATAGCCCCGCGCGCTCTTGCGCAGCAGCATCGCGTTCTTATTGCACTTGGTGCAGGTCTTCTCCGTCTTTATCGGCGAGAAATACTCCTGCTTATTGCCTTCCTTGTCCAGCGGCACCTTGCCCTTGCACTTGGGGAAGCGCGAGCAGGACAGGTATTTGCCGAAGCGGCTCTCGCGCTGCACCATCGGGCTGAGGCAGAGCGGGCATTTCTCGTCGGTCTTGATCACGTTCGGGCGGGACTTGACCATGTCCTTCTCGGCCGTGGCGAGGTCGGCGGCGAACGGGGTGTAGAAATCGCCCATGAACTTCACCCAGTCCATGTTGCCGTCGGCTATATCGTCCAGCTTGTCCTCGATGGAGGCAGTGTAAGAGATCTCCATGATCTCCTTGAAGAAATCCTTGAGCTTCTCCGTGACCAGGGCGCCCAGCTCGGTGATCAGGAGCTTCCTGTCCTTCTCGCGGTTGATATAGCCGCGGTCCACTACGTTCTTGATGATGACCGCGTAGGTGGAAGGGCGGCCTATCCCGTGTTTTTCCAGCGTCTTGATGATGCTGGCTTCGTTATAGTTCGGCGGCGGGCTGGTCC
>CAZUQT010000220.1:0-1733 GCA_964622585.1 uncultured Elusimicrobiaceae bacterium | reverse complement strand
TTTTCCAGCGTCTTGATGATGCTGGCTTCGTTATAGTTCGGCGGCGGGCTGGTCCGGTGCGGCTTGGTGGAGACGTCCTTGAGGGTTACGATATCCCCCTCCTTGAGCGGGGGCAGGGCGGCGGAGCCTTCCTCGTCCTCGCCGGACACTTCTTCTTCCTTCTCCTCCATGTAGATCTTCAAATAGCCTTCGAACTTCACGGTGCGCCCGCTGGTGCGCAGGACCGAGCGGCCTTTCTCGTCCGAGAACTCGACGGAGAGCGAATCGAAGATAGCCTCCTCCATCTGGCTGGCCATGAAGCGGCGCCAGATCAGGTCGTAAAGCTTGGCCTGGTCGGCGCTCAGGAACTTGCCCATTTCCTCGGGCCGCTTATAGGCGGAGGTCGGGTGGATAGCCTCGTGGGCTTCCTGCGCGCCCTTGACCTTCTTAAGGTAGGTGGGCGGCTTGGCCGGGCAGAAATCCGCGCCGTAGATCTCGGCGATGAACTTGGCGGCCTCTTTCTGCATGTCCGCGCTCACATTGAAGGAGTCCGTGCGCATGTAAGTGATAAGACCCGAGCGCTCGCCGCCCATATCCACGCCTTCGTAGAGGCTCTGGGCGACCTTCATAGTGCGGTCCGACGAGAAACCCAGCTTGTTATAGGCGTCCTGCTGGAGCGTGCTTGTGATGAAAGGCGGCTTCGGCTTCTGGCGGACCGCCTTGGCGTCCACCTTCGAAACCTTCAGCGTGGAATTGCGGAGGTACGTGGCTGCTTCCACCGTATCCTCTATCTTCTTGAAGACGGAGGTCTTGTAGCGGTAGTCCTCGGCGAAAAGCTTCAGCGTGACCGTCTGCTCCACGGGCGCGGATTCCCAGCGCACCAGCTTGGAGTCGAAATCCTTCGAATCGCCCTTGGCCAGCTTGGTGTCTACGGTGTAGTAATCCTCTTCCTTGAAGGCGGCTATTTCCTTGGCGCGCTCCGCTATCAGGCGCACGGTGACGGACTGCACGCGCCCGGCGGAAAGCCCGCTCTTGATCTTGTTCCAGAGCAGCGGGGAAAGCTTGTAGCCCACGATGCGGTCGATGATGCGGCGGGACTGCTGCGCGTTCACCAGCGCCATGTCCAGGTCGCGCGGGCTCTTCAAAGATTCAGCGATGGCGGTCTTGGTGATCTCATGGAAGCTGATGCGCTTGAACGGCGCGTCGGTCTTTATAACTTCCCTCAGATGCCAGCTGATAGCCTCTCCCTCGCGGTCAGGGTCGGTCGCCAGGTAGATGACGTCCGCGTTCTTCGCGATCATGTTCAGGTCCGCGATAATTTTCTTCGCGCGCTCCACTAAGACATACTTGGCCGCGAACTTGTCTTTCACATCCACGCCAAGCTCTTCCTTCGGGAGGTCGCGCACATGCCCGAAAGAGCTGCGCACTATATAATCGGAATCGAGGAAGCGGCTTATCGTCTTCTCCTTGGTAGGAGACTCGACAATAACCAGGTGCTTCGTCCCGGCTTTGGAAACTTTAGGTTTTTTCTCGACCGCGGGCTTGGGAGCTTCCTCAGCCGCGATCTTGGGCGTTTCTGCCGCAACAGCTTTCGTAGGTTTTTTAGCCATAATAGATATCTATAATATTATATTTTATCCTTATAAGGCAAAAGTCGGGGAGCCTGACAGGCAAATTACGCTTAAAAGCCGGAGAGTTTTTGCGCGCCCGGAGGGACGGCAAGGGTATGGGTTCGGCGGGCCTTCCCGCAGGCC
>CAZUQT010000219.1:0-5013 GCA_964622585.1 uncultured Elusimicrobiaceae bacterium | reverse complement strand
AAATTTTGTTAACAATCCTGTAACAGGCTTCTTGTAGACTATCCGTGGGCGCTATATGAATTTTAGAAAAGTCCTTCCTTTATTGGTCCTCGCTCTGGCTTCTTTCCAGCCTGACGCGGGGGCGGTAGCGCTTCTGGCCCGCCACAGCCATGCCATAACTCTCCTGCCCGACGGCAACCTCCTCGTAAGCGGGGGCGTCACGGGTTCCGGGAACGCCCCCACGGCCAGCGTGCAGATGTATAACATGGCTACCAACGATTACGAGAATTGGGGCGGCGCTATCGGGGCAAGGTCCTCGCACACGGCCACGCTGATGTCGGACGGCAGGGTGCTGATAGCCGGAGGCTTCAACTCGGGAACGCCGCTTAATACTCTCGCGATCTGCGACCCTGTAGCAAAATCCTGCGCCGCGATAGGCGCCGTCACGAACCCGGCCAGGGGGGGGCATACCGCGACCCTCCTTTCCAAGGGCGCCGGCGCCGGCCGCGTGCTGCTCTGCGGCGGCCAGACGGGAGCCGCCACCGCCCTGACCGGCGACTGCGATCTTTTCAACCCCGCCGACAACACCATCTCCAACACCGCGGCCATGCTCAGCCCGCGCATAGGCCATGCCGCAGTGCTCCTGCGGTCCGGGAAAGTTTTCGTCACCGGCGGCAAGAGGCGCAACGCTTTGAATACCGCCTGGATCTACGAGCCGATGAATGAGGTCTATACCCCGGACACCCTGGCCGGCTCGTGGACCCCCAAGGACGCCCTGCTGCAGGGCAGGATAGACCATACCGCCACGGTGCTGAACAACGGGGTCATAGTAATAGCCGGCGGCTACAATGGTCTTGATACCTATAAATGCAGCCCGAGCACGATGTCCTCCTCCTCGCAGGGCGAGGATTGCTGGACTACCGCGGATTTCGGCGATCAATACTACTGGGGCTACGGCAACGGCCCCCAGGACTTCAGCAGCCACGGCTACCTGGACGGGGCGGAGTATTTCGACCAGAACGGCGGCCGCACGGTGCTGGGCGAATCTAATTTCGGCACGGCGCCGTACAGGGTGCACAAGCATTCCGCCGCGCTGCGGCCCGACGGCGGCTGGAACATGCATGGCGGCTACGGCGGCATAGTCCGCACCGTCTTCACCGCTTCCCTCACGCTGGAAGACGACACCGTTATTTATCTGCAGAAGACGGGCGCCACGACCGCGAACATACTCCCCTCCAGCGTAATAAAATTCCCGGTGGAAACCAGCCTCGCCAGGCCCGTATCAGGCAGGCTGGTGAACGCCGACGCCTTTTTCTCGACGCCCCATAAGCCGGCGGAAAACCCCTCCATTTCCATACTGAGCACAAAGATGTATCTCACGCACAGCACGGCGGCCCTGGACGGCTACCCTGTGGGAACTCTTATAGACGATCTTCACAAGCCGGGCAGCTTTGACGGCATAATGAGACTGACCGCCCCGGCCGGGACCGCTACTTTTGTAAAAGAGTCATTGTCCTCGGACCCGTCTATGACCACCGGGCTGACCGTAACCGTCTCGGACCTCCATTTCACCTCGCCGCTGGCTACGGGTTCCGCCCCCGTAAATTTCACCGGGACGCTGACGGGCTGGGTCGGCTTCAACCTGCCGAAAATTTACAGGGGGATCAAAGGCATCGCGACCATCAATTCCGGCACGATAACGGATCCCAACGCTATCTACAGCATTTCCCTGGATGCCGGCGCCTTCGACACCATCGACATACCGAGCCCCACCTCCTGCGACGCTAACACCTGCCTGTTCAAGACCACGATGACTTTTGCCACCGTCACGGGCATATTGACCAATATTTCCGCGTCGACCACCCTTCTCACCCATTTGAACGTTGCCGGCGGCCTGATGAGCGTTACCGCGGAGCTGCCTTATACCGCCGATGAGATACATACCCTCGACACCTATCCGTCGCTCAACTATGGCCGCTCGGATATAGTTATAAGGGAGATGATCTTCTCCAGCGCGCTCGGCTTCACTCCCAAGGACAACAGCTGGAAGGACCTGACGGATACCGATGTATCGCCGAACCTCGGCGCTCCGGTTTTCAACCATACCGCCCTGATAACCCCGGCGGCCGACACGCTCGTATTAGGGGGGAGGAACTGCGAAGCCGCCCCGACCGTAGACTGCCTGAGGACCGCGAAAACCTTTACCGCGCGGGCCACTTCCACCGCTTTCATACCTGTCACCAAGGGCTGGATCGCCTCGGAAAAACTCAATACGAAGAGAGCGTTCCATACCAGCACCATGCTGAGGTCCGGGCAGATACTGACCTGCGGCGGCTCGGACGGCGCGAAGCCGCTGGCCTCCTGCGAGCTGATGGACCCCAAGACCAAGATGTGGACGCCCACCGGCTCTATGACCGTCGCCAGGTCAAAGCATACCGCCACGCTGCTGCCTAACGGCAATGTGCTGGTGGCCGGCGGCGTCACGCCGCTCAGCGCGGCGGTCGACACGGCTGAAATATATTATCCGGACACGCAGAGATGGATGCCTACCACCTCGATGTTCGAGGGCAGGCAGAACCACACGGCCACGCTCCTTCCCGACGGCAATGTCCTTATAGCCGGCGGAGGCACGCTGAGCAGCTACGCCGCCACCGCTGAACTGTATATTTCCTCCACCGCCTACTGGCAGACCTCCGGTACGATGACCACCGGCAGGGCCCAGCACACGGCCACGCTGCTGAAGAGCGGCAACGTCCTTATGACCGGCGGCATCAACGCCTTCGGCGCGGTGAAGGAAACGGAAGAATACGATTATCTGAACAGGACTTTCAGCGGCGGCGGGGATTTAAACACCGCCAGGTACGCGCATACCGCGACCCTGCTCAGGGACGGGCGGGTAGTGGCGATCGGCGGCTCTAACAACTACCTTAGCCAGATCACAGCCGAGATCTATAACGCGGGCGCCTGGACCTACCTGCCGCTGCTCAACATGGACAGGGCCAACCACCGCAGCCTGCTCCTGCCCAACGGCAAGATCATGGTCACCGGAGGTGAAACCCCCGGTTATTCCCTCACCCTGGCCGAAGGTTTCGACCCCGACTTCCCCGTCTTCAGCCTCCAGGCCGAAATGACGGCTGGCAGGGCTAACCATACCACCGTGCTCACCAAAGATAATTATGTCCTTAATATAGGCGGCTGGGACGGCTCCAAATGCCTGGACACCACGGACCTGGCGTATTTCTCCTTCTCTCCCGACACGGACGGCCTGGAGGCGGAAATAGTAAGGCAGCCTACCATCTCCTCCGGCACGCTCCAGTTCAACCAGGGCTACAATGTAACGCTGCTCAGCGACACCTCCAATTTCCACGGCATCTCGGAGGCTTCCGGCGGCGCCGCGGGTCCCGCGAATTCCTCGCAGAGCAATCCCCGGATCTACATACAGCAGCTGGACAATCCAAGCGGCTTCATAACGGAGCTTTCCACCAGGATCTATTCCTGGTACGGCGGCCCCAATACCTCCTGGGAAACCACGCTTTCCTCCATCTCCGTCATCATGCCAACGGCCGCCGGCGAGCTTCCTCACGGCTTTTACAATATGCGCGTGGCGGCCAACGGCGTCTTCTCCGACGGCCGCACCGTACAGGTGACCATCGCCCGCCCGGACGGCACGCCCTCGGTCGCCACCGGCACCGTGCTCGGAGTAAGCTCGATCACCTGGTCCTGGAACCGCGGGAACGTGACCTCCGCCGACGGCTATAACGTCTATTCGGCCACGGACAGCGTGTTCATAACCACCGTGGCGTTCTTCAACGATTCCAATACCGTCTTCTATACCCAGACGGGCCTGGTCCCCAACACCGCCGCCTCGATAATGGTGTCGGCCTACAACCTTGGCGGCAACGGGGCGCTTTCAAAGTCCACCACCTATTACACGCTTGCGGCCGTTCCCACCCCGCTCAACGTAACCGCAGCCAGCTTCGAAACCGCCGCGCTGGAATGGACCCGGAACAATAATTCCGAGATCACGACCTACGAAGTTTCAATGTCCCCGACCAAAACGCCTAAATTCTCCAGCACGCTTGATATTTCCACGCCGGTCCCTTTCAGCGTGAATTATATGAGCACCTCCACCGTGATCTCGGCGCTCTCCGCCAACCAGAAATACGACTTCCGCGTCAGGGCAAAGAACGGCTCAGGCATCATTACGGACTTCTCCGCCTACGCCACCACCATAACCGTGAGCGCGGTGAACAACTTTACCGGGGAAGCCCTGAGCAGCTCCACCATCAACTGGTCCTGGGACGAGGCGCTCGGCGCCACTTACTACGAGGTTTACGATATCACCGCGGGCAGCCTGACCGCGGTCTCCCTGGGCTCCGCCACTGCCAGCAACTTCTCGCAGACCGGCCTCCTCGCCAACAGGAGATACCAGGCGGCCGTCAACGCCGTCAACGACTCGGAAGGGAGCGGCCCCATCAGAGGGCCCATTTCCTGGGCGGCGCCGGTCTTCACGCTCACGGTGGCGGCGCTCCCCGCTACGCCCAACATTTACACCAATATCAGCACAGGCAGCATTAACGCGAACTGGATAACCAACGGGAACTCCACCTGGACCGTCTACAGGCTGACCGGTTCGCTCGACAGCACTTTCGCCGCTCCCACTACGGTCGAGACCACGGACAGCTTTTTCGCCTTCACATCGCTGTCGCCCAACATCCGCTACTACCTGCACCTCACGCCCATCAACGGCGACGGCATAGCGGGAACGACCCTGGACCTGGGCTCCAAATACACGCTGGCCCAGGTTCCGGCCAGCCTCGCCGCCACCGACATTTCCATGTCGGGGATCACGCTGCAGTGGGATACCGACAATAATTCGGGCGATACCATCTACGAGATCCGCAGCTCCACTAACGAGAATTTCTCCGCCCCTATAACGACCCCCGTGGAGTTCGCCCGCCATCTCACCGACAATACGGCTTTCGTGAACGGCCTGCTCACCTCCACCACCTACTATTTCGACGTGGCCGCCCG
>CAZUQT010000218.1:0-5135 GCA_964622585.1 uncultured Elusimicrobiaceae bacterium | reverse complement strand
GCGCCAGGCTTATCTCCATCTTGCCGGCCTGCATCTTGGCGGAGTCGAGGATATTGTTGATCATGCCGAGGAGCCTGAAGGAGGCGCGGTCGATGGAGATCAGCATCTTTTTCTGGGACTCGTTTATCGGCCCGGGGATCTCCTTGAGCATGAACTCGACGAAGCCTTTTATCGCGCCCATCGGGTTGCGCAGGTCGTGCGTGATGGAATGGAGGAAGTCGTCCTTCATGCGGGCGAGCTCTTTGTCGAGCGTGATGTCGTAGAAGCCCACTAGCCGGCCCAGGGCCTCGGAGCGGCCGGGCGCCGTGATGGGCATGGCGAAACATTTGAAGAAGCGGTGCGATTGCTCCTGGGAGATCTCTATTTCCCGCGAATAATTTTCCTCGCGGTTCGCGAAGACGTCCATTACGGGCTCTTTGATGGTTTCGGACGCTATCAGGCCGGCCAGGGCTTTCCCCTCGACCGGCTCTTTCTGCCCTATGCCCAGCACGGACCTGGCTTTGCGGTTGGCCACCTGGACGCTGCCGGCCAGGTCGGTCATGACTATGCCGTCCTCGGTGGAGAAAAGTATGGCCTCGGTATTTTTCTGCTCGCGGATGATGCGGTCCACCTGCATGTCGGAATAGGACTTAAGCTGCGAGACCATCTTATTGAAGGTCTCGGCGAGGTCCTTCAGCTCGTCCGAGGTATCCACGTCGGCCGTGCGCGAAAAGTCCCCTGCGGCCACGTGTTCGGCCGCGCGCGTGAGCACCGTTATGGGTTTCGTAAGGCTGCGGCTCAGGAACCAGCCCGCGGCCACCGCCAGCGCCAGGAAAACGAGCACGGCGTAAATGGCCTGTTTGCGCATGAACATGGCGTACCGGTAAGCGCCCTCGCGCGGCTGGCTGACCACGACCGCGCCGCCCAGCTCGGTAATGGGCGAATAGGCGCCCAGCATCTCGCCGCCGGAGGCGTCCAGGAACTCCCCGGAACCGGAGGAAAGGGACTTAACGGCGTTCTTCGAGATCTCCCAGCCGGCCGCCGCGGCCGCGGTTTCGGCGGGCAGGTCCCTGGGCCAGGCTATGGGAACGCCCGAGGCATCGAGGATAACGGGGAAACCCTTTTCCCCTACACGCTTAAGGTCGAGGGAGTCTATGAAAGCGGGCAGGTCGAGCTCGGAGCGCAGCGCCATGTCCTTGCCGAAAGGATAATAAAAGACCGCGTGGTGCGTCTTCCCGTCGACCGAAAGATGGCGTTTCCCCGCCCTGGCCGCCTTGAAGCCTTCGTCCCCCGGGTATTTCTTCAGCGCCCCGCTGCCGCCGTCGAAAGGCGAAATGATCTTTACGACCTCGGAGCCGTCCTTCAGAAGCACGGAAATTTCTTTGATCTCGCGGCGGGTCTCCAGCAGGGCCGCGAGCATGGTCTGCTTGTTTTCCCAGTCCATCTGGGTCATGGCGTTTATCGAAGAGCGCAGCCCGGCGTCGGCGCTTCTGAGGTAGGCGTTGAACTCCGAGGCGATCTTGTCCGCGGTGGTCAGGTGCAGCTCGAGTATGGCCGTCCTGACTCCCAGCTGTCCCAGGCTTATCAGCCTGAAGCCGAGAAGCGCCATCGGGAGCACCGAGATCAGCGCCATAACGGCGATAAATTTATGAAGCAGCCTGAATCTCATATTCGTATATTTATTATAGCATTCTAAAATACCCGCGCCTTAAAAGGCCCCGGCCAAAAAAAACCGCCGCCTGGCCTAAGGCCGCGCCGCGGGGAACAAGCGCAGCAGGTCGGGAAGCAGGCCCTTCAGGGCCAGCGCGCGGTGGCTGACCGAATTCTTTTCCTGCTCGGAAAATTCAGCCAGCGTCCTGGAACCTCCGGCTACCTCGAAAACCGGGTCATAGCCGAAACCCTCCGCGCCGCGCTCCCCCCCGGTTATCCTGCCTTCAAGAACCCCCCGGAAAGTCAAAAGGTCACCGGACGGGGAAGCCAGCGCCATAACGCAGGCGAAGCGCGCCAGGCGCTTTTCGGAAGGCAGGCCTTCGAGCGCCAAGAGCAGCTTGGCGGTATTGTCCGCGGCGGAGGAACTCTCGCCGGCATAGCGGGCCGACCTGATCCCAGGCCCGCCGCCCAAAGCGTCCACTTCCAGTCCGGTGTCGTCGGCAAGGGCCCAGAGGCCGGTAAAGCGCGCGGCGGCCCGGGCTTTTTTCGCGGCGTTCTCCTCGAGCGTGGCGCCGTCCTCCTCGGCCGGCGCGGAGCCGGGGAAATCGGAAAGCGCCTTCAGCGCGAGCGAAGCGGGAAGGATAGCGCGTATCTCCAGCAGCTTATGGGGATTAAAAGTGGCGACTACCAGTACTTTTTTCATGCAAATATAATAGAATGTATCCTTGTATGGAGAATTCTCCAAATCTTAACATTTTTGAAAGCGCGCCGGCCTCGTTCCGGGACGCCCTGCCGCTTTTTTCCGCCGTCTCCGACATGGTGCTGCCGGTACAGGCGGAAGCCGCGGGCCAGGCCAGGCTCTACACTCTTTCCCAGGTTTTAGAAGAAGGCCAGCCCGCCCTCCCCGCTTTTACCAGCGAAGCCCTGCTGAACCCTCCCCTTATCAGGAAGAGCCTGGCCGAGACCGCGGCTCTTTTTTTTCACGCGCCCGCCCACGAGATCTTTATCTTCAATCCCTCCCACCCGCAGTCCCGCCTGGCCACGGCGCCTCTAAAAGCCTCCCGGCGGGATCTCTCGCTGCTTGCCGGGTTCCTGAGGCTGTCCGGTAAAAATTTACAGGCGGACCCCGCCAACCTGGCCGCCGGAGAATTCGCGCTGGGCAATTTGCACGAGGCGCATTATCTCTTCGCCGCGGCGGCGGCCCGCAACCCGGCCTCCCGCGCGCGGTTCCAGCTGGGCACGGTGCTAGTGGCGCTCGGCCTTCTGCAGGAAGCTTACGATTCGCTTAAAACCGACACGGACCCCGAGGCGCTCCTTTGCCTCGCGGTGATACACCGGAAGACCGGCAATACCGCCCTGGCAAGGAAAGCTCTTTCCTCCCTCGGCCAGGGAACGCAGCTTGAAGAAAGAAGGGTCATGGAATCGGCCTGGCTGGACCTCGAGGAAGGAAAAGAAGAGGAGGCCGTAAAGACTTTCCAGCGCCTCTCCTCGTCCGCCTTCGATAAAGCGGAAGCCCTTTCGGGACTCGGCGCCGCGATGACGAAGACGGCTTTCAAGACCAAGGACAGGGGCCGGCTGGCGGCCGCCGCCGCCGCTTTGAGGTCCGCGCTTGCCACGCCCTCTCCGATCTCAGTGCACATTTTTTTCCAGCTCGGGAACCTCTATTTCCGCTCCGGCGAAACGGCGCAGGCGGAGGCCTGCTACCGGCGCTCGGCCGCGCTTGCGCCGGCGATACAGGCCCTGGCTAACCTGGCGCTTACGCTCATTAAAACCGGCAAGCGGGAGGAAGCCGCCGCGGTCACCGCGCAGATCGCTCTTACGGACATAGCTTCGGCCCGCCGCCTGCTCGCCGAATTCCCTAAAGACATCCTGGCCTCCCTGTTCCAGCCGCAGACGCAGGAGGCCCGCAGCGCGCCCATGCCGCAGCCTGCCGCGCAGGCCGAGCCGGCGCCCCTCCCGGAGAAACCGCGGCCGGCGCCGGAGCCGCGCCGGGAGGCCCAGAGGCCCGAGCCGCAGCCGGCGCCCAAACCGCAGCCGGAAACTCCGAAGCCGGAGCCGAAGCCCTCGGCGCCCGGAGGCTCGGGACTGGAAGCGGCGGCCGGGAACTTCCAGTTCATAAATCCGTTGGCGAAACCGGCCGCCGAGGAGGCGAGCGGGGCGAGCCTGCTTTCCCCCGCCCAGCCGAAGCCCTCTATTTCCGGCAGGCAGCCAAGGGCGGCGGCCCCCGCCGAGTCCTCGCCGATCCAGTTCGAAACGGTGCGGGACATCATGTCTTCGGCCTCCCATCCCACCGAGGAGGAAAGCCGGAAGGACGATTTTATCTCGCGCGCCTTCAAGCTGGCCTCCGCCCTCGAGGACGAGCTCGGCCGCAAGATCTACTTCAACCTCGACGGGCTCAGCGAAGTCGAAAAAAAGCTGCGGGTTAAATTCATAAAATCCGCCTCTAACCCGCAGGGAACCCTGGAAGCGGTCAGGGACTGCTCGGCCTTCCTCTGCTATTTTCTGCAGGAGCGGTACAAAGGCCGCCTGATAAAAATGGCGGATTTCGACCCCTGGGGCTGGCCAATGATCTTCGAGCAGCCCGGCCAGAAGATAACGACCTACCCGATACAGCGCGCCTGGCGCCTGCTCTGGGAAGATACGGTGCCCGAGCCCGGCTGGCTCACGAAATATTCCCACTGGCTGGAGGCCAGGCTCAGGCAGACCGGCGCTCTCCCCTGCGGCGCCGCCGCGGCGAAGGGGAAGGTCATGAGCCACCCGGAAAGGATAGTCGACGCGCAAACCGAACACAAGCGCATGATGGTGCTTATCTCCTCTCTCAGCGAGACCTCGCACATAGAGCTGGGCCGCTCCGGGATGCTTAAGATGGAAACCGCCATAAAGAACAGTTTCAAACCGACCATCCCCCCTACCGCGGACGGCTGGAAGCTGCTGCGCTGCTACGGCCACCTGATGGCGGCTATCCTGGCGAGGGACTTCAAGGCCGCCTGGTACAACGTTGACGGGGACGACGGCGGCTGGTCCATGCAGCTGCCCTGGAAAACCCTTATCTTCCCCATCGGCAAGATCTACAGGACGGCTTCTCTGCGCGACGACCTGGACGCTTATTATGAAACGATCCTCCAGGAAAAGCTGAGGGCTGGCAACAGAATAACATGACCATTTGGCTGAGCGGATTTTGGAGCTAAGTACCGCGGCGGGCCCACGGCCGGCTAGGTCTTTCGACCTTGCTTATGCCGGCCCTTTTCAGCGATAATTAATAAGCATCAGCTAAAATGATTATGTTCAGGAGCCGACCATGATTCTTTCCTTCCTCTCCTCACTGCTTCTTCTTTCGGCCGGAGCGACACCGGCTATCGACTCCCTTTCATCCCAGGCCGGCCCCGCTTCGGCCATAGCCTCCCCCGAACCTGCCCGCCCCCCGCTCCGGGAATGGACCGTAATGGTCTATATGAACGGCAAGAGCAATATCGAACCCTTCGCCCTGGGCGACCTGAACCGCTTTG
>CAZUQT010000217.1:0-5144 GCA_964622585.1 uncultured Elusimicrobiaceae bacterium | reverse complement strand
ACGAAGCCGAAGCGCGGATAATATTCCGGGTGCCCGACCACCACTACTATTTTATGCCCCAGTTTCCTGCATTCGTCCAGCCCGTGCTTTACGAGCTCGGAGCCTATTCCCTGGTTCTGGCAGGAAGGCAGGACCGCCATCGGGGCGAGCGCCAGGGCCGGCGCCGCGCCGCCCGCGTCCCCGATCCTGACCGGGGTGAACAGGATATGCCCCACTATCCTTCCGCCTTTTTCAGCCACGAGCGAGAGCGCCGGGATAAAATAATCCGCCTCCCGGACGGCGTCCACCAGCCTGGCTTCGTCGTTCCCCTTAAAAGCCTTTTTGTTCAGCTTCCGCACGTCGCGGATATCATCGGCGGCCTCGGCGCGTATCAACAGAGTGTCGGCAGCGTTATCCATATTAAAAGCTCCTAATTTACCGCTAAAACTCTTTTCCTGACCGTCCCTTTTTTCTCGCCGACAGGGGACGCCGCGGACCTGGGCGCCGTCATATCCGAGAGGATGCGCGCGGCTTCCTCCAGCACGAAATCCCCGGCGGCAGGGGCCCGGGCGTAGCCGCCGCCTTCCGCAGCGGAGGATGAAACCGCCACGCCAGCGGCCGCGGCTCCCGGGTCGGCCGGCGCCGGCGGGACCACCAGCGCCGCGACCGAAGCGCCGTGCGAAGTCCCCGTGGAATAATCCACGACCATAGCGGCGGTAGAATTGAGCACCAGCGGTTTTCCCGACTCGATATCCTGCAGAGTGATATCGGTGACGGAAAGAGGCGGAACCCCGCGCGCCGCTCGCTCTTTGTTGCGGGCGGTCTTCCTGGCCTCTTCCTCTTTGCGCTCGGCCAGGCGCCGGGCGTAGTTAAGGGAGACGGTCTTGTCTTTCTTGCGCTCGATGTAAAGCTCGATGTCCTGCCTCGTGAACTTGAAATCCGGCGAAGCCGCCGCCCTTTTGGAAGAAGCCTCACGCAGCCTGGCTATCTCCTGCGGATCTACCAGACCGGCGGGGGCATAGGAAGCCGGGGGGATCTGGTCGTAAGCCATGGCGTTGGGCAGCGAGGATTCGGCCAGGTCCAGGTAGTCGTTCAGGGAGGGCAGAACTATATCGGGAACCACGCCCCGGTTCTGGGTGGAACCGCCGGAGATCCGGTAGAATTTCTGGATGGTCACCCTCACCCCTCCCGCTTTGTACTGGCGCAGGGCCGGCGGCATATATTGATCCAGGTCCACCACGGTCTGCACCGTGCCCTTCCCGTAGGTGCTTTTATCCCCGACCAGCACGGCGCGCCGGTAATCCTTAAGCGCGGCGGAAACTATTTCGGAGGCCGAGGCGGAGAACCGCGAAGAGAGGACCACCATGGGCCCGGCGTAGCCCGGCCCGTTCCCGGGCGCCCTTAAGACGCGGACATTGCCGCCGGAATCACGCACCTGCACCACCGGCCCCCCGCCGGTAAAAAGCCCGGTCATGTTAACGGCTTCCTCCAGCGAGCCCCCGCCATTGTCCCTCAGGTCGAGGATAACGCCCGCCACGTTCTGCCGCTTCAGATATTCGAGCAGGATCCTGACGTCGCGCGTGGTGCTCTCCTCTCCGGATGGACCTATCTTCGCGTAAAAAGTAGGCAGCTTGATCACGCCCAGCCGAAGGTCCCGGCCGCTCTTCCCCGGAACCAGAACTATCTGGGCCCTGGCCTGCTGGTCGCGGAGCACTATCTTCTCGCGCACCAAAGTTACGGTAATGCGGGTCGAAGGGTCCAGGGCGTCGGCGGGGATGAGCCTTAAGCGGACGATGGTTCCTTTCTCTCCGCGGATGAGCTTGACCAGGCGGTCGAGCTTCATGCCCGCGGCTTCCGCAAAGAGACCGTCGGAACCCTGAGCCACCGCCTCTATGCGGTCGTTTACGTGGAAAGAATTGCTTTTCGCCGCCGGGCCGCCGGGGATCACGGCGATGATCTTGGCGTAGCCCTCCTCCGTCTGCAGGGTCACGCCGATCCCTACCAGGGAAATGCCCAGGCCGATATCGAAGTTCTCCTCCGCCGGAGCGGCCATATAGCCGCTGTGCGGATCGTAGCAGCCGGCCAGCGCGGTAAGATAGCTCTGGAGCACGTCCACCGAATCGAACTCCATGTAATTCTCCAGGAGCCGGTCATAGTTCTTCTGCGTCTCTTTGGCGCTGTCTTCCGGCTTGGCGGCGTCCAGTTTCCCCTGGAGGAGGTCGAACTCTATCCTTTTGCGCCAAAGCCCGCGCGCCGCGGCCTCGTCCGCGGGCCAGGCGGCCTCGCGCCGGTCCGCGAGAATGGTCCCGTCCGAAGCGAAGGTGAAGGTGGAGCGGACCAGCTCATGCGTCCAGCCTACCCGCTCCCGGAGGCGCGTCATGAACCGGTTGAAGATGAAGTAGGCCGGCCCCACGTCGCCGTTCTTCAGGAGCGGGGCCAGGCCGTAACCGAAGCGGGAATCGAATTCCCTGATATCGGAGGCCAGGAAGAAAAGGCGGTTAGGATCGTACATCCGCAGGTACAGCTTCAGGAGCTCGCGGGAAGTCTCGATGGTGACCGGCTTGTGGGCGTAGTGAGCCTCCTCCAGGATGCGCGTCGTAAGCTGGGCCGCCGCGGGCGCCGCGGGCCAGGCCTCTACGGTCCCGGTGGAGGCCGCGGGGCAGGGCCCGGCCGCCAGGGACAGGAAAAGGGATACAAAAAGGGAAAATTTAAAAAGTGTTTTCATGGTGTATGACGAAGACCGGAAAGCGGGAACTCTACAGGATATTTTACCCTATCCGCCCGCGCCCGGAGCATTAAAAACCGCGCCGCTCATTTATAATACGGACGCCGCGCCCTGGCGGTTGCGCGACCGGCCCGCCGGACCTATATCACAGCGTACAGGACCAGCTCGCAGGAGACCGGCTGATGCTGGCGCAGGAAGAACCTGTACTCCGGGACCAGGGACTCGATGAACAGAGGTATCTCGAAAAGGTCTCCGGGCTTGTGATAAAGGCAGATAGCGAGCTTGGGACGGTTGCGTTTTATGGTCGCGGCCGCGCCTTTTAAAGCCTCGAGCTCCGCGCCCTCCACGTCCATCTTGATATAAGTGGCGTCGGGAGCAAGATTGTCTATGGTATCCGCTTCGATGGTCGCGCTCCCCGTCTCGGCTATCGCCGAAGCCCTCGTACCTTCGGAAGCGGAAAACCGCAGCGCGGCGGCTTTATCCCAAAGACCTTTGGCGATCACGCTGACCCCGGGGAACTCCCTCCTGGCGACCATCGCGCCCAGCTTGGCCGCGTTCTCCGGCTCGGGCTCGAAGGCGTAGCACTTTGCGTACTTGCCGTCCGTTTTCCTGATAAACGTAAGCAGGGTGTCGCCGGTGTAGGCCCCGCCGTCCACGAACACTTCCCGGTCCGTAAGTTTTATTATACCTTCCGGGAAATACTGGTCCTTGCGAAGCACATCGTGCAGGCCGTCCGCGCCGCCGCCCAGCTTCGAGTTCACGAACGCGGCATAAGTTTCCCTGGACAGCTCGTCCCCGAGCAGCTCATAAACCCGGCCGAACCGCTCTTTATGCCGCTCCACGTAAGCGCGGTCGATCTTATAATTCAGCAGCGCGCCCATCACGTCGAAGGAATAGATCCCCGCGATCTGCGGGCAGTTCCTGCGCCGCAGCTTCTCCCCGGCGAGCCTGGAATTGGCGAAAGCAATGACCACGTTGAACTTCCCGTACTGCCGCCTTACCTCTTCGAAGCTGACGGTCCCCGGCGAGGCGGCGCAGCCGTCGTCCACGAAACAGGCGGCCGCCTTCAGCCCCGACCGCGAAAGGTACTCCCGCATATAAGGCGCATACCACCCGTCCCCGTAAAGGACCAAAGGCAGCTCCCTCAAAGCTTTAAAAGCTTCGATATCGGCCTCGTCCTTCCCGGGGGCCGCGGCGATCTTATCCAGGAACATATCGGTTATAATAAAATCCAGTTTTTAAAAAGTCCGTTTCTTTAAAGTTCCACGGCGTTCCCGCCCGGGAACTTCGCTTCAGGCCTTTACCACCTGCGTGCCGGTCAGCAGGTCGTGCCAGGTGCGGTGGTCCTTTTCCCAGATGGCCCAGAAGTAGCCCAGCCCGACGGGCAGCAGCGA
The DNA here is from genome assembly GCA_964622585.1 of uncultured Elusimicrobiaceae bacterium. Classification (GTDB taxonomy): domain Bacteria; phylum Elusimicrobiota; class Elusimicrobia; order Elusimicrobiales; family UBA9959; genus UBA9959. The sequence goes on along the minus strand of CAZUQT010000217.1, from coordinate 1,046 downwards.
CACTACGCCTAGAATTCCGCGCCAGAAGGCCCTTTTAGGGGCGGTCCCGGTGGCCAGGTCTATAAGCCGGAGCTTCATTATCAGCATACCCGGAGTGGCGCCTTTCTTTTTGATGAACACGGTCTGGTAGACCGCCCAGAACAGCGCCGCGAAAAGCAGGCCGGAGAGGCCCTTGAAAAGAAAATGATAGATCACCGCGAACAAAAAAGCGTCTATCAGCAGGGCGGCGGCCCGCTGGAGCAGCCCGGCGGAACCGAGCGCCGGTAAAAGGACCACGGGCACCGGCTGGGCGGCCCCCGCCGCGGCGGGCTGCGCGGGCTCCGGCGCCTCTTCCGTGGGCTGGGCGCCCACCGGGACTTCCCTCAGCACGCGGAAAACCTTTATTTTCTCCGGGATGCCCTTGAACTGCCGGTAGCCTATCTCGCTGGACGGAACTTCCTTCTTGTTCATGGACAGGTAGACAGATTCGGTGAAGAACACCTCCCCGGCCTCCGCGATGCTTTCCAGCCGCGCGGTGATATTGACGGCGTCGCCGTAGATGTCGCCGTCGTCGTGGATGGCGACCTCGCCGGAATTAATGGCGATGCGTATCTCTATCTTCTCGCTCTGAAGTTTGGCGGCGTTGTGGGCTTTAAGAACGTCCTGGATCTCCACCCCGCAGATCACCGCGTCCGTCGGGCTGTTGAAAGCCACCAGGAAAGCGTCGCCGATGGTCTTGACCAGGCGGCCATGGAACTTCTCCAGCACAGGCAGCACCAGCTCGCGGTGCTTGGAGAGCAGCTCCTGCGTCTCCGCCCTGGAGAAGCTCGCCGTCTTGGAGGTGAACCCCTTGATATCCGTGAGCATTATCGCGATGTTCCTGGTTTCCATGTTTATTCCCGTCCCTTTGCTTGTACAGCTCCGCCTTACTGTCATATTCTTGCAGACATAACCAACAATGTCAATCTAATGTTAAAGTGAAGCCGGAGGGGGAGACCGCAGGGGCCAGGTTAGCAAAAGCCCCTCGGAGGCCGAGGCTTGCGTAAGCGCCGAGGCCGAGAGCGGCA
>CAZUQT010000216.1:0-5165 GCA_964622585.1 uncultured Elusimicrobiaceae bacterium | reverse complement strand
GACCTTGACGAAAGGATGAAGGGGATAGAGGCCGCTCTCTCGAAGAGCAACATCAATAACGATTTTACCGTGAAGTTCCTGGAGGATATCGTCCAGGATATCGATTCCCTGGATAAGGTAAAGATAAAAGCCAGGCTGGAATACCTCCTTACAGACCTTAAGAAGTAAATCCTAAGTGAAAATATTCCCCGCCATTACGCTAGCACTGGCGCTTTGCGCCGGCAGGGCGCATGGAGGCCTTTTCCCTAAAAACGCTTTCAGCGACGACGCCAGGGGCCTGACCGGCGCGCAGTTCCTCAAGGTCCCACCGTCCGCCAGGTTCTCGGCTCTCGCTGGCTCGGGCCTGGCGCTGGGCGGGGCCGACGCTTTCTTCCTTAATCCGGCCGGAACTATAGGGGCGGGCCGCTCCGTTAGGGTCTCCTATGAGTCGCTGCTGGAAGCCTCGTCGCGCACGGGGATGGTTTTCTCCAGGCCTTCGGGCCGGGGCGTACTTTCCGCCGGGCTGCTTTATAATAACTTTACCCCCGGGCTTGAAAAGCTGGACGGTTCCGGCGGCGGGACGGGGTCGGAGATCACGGCTTATGACGCCGCGATGGGCGCGGGCTGGGCGAGCCGGCACGGCTGGATGGATTTCGGCTTCGTCCTTAAAATTATAAAGTCCCGCCTGGCCGAGGTCTCCGGGACTTCGGCGGCGCTGGACGCGGGGCTCGTCTTCAGGGAGCCGCTTCCTTCGCGCACCGAGATGGCTCTTGCCGTCCGCAATTTCGGCCCCCCGATCAAGGTCGGCTCGGAAAAAGCCCCGCTCCCTTTCGAGCTGGCCGGCGGGCTCAAGTGGAAGTACACCCCGGATTTCAGCATCCTCATCGAGGGCCGGGTGCCCTGCGACCATTCGCCTTACCTGTCTTTCGCCGGGGAATGGTTTTTGCCCTATTCGGCCTGGTCCGGCCTGTTCCTGCGCTCGGGGCTCAACTTCAAAAATTACGACGACCACGGCTTCATGGGCGCTTTCGCCGGCGGCTTCGGCCTCAAGCTCGGGGCGGCTTCTATCGATTACGCTTTCTCCCCCTACGGAGAACTTGGCGCCGCGCACCGTGTGACGGCCGGCCTGGCCTGGGGCGGCGGCGCGGCGGCAACGCCTCCCGACGTCCCGGCGCTTCCCGTGAAAGCCGGGCTCGCGGTGGCCGCTTTTACCGGCGAAGCCGGCGTGACGGAGACCGAGGCCGCGGTGGTGAGGAACCTGGTGGAGGCCGAGCTCGGCAAGACCGGCAGCTTCAGGCTGGTGGAGCGGGCGAGGCTGGATTTTATACTCGAGGAAAACAAGATCCTGTATTCCGGTCTTTCCGAAGAAAGATCGGCGGCCGAGCTGGGCCGTGTTTCGGGGGCGGAGCTGGCCGTCTTCGGGTCCGTCGGCAGGGATAAGGACGGCTACCGGATCACCGCGCGCCTGGTAGGCTCCTCTTCGGGGATCGTCCTGCGCACCGAGACCGCCGTCGCCGCCGAGGATTATTTATTCCGGGACGCCGCGCGCCGGCTGGCGGCGGCCCTTTCAAAGTAACTATTTCTCCTCAAGCATCTTGACGCGCCAGGCGTTCCTTACCGCCGGGTCCAGCTTGGCCGCCATCCTGGCCGCCGCGAGGGCCTTATCCTTTTCTCCCAGCTTCTCATAGACTTCGCTCAGGCGCTCGAAGTAGGCCGCGTTCGCCGGGTCATTCGCCACGTACCGCTCAAGCAGGCGGGCTTCGGCGCGCTGGCGGCGGCTGACCCTGGCCGCGCGGGCTTTATAGGCGGTTTCTTTGTATATCCCGAAAGCGCCCAGGCCGGCCAGCAGGACCAGGTCGTAGAACAAGGCGGAAGCGGGCCAGGCCATGATCACGATCGTATTAGTGAAGTAAACCATCATCCCCACCAGGGATGCGACGAGGAAGGCGTCGGTGAAAGAGAACGAGCCCTGCCCGTATTTCTTTTCCCTTCGCTCCAGTATCCACACCAGCGCCCAGGCGTAAGCCAGCGCGAAAACGATGCAATAAACCGTTACCAGTATAACCATCAGCGTTTCTCTGCCGCGAGCCGTCTTTTTATCAGGCGCAGCATCGGGGCGTGCAGAAGGCCGTTGGTGGCCAGGGTCTGGGACCCCATGTCCGGGCCGACCGCCCAGGGCCTGCCCGCGAAATCGGTCACGCGGCCGCCGGCCTCCTCGACGATAAGTTTGCCGGCCGCCACGTCCCAGGGCTTCAGGCCGAACTCCCAGTAGCCGTCGGTGCGGCCCGCCGCCAGCCAGCAGAAATCAAGCGAGGCCGCTCCCATGCGGCGCACGTCGTGGGACAGCTTCATGAATTCGGAAAAAAAGCCGCAGTAAAATTCGGCTTTTTCGGCGCGGTCGTAGCCGAAGCCGGTCACCAGCAGCGATTTCGAAAGCGAAGGGGTTTTTGAAACGGACAGGCGCCTGCCGTTCACGAAGGCCCCTCGGTCTTTCCGCGCCAGGAAAAGCTCCCGCCTGAAGGGGTCGTAAACCCCGCCCGCTTTTATCTCCCCGTTCTCCGAAAAACCTATCGAGACCGCGGCGACGGGAAAGCCGTGCGCGTAGTTGGTCGTCCCGTCGAGAGGATCGATTATCCAAAGGCGTCGGTTCGGCGTTTCTTTAACCGGGCTTTCCTCCGCCATGAAGCCGTCCGCCGGGAAGGCTTTGCTTATTATGCCTATGACCTTTTTCTGCGACGCCAGGTCAGCCTCGGTAAGCAGGTTGGCCCTGCCCTTCAGCCTGTAGGTGACCTTGCCGAATTTGGCCGCCAGCACCGCGCCGCCGGCCAGGGCGGCTTTTTTAAGGATCTCAAGTTCTTTCATGTTTTGCTCAGGGCTATCCGCGCCGCCGCCTCTTCCGCCGGTATCGGCGCCTCTACGAAAACTACCTTGCGCCCGCGCAGCGCCCGCCGCGCGGCCTTGATAAAGCCGTTCCTGAAATGGAAATTAGCGATAAGCCCGCCGGCAAGCGCGACTTTTACAGCTTTTCCGCCTTTCCCGGCCGCGTCTTTCAGCAGGCCGGCAAGTTCCTCCTGGGCTTTGGCCGCGAGCTCCGAGGAAGGCCCGTGCCCGTCCAGGGCGAGCAGGAGCAGTTTTTTCGCGTAGGCGGCCGAGCGCCCGTGGCCCATTTTCCCGGCCTCGTGCAGCCGTCCGCGCATCCTCAGGTATTGCCGGCCCAGCCAGCGCCCGGAGCCCGGATCGCCGGAGGCGGGGTTGTGGCCGCCGGTTTTCTTAAAACGCCCCGGCTTTCCGCTGAATACCACCGCGCCGGTCCCGGCTATCAGCAGCATCCCTTCTTTCCCGCGGAAAGCGGCGTAATGCGCGGCTTCGGCGTCGGAAATCACTTCGACGAGGTTAAGCCTGGAGCCCAGGGCTTTAAAAAGGAAAATTTTTTTCCAGGGGCGGCTGAAAGCGCCCCTGGTCGCTATCACCAGCGGGGCGGCGGGCCCCCCGGGCCAGCCCGAAACCAGGGGTATAAGTTTCTTTGGAAGGGAGCGCAGCGGGGCCGTGCGGAAGCGGGCCGCCTTAAGCGGGCGCAGGCGGGCGTCAAAAGCGGCCACGCGCGTCCAGGTTCCTCCCCTGTCCACGCCTATGGCCGCGATCCCTTTAGCTGATTTTGCCGGTTTTTTCATCGCGCTTCCGCTTCTTGACGACGAGAACTTTTAAATGATATCATATAAGCACAGTGACAGTCCTTATGATCAGACAGCCGGACGGCGTAAGCCTCGCAGCCCTAATTACCCAAGAAAACGTAATTTTCCTGGAGGGAAAGCCCTCTAAAGAAGAAGCCGTGCGCCAGCTTACGGAGAGGATCCTTCCGCAGGTCAGCGGCATAATCCCCCGCAAGGCCCTTTTCGACAGGGTCGCCGAGGTCGAAAAGCTTAACCCGGTGCTTGAAAGCGGCTTTTATATCCCCCACGCCAAGTTCCCGGACCTGGACACCTTCCATGCCGTGCTGGGCATACTGCCCGAGGGTTTTGTCGACCCGGGTACCGGGACTACCGTAAAAACGGCGCTCCTGCTTCTTTCCCCCCACAAGCCCGCTTTTTTCCAGCGCCACCTTAATATACTTTCGCTCCTTTGTCAGACCTTCCAGCCTGAACTGGTGGAGAAACTCGCCGCCCTGAAAGACCCCGCCGCCGTCATCGCCCTCTTACAGGGAAAATAATTTTTTTATCCGCGGCTTCCGGCTTCCTTTTGCCCAGGCCGTTTCCGTTGCTATCTTTAAACAGATATAATTAATACATGGTAGTAAATCCCAAATTCAAGCAGGTCTTCGTCCTGAGCACCGCGATGCTCACTTTCATCTCCTTCTGGAAAGCCGCGGCCGTGGTGCTCTGCGACATGGGCTCCAGCGCCTATTATTCTGGCAGTATCGCCATGAATGCCTTCGGCCCGGCTGCGCCCTGGTACGTCCTGGCCGTGATGCTTTTCTCCGGCCTTATGCTGATGGTCTACGTTGAATCCTGCGCTATGTTCGTCCGGGGCGGCGTCTATAAAGTGGTCAATGAGGCCCTGGGCCATTTCATGGCCAAGATCTCGGTCTCCGCGCTGATCTTCGACTATGCTATAACGGGGCCCATCAGCTCGATAAGCGCCGGGCTCTACGTTTCCGGACTGCTCGCCAATCTGCTGCCGCTGATAGATATCCACTGGGGCGTTCCGCCCAAACTCTTCTCCGTTGTTTTCGCCGTGGCCGTCACCATATATTTCTGGCACGAGAACATCAAGGGCGTGGAGGAATCCGCCGACAAGAATTTCAAGATCATGGGTTTCGTCAGCGTGATCGGCGCGGTGCTGTTCGCCTGGTCGCTTTATACGGTCTATGTCAGGGGCTTCACCCTGCCGCCTTTCGAGCTGAAGTTCACCGACGAGGCTCTGGGCTGGATGGTCCATTTCCCGGTCTGGCGGACCATCGGCTTGGTCGGCATCTTCATGGCCTTCGGGCACTCCATACTGGCCATGAGCGGTCTCGAGACCCTGGCGCAGGTCTACCGCGAAGTGGAAGACCCCAAGATCCTCAACCTGAAGAAAGCGGCCCTGCTCATCATCCTCTTCAGCCCCGTCTTCACCGGCGCCCTGACCTTCCTGTCGTCGCCGATAGTGCCCGGCGACCTGATAGTGGGCCAATACGACAAACACCGCCC
>CAZUQT010000215.1:0-5167 GCA_964622585.1 uncultured Elusimicrobiaceae bacterium | reverse complement strand
GACGGAGGGGGATGTTATTGTTATGCTTTGCGGCGGGTTCAAGGGGGGCGGGCGGCCTTTTTCGGCTTCGGAGCGGCTGGCTTCAGGGACTTTGGAGCGCGCGGATGCGGCTTTTAAGCTTTATAAGGATACCGGGCTGCCGCTGCTGATCTCGGGCGGGGCGCCTTTTTCAGATAGCCCGGAGGCTGAAGCTGCCGCGGCTTATCTTATGGAACTTGGCGTCCCGGGAAACAAGCTTATCAAGGAAGACGATTCCCGCGATACGGAGGAGAATGCCCGTTTCAGCCTGAAGATCTGTGGGGAGAAGGGGTATAAAAGGATCATCCTGCTCACCTCCGCCTATCATATGCCGCGCTCCGTGCTTCTTTTCAGGAAGGCGGGCCAAGCCGAAATAGTCCCTTTCCCGGTCGCGCGCCGTACCGGGGGGCCGCGTTACTACGCCGATTACCTGCCCGGAGGGGGGCTTGAGGCCAGGATGGCCATGAACGAGTATTTAGGTCTTTTGTTTTATTCGATTTTTTGATATATTGGGACTTAGCAGGGGGAAAAAAGGTAGAATATAGGACAGACAGGAGTAAAAGCCTGTCAGGTATTAGGCCTTTGGCCATGCCGCAACAAGCGCTATGCGCATCAGGCGGCCATTTTCTGTCCCAAGTTCACAGGAGGAAGCGTTTGAACAACGATAAGAGAGTAAGAGTCAACCGGAACATCACGTCCCCGCAGGTGCGCCTCATCGACATGCACGGCACCATGCTCGGCATAAAGCCGCTCATCGAAGCCGTAACTATGGCCAAGGGCTCCGGCCTGGACCTGGTGGAGATCTCCCCCGGCGCCAACCCGCCCGTTTGCAAGGTGATGGACTTTTCCAAATTCCTCTACGAGAAAGAAAAGCAGGACCGCGAGAACCGCAAGAAGCAGAAAGCCGGCGTGCTGAAGGAGATCCGCCTTAACCCGCGCATCGCCACCCACGACCTGCAGACCAAGGTCAAGCATATCGAAGAATTCCTGAAAGAGCACAATAAAGTGCGCGTCACCGTGGTGTTCCGCGGCCGCGAGAACCAGCACCGGAACCTCGGCGAGGAGATCCTCAACGCGATCCGCGATAATTTGTCCTCCGTCGGCGTCGTCGAAGGCCGCCCGTCCATGATGGGCAACCGCATGAGCATCATGCTCGCCCCGGCCACCCACGCCCCCAAGCCCGCCGCGAAACCGGCGGGCCCCGCCAAGCCCGCGGCGCAGCCGGCGCCCGCTCCGAAGCCGGAGCAGGCTCCCGGAACCTGAGCCCTTTTACAGGCGGGCCGGAAAGTTATATAATATCAGGATAAGCCAGAGCTAAAAAAAAGAGAAACACTATGCCTAAAATTAAATCACATAGCGGCGCTAAAAAAAGATTTAGAAAGACCAGCACGGGTAAATGGCTGCACCGGAAATCCGGCCTGCGCCACCTCCTGACCGGGATGTCGGCCAAGCGCGGCCGCAATCTCCACACCGCGAAGGTGGAGGAAAAGAATTCCGCGGAAGGCAAAATGCTTAAGCAGTACCTGCCTTACCAGTAAAAGCGGGTTCTTGAAGAAATAATTAAACCAGGGATAATAAAATGAGAATAACATACAGCGTAGCAAGAAACAAAAGAAAAAAGAGAATTTTAAAGCTCTCCAAGGGCTATTACGGCAATAAGGGCAACCGCCTGCGCCAGGCTACGCAGCAGGTGAAGAAGTCCCTCACCACTGCCTACATACACCGCCGCGATAAGAAAGGCGATATCCGCCAGCTGTGGATAGTGCGCCTGAACGCCGCCGCCCGCGAGGAAGGGATGTCTTACAGCAGGTTCATGGACGGTATCCACAAAGCGAATATCAACCTGAACCGCAAGATGCTGTCCGAGATCGCCATCCGCGACCCGAAGTCTTTCAAGCAGCTTGCTGAGATCGCCAGGAAAGCTATCGGCAACATCAAGAAAGTTGTCGGTACCGCTAACTAAGGCCGCGCCGTGAACTCCACGGGGTGGAGCGAAGCGACACAATATAAGTCTACGGAGTTAAAGTGAACGACTCACCTCCAGCAGTAAAGTGGAAGGGAAAACTGTCCGCAATACGGGACAGTTTTTCCGTTTCTATAGGCAAGACCCCGGCCGAAGCCCCGGAGGCTATCGAGCTGCATTACCTCGGCCGCAAGGGGGAACTCGCCCTCCTGCTCCGCGATCTTAAAGACATTCCTATAGAAGAGCGCAAAGAGCTGGGCGCGCTCGGCAATACCGCTAAAGAAGAGATGACGGCCAAGCTCGCCGAGCTGAAAGGCGCTTCCGGCGCCGTCGGGCCCGCGGTGAAATCTTCCCTGGACCTTACGCTGCCCGGCTGGCCTTTCCCCAAAGGCAGCCTCCACCCGCTTACGCACACTATGAACAGGCTCGCCGAGGGCTTCCTCAAGCTCGGCTTCACCATGGCCGACGGCCCGCTGGTGGAGGACGATTACCATAATTTCGAGTCGCTCAACTTCCCTCCTTTCCACCCCGCGCGCGACATGCAGGACACTTTTTACGTGGGCGCTATCGACGAGGTCGGCAAAGGGATGCTGCTGCGCACCCACACTTCCCCGGTGCAGATCCGCTCCATGGAGAAGCAGGACCCGCCGCTGCGCGTTTTCCATACCGGCCGCGTTTTCCGCTCAGAGGCGGTGGACGCCAGCCACTCTTTCGCTTTCCACCAGATAGAGGGCCTTTACGTCGACAAGGGCGTCAGCATGGCCGATCTGAAATGGACCGTAGACGCTTTCATGAAGGACCTGTTCGGTTCCTCCGTGAAGACCAGGTTCAATCCTTCCTATTTCCCTTTCGTCGAGCCCGGCGCCGAAGTGGACATGTCCTGCGTGTTCTGCAAGGCCGGCGAGCGCTGCCCCGTCTGCAAGGGCACCGGCTGGCTGGAAGTCATGGGCGCGGGCCTGGTGCATTCCAATGTGCTGAAGGCCTGCAAATACGATCCCGAGAAATGGAGCGGCTTCGCTTTCGGGGCGGGCATAGAGCGCTTCGCGATGCTGCTGTACGGCATCAGCGACATGCGCATGCTCTACGAGAACGACCTCCGCATCTTAAAACAGGTCCAGTAAATGAAAATAATTTATTCCTGGCTTTCGGATTTCATCGAGAATCCTCCTCCGGCGGCGGAGCTGGCCGCCAAGCTTGGCCGCATCGGGCTGAAGGTGGAAGAAATAAAGAAGACGGGCGCCTCTTTTTCCGGCGTCTGCGTGGCCCAGATCCTCAAGATAGACAAGCATCCTAACGCCGACAAGCTGGCGCTGGTGGACGTTAACGACGGGAAGGTGACCATGCGCGTGGTCTGCGGCGCGAAAAATATAGCCGTGGGCCAGAAGATCCCTTTCGCCAAAGTGGGCGCTATGCTCACCGGCGGCGAGCTGAAGAAAGCAAAGATCCGCGGCGTTGACTCCGAGGGGATGCTATGCTCGGCGGCCGAGCTGGGCCTGGAAGGCTATGACAGCTCCGGGATACTTCTACTGCCCGACACCACTGCCATAGGCGTGGACGCGGTCACCCTTTTCCCCAAAGCCGACTATACGCTTGAAGTCGAGATGCTTCCTAACCAGTCCCATTGCCTTTCTCATTACGCTCTGGCCAGGGAGTTCTGCGTTTTCTACGGCTATAAGCTGAAAGAGGCCGCGATCTTCGACGGAAAATCTTCCGGAGAGGTCGTGCCTGTTCACATAAACGTGCCGGACCTGTGCCCCCGCTACGGCGCGATAGTCATAAAGGGCGTGCGCGGCGCTAAAACTCCGGCGTGGATGGCGGACCGCCTGCGCGCGATGGGTTCCAATCCCAAAGGCAATCTCCTCATCGACGGCTCCAATTACGTGATGTACGAACTTGGCCAGCCAACGCATTGCTTCGATATTTCAAAGCTCGCCGGCCCGAAAATAATAGTGCGCCGCGCGATGCCCGGCGAGATGCTCAAGCCCCTCGACGGCCAGGCTATAAAACTGGACGCCGGCATGCTCGTGATAGCCGACGCTTCGAAGCCCGTGGCGCTGGCCGGGGTGATGGGCGGCTTCTATACGGCCGTCTCGGAAGAGACCGACGCTATTTTGATAGAGTCCGCGCGCTTCCACCCGCCCACCGTGCGCCTCGCCTCCAAGACCACAGGGATCAAGAGCGAATCCTCCTACCGCTTCGAGCGCGGGACCGACCCCGAGCTGCCGAAGAAGGCGGCGCGCCGCCTTGCGAAACTTATTCTCGAGGCCGCCCCCGGCGCGCAGATAGAGCAGATCAGTGATACCTGCCCTGTAAAGTACGAGCGGCCCGTAGTGGAAATAGACCCGGCGCGGGTTAATAAAATTCTCGGCACCGGCATAGCCGACGGCGAGATCTACGCCTGCCTGAAGGCTTTCCAGCCCGACCTGAAGGACTCAAAGCCCTGGAAATTTACAGTGCCGTCCTATCGCCAGGATATCGAAACTATCTGGGACGTGGCGGAAGAGATAGCCCGCTATGTGGGCTACGACGTCATCCCTTCAGTGTCGCATATGCCCATGCTGCCATCCGCGGTAACGGCCCAGTGGGCCGTCGGGCTGGAGATGAAGAACACTCTGGCCGGGCTGGGCTTCAGCGAGGTTTATAACTACGATTTCGTTTCGGTAAAAGAGATGAAGGCCTGCGCTTTCTACGCCGATATGGCGCTGGAGGTCAAGAACCCGCTTTCTTTGGATTACCAGTTCATGCGCCAGTCTTTGCTGACCGGGCTGCTTAAAACTTTGCGCTATAACCTTAACCGCGGGCGCGAGACGGTGCAGATCTTCGAATCCGGAACCGTTTACGCCAAGGCCGACGCCGGCAAGACGGAACAGGTCCACTGCGCGGGGCTGATGGCCGGGGCTTTCCCCGAGGGCGGCTTCTGGCAGGGCGGCCAGGGCGCCACGGATTTCTACCACCTCAAGGGCATGATGAGCCGGATCTTCTCCGGCAAAGGCGGCTTCCGTTTCGAGAAGCCGAAGACCGCGCCGGGCTATTTTCAGCCGGGGCTCTGCCTCGAGATGAAGCTGGGAGGGAACTCCGCGGGCTACGTGGGCAAGCTGAGCCCGGCGGTGGCCGCCGCTTTCGATTTCAAGGACAATAATATTTTTTACTTCGAGATCCCCCTGACCAGCATGGCGGCCGCGTGGA
>CAZUQT010000214.1:0-5292 GCA_964622585.1 uncultured Elusimicrobiaceae bacterium | reverse complement strand
CGGCCGCGCTCGGGCAGAGCCCGGCGTAGCGGCACTTGATGTCCAGGAACTTCTCGGCGCCCAGTTCGAAGGCGAAGCCCGCCTCGGTAACGACATAATCCGACAGGGTCAGGCCCATCCGGGTGGCGATTATTGAATTGCAGCCGTGGGCTATATTGGCGAAGGGCCCGCCGTGGATTATGGCGGGCGTCCCCTCGCTGGTCTGGACCAGGTTGGGAAGGATGGCGTCCTTGAGGAGAGCCGCCATGGCGCCGTTGGCTTTAAGGTCGCGCGCGTAAACCGGCTTTTTGTCGTAGGTATAGCCGATAAAGATATTGCCGAGCTTTTCTTTCAAATGCTTGAGGTCGTTCGAGAGGCAGAGTATCGCCATCACCTCGGAGGCGGCGACGATGTCGAAGCCGGTTTCGCGCGGCACGCCGGACATGGTCCCGCCCAGCCCGACGATGATCTTGCGCAGGGACCGGTCGTTCATGTCCATCACGCGCCGCCAGGTGACGGTGCGGGGGTCTATGCCGAGGTTGCTCTTTTTGTTCTGGATATTGTTGTCGATGAGGGCGGCCAGGAGGTTATGGGCTTTTTCGATGGCCGCGAAATCGCCGGTGAAGTGGAGGTTGATGTCTTCCATCGGCAGCACCTGGGAATGGCCGCCGCCTGTGGCGCCGCCCTTCATGCCGAAGACGGGCCCGAGCGAGGGCTCGCGGAGGACGACGGTGGTTTTTTTGCCTATTTTATTCAGCCCGAGCGAGAGGCCTATGGAAACGGTGGTTTTGCCTTCGCCGGCGGGCGTAGGGGAGATCGCGGAAACGAGGATGAGCTTTTTGGCCGCGGCTTTCCCGAGGTCTATCAGAGAGAGCGGGAGCTTTGCTTTATGCTTGCCGTAAAGCACCAGGTCGTCTTCCGGCACGCCCAGCTGCGCGCCTATCTCGCTGATATGCTTAAGCTTCACGTTCCGGGATATCTCGATGTCTGTTGGCATAGTTTTGATTGGCTTCAAAATTAAGCGTGGTCTGCCAGGGTTGACGCTTGGCGTGTCAGGTGGACCGGAACGCAAAAACGTGCTCTCGCACACCGTGCTCGGCACTCCCGCTCTCGGCCTCGGCGCTTACGCAAGCCTCGGCCTCCGAGAGGGTTTTGCTAACCCGGTCCCCGCGTCCTCCTGCGGGAACCCTCTATATATTATTTTTTTGAACCGAAGTTGGTGAAGGAGAAAGAAGAGAACTGCACCGGCTTGAAATCGAAGCTGGCCGAGCGGACGCCAGTCGGCTGGCCCTTGAGGTCGGCCTGGGAATAGTCAGCCAGCCAGGCGGACCATTTGCGCCCGAAGTCGGCCCCCTCCCTGACGCGGTACCCCTTCCAGAGAGCGTCCTCCACCTTTTCGCCGGAGCGCATCGCTTCGCAGAAAGCCTTGAACTGCACCCGCGTAGTAGGCTTGTAGAGATAAAGCACCGTGCCGTAGGCCTGCAGGTACCAGTCTGCTATCTTCGAATCCGATTTAAGCCCGTCTATCTTCAAGTCGAAGAAACCAGGAAAAGGCGTCTGCCGGTCCGCCGGGAAATACGCCAGCGCCTTGCTCCAGGGTCCGCCCTCCGGCGTAACCGATTCCTCGAGGTAGACCGCCAGCCCCTCGTTAAGCCACTGCGGAGGATACTTGAGTTTCTCGCCGAAAAAGCCCTCGAAATAAAGATGGCTAAGCTCGTGGGCGATAACCGCCTTCAGCTTAGTAATATCCCCCGTATCGTAGACCACGACGGTCTTCTTGGAAAAATAGGCCAGCCCCTTCGACCAGCGCGGCGGGTTGAACTCCCCGTTCACATAGGAGTCCTGGGAGGAGTAAATATAGATCTTCGCCTTTTCCTTCACCATCCAGGGGGCGAACATCGACATCTTCAGGCGCATCGAGGAATAGATCTTCTCCAGCTCCAGGGAGATGGACGCGGGGGCCCAGGCGCCTTCATGCAGTATCTCGAAGTGCGGGGAAGTCTTGACGTTCCAATTGGAGACTTTAGGGGCGGTGGCCAGCTCGGCGCCGTGGGCGCCGGCGGCAAGGAACAGGCAGGCTAAAGCGGTTATCAAGCGCATGATTAATTGCAGACGCGGCGCTAGATGTCTTCGTCCGGGAGGAACATTGTCACTTTGTTCGTGGTGCCTGCGGGGGTAGCGCCGTAACTGATAGGTTTTCCATCGGGCAATGGGGGTGCCTTGCCTAAAGGACTGCCGAAGTTAATCCATGAAAAATAAGCCTGGGTATAACCGTCGACCCTGGTGGTGGCGGCGGCGGAGCGGTAATTTCGCGCGGCGATCATGTAGCGCGCGAGTACCCACTTCATCAGCGAGACGGCGATCATGGAAAGCAGGATGGACATGACCAAAGTCTGCAGCAATGCCGTGCCTTTTCTCCAGCGGGGTTTCATCCTTATAGTCTAGCAGAGAAAGCCCCGTTTTTCAATGGAGAGCGGACTTGCCGCGGGAAGCGGAAATATTAGGGAGCGCCTATTTGGCGCAGTTGAACCTGACCGAGGTGTCCAGCCTGAAATCCACATCGCGCTGCTTTGTGCCTAGCGGGGCGATCCATTGCGAACGGATGAGGAATCGTACGATATCCACTTCGCGCACATTGTCGTTAGTATGCCGGGAGAAAACAGTGTTACCGGTCAGCATCGGAACTACATTTTCTACTAGCTTCTCTCCGGCCGAGCAGCCGCCCGGCGCGGCATAAGCTGCGGCCCAGGGGAAGGCGCCTGCGGTTCCGCAGGCGGTGGCAGCGTTATAGGCGATATTCCCGGTAAAATAATAAAGGCTGCCGTTCTGCAGGCAGAAATAATGCCAGGAAGCCGGCGCCGCGATGGTTATGGGATAGCAGCCGGAGCCGTCTGGCAGGGCCTTATCCACATTCACCGCAAAGGCCAGCACATTGCCGGCGGTGCCGGGAAGAGGGAGGTCGACCCGTGTGGCCATCGAAAGGTTGTTCTGGACCTTCTTCATTGCCAGGAGCACATTGGTTTTAATGATGTTTTTCCGGTAGTTCTGGAAGACATGGCGATTGGTGGTGGCCACGATGGTAGCCAGCGAGGCGGCGATAAAGCTGAAGATAAAAACTGAGAGTACCAGCTCCGCCAGAGTAAAGCCTTCCCGTTCTTTCATATTAATCCGTATAGACCAGGCTGAAAGCCACCTGTTTGCAGGCGCCAGCGCCTGTTAAGCCACCGCAGTCCCTGTCTGTTACGAGATATTTAATCCCGCAGACGGTGCTGCCCCCGGAACAGACGGCGCCGGTTGGATTCAGCACCGGGTTATTGCCGCCATTCAAGAGGGAAGAGATATCATGGGTTCCGGCCGCCAGCGCCCAGCCGCCGGAGCTGTCCGCCGACCAACAGCCTACGCAGCCGCTAGCCGATACGGGCACATAATTGGCGTCGCCCGGGACCGCGCTTACATAGCTTTTAAGGGTGGCCTGGGCGCGCTTCAGAAGCATCGACGCGGCGTCCCGCTTGTCGGCCTTGGAGTCAGAAACGTAGCTGGACAGCACCACGGAAAAAACGGCGGTGGTGGTTATAGCCGCTATCATGGTGGCCATTGTCACCTCTATCAGGGTCTGGCCTGCCCTTTTCCGTGTTTTCATAGCTCAGAATTTTGGACAGGGCGGGGCGCCGTTCAAAGCCGCGCAGCCGCCGATCGTATTGAAGCTGTAGCCCCAGTTATCGTAAGGCCCGCCGGTGTCGACCCTGTCGACGCAGGCGGCGGCGCCGCCGCAGGAACCGCCGACGCTGAACTTATACGAAGCGTTAGTCCAATCCTGCGCGGCGACATAATTGCAGCGGACCAAATTGCAGGCATTGCCGTCCCCGGCATTGCAGCCGCCGGAGTTGCAGGCAGCAGTTATATCGCCGCTCAGGTTTAAATTAGGATTGTCTATCTTGAACATCCTGTAGGCCGAGGCCAGGAGCTGCCCTATCGCCAGGGCGTCGGTGGCCTTCGAACTTTCGATGGTCTTGTAGTAATACGGCATGCTCATAGAAGCGAGGATGCCCATGATAAGCACCACCACCACCATCTCGATAAGCGTAAAGCCTCTTTTAATTTTTTTCATTTTCCCCTCCCCGCCTCAACCGGCGCCGATCTGCGACAGCTGGAAGATAGGCATGAAGATGCTCATCACGATCACGCCCACCAGCCCGCCGACCCCGACCACCAGGATCGGGTCTATCATCGAAGAGAAGCGCCTGAGGAACTGGTCTATCTGCTCCTGGTAATATTTGGATAGCACGACGATAATGTCGGGCAGCTTGCCGGATTCCTCGCCCATCCACATCATTTCCGTGACCATCGGCGGGAAGATCCCGGTCTTCTTGAAGGACTCCGAGATCGAGCGGCCGCTGGCGATATCGTTCTTCGCCTTCCTTAGCGCGTTCTGGAAGATGAGGTTCTTCTTGAAGGCGCCCTCGAGCACCGAGACGGCGTTCAGGATGCTGACGCCGGAGCGGATCAGGGTGGCCATGGTCGTGAGCATGCGCTCGACCTGCATGGCCTTGATGAGCGTGCCGAACAGCGGCATGTTCATCTGGATATGGTTCCAGGTCAGCCTGCCGGGCGGGGTGGCGATATAGGCCCTGAAGGCGAAGAAGCTGCCTATGATGCTCACCAGGATAAGCACGAGGTACTTGCTCATTATGGCCGAGATGCCTACGATCGTCCGGGTAAGGATAGGCAGGGTGAGGTTGAAATCCTTGAAAATATCGGCAAAGACCGGGACAATGTACATCACGAAGTAAATGAGCACGCCCATCGACATGGTCATCAGCACGGCCGGGTAGGAAACGGCGGTTATAATTTTTGATTTTACGTTTTCCTGCGATTCGCTGTAGGCGGTGATCTGGCGCAGCACCGCCGGCAGCTGGCCGGAGACCTCGCCCGCCTGCACCAGCGAGACCCAGATCTCGTCGAAGACCTTGGGATGCTTCTCCAGGGCTTTGTGGAAAGCGCCGCCGGCGGAGACTTCCTTGGTGATCGCGGAAAGCACCGCGCCGAGGTTCTTGTTCTCGGCGTGTTCGGAGAGCAGCGAAAGGGCGCGGACGAGCGGGATGCCGCCGCCGATAAGGGTGGCCATCTGCTCGCCGAAGAAGACCATCTCGCGGCCCGAGACGCTGCCGCCGCTGAACTTCTTCAGGCTCATTATGCCCTTGGACTTGGTGTCCTCGGACTGGATAGAGAGGATGAAGAGGCCCTTGGTCTGCAGCGACTGTACCGCGCCGTCTTCGTCGTCGGCGTCGAGGGCGCCGGTCGTAACCGTGCCCT
>CAZUQT010000213.1:0-5382 GCA_964622585.1 uncultured Elusimicrobiaceae bacterium | reverse complement strand
CGGTCAGCATGGCGGGCTGGGTCAGCTGGGTCTGCTTTATCGCGTCCTCGCGCTTCGCCAGTTCTTCCTTGGTTTCGCCGGGCTTGGACCAGAGCGCTTCGGTCAGGCGCACGCCTATCATCTTTTCAAGGATGACGTCGGCCTCGTCGAAAGTGGCCTGCACGGTCTGGTACTTTGCCGCCAGGTCCCTCATCATGTCCACGTACTGCGAGCCCTGGCCGGGGAACAGCAGGCCTACTTTCGCCTTGTTGGTCCCGGTCTTGAAAGTATAGACGCCTTTCAGCTTGAAGTTGAGCGGCGGGTTGGTCCAGGTCTCTTCTTTGGCATTAGCCGCCAGGAAGGCGACTTTCTCCATAAGATCTTTAGGCGACTTGGCCACTATGGCCACGCCCCAGGCGGCCTTTGCCTTTAGCTGGGTAGGCTGGGCGAAGGTAGACATCGGGTAAGCTTCAGCCCAGGAAACGGCGCTTTCAGCGGCGGCTTTGGCATTGCTGATAACCTCGGCCGGGGTGGCGCCGGTGAAGGTAACGGCTTCGCCCTGTATGCCGGCGAAAGAAGCTTTGGGGTTTTCAACGACCGCGGCCATGGCGCGGGGGGCGGGCGCTTGAATTTCCGCGGAGGCTTTCGCGTTCCGCTGATGGTTCGGGCCGGTGTACTCTTCCATGGTCACGTGGAAGTTAGTGCCGCCGAAACCGAAGGAAGAGACATTGGCGCGGCGTATCCCGGTCTTTTTCCAGTCTTCCGCCTTGGTGATGACGCGGAACAGGTCCAGGTTTATGCCGGGATTGGGGTTCACGCAGTTGATCGAAGTCGGCAGGGTCTTATTATAGAGGGCCAGGGCGGTTTTTACTATGCCCATAGCGCCGGCGGCGGCCTTGGAGTGGCCGATCTGCGATTTGATGGAGGTAAGTCCGAGCTTCCTGCCGCTGCTCATATGCGGGCCGAACACTTCCTGGAGGACCTGCACTTCGGCCGCGTCGCCCACCTTGGTGGCGGTTCCGTGCGCTTCCACGAAGTCCACGTCGGCCGGGGAATAGTCCACCTGGCTGAAAGCGTTCTCTATGGCTATTTTCTGGCCCTTGGGATTGGGGGCGGTTATGCCTTTGCCCTTGCCGTCCGAGGACGCGCCCACGGAGTTCACCAGGGCGTAGATCTTGTCGCCGTCGCGGACCGCGTCCGACAGGCGCTTAAGGATATAAATTGAGACGGCCTCGGCCATTACGAAGCCGTTGGCCCTTTCGTCGAAAGAATAGGAACCGTCCGCGGACAAAGCGCCTATTTTGCAGAACTTCACGAAGGCAGGGGGCGACATCATTTCGTCGGCTCCCCCCGCTATCGCCATGTCGAACTTGTTCGCGCGCAGGCCCAGCACCGCGTAGTCCAGGGCCGCCATGGAGGAGGCGCAGGCCGCGTCCATGGTCATATTCGGGCCGTTCAGGTTGAAAATATTGGCTATCCGGCCGGCCGTCACATTGGACAGCTCGCCCGGCATTGTGTCTTCGGTTATGTTGAGTATGCCCGAGTCTATGCCCTCCTCGTACTCTTTGATCATCGCGTCGCGTTTTTCCTGGGGCAGGGAAGCGAAAGCGGGTGTCTTTTTAAGGATATCCTCATTGTAGAACTTGTAGACGCGCAGGTCGGTCATTTCCTTGCGCATCGCGCCCATCGCATTGCCGATCACGGCGGCGGCCATTTTAGGGTCGAAAGGCTTCTTGTCATAGCCGGAATCTTCCAGGGCCATGCGCACGGCTTCGATGGTCATCTGCTGCAGCCGGGAGATCTGCGTGGCGGTCTGGGGCGGTATCTTGTACTTGATGGAATCGAACTTGAAGCCCTCTATGAAGCCGCCTATCTTTGAATAGGTCTTGTCCGGGGCTTTATGGTCTTCCGAATAGTAGAGTCTCCAGTCCCAGCGGTCCGCGGGAACTTCGCTTATGCAGTTGCGGCCTTCCAGCACGTTTTTCCAGAATTCTTCCTTATTAAGGGCTTTAGGGGCTATTATCCCGAGACCTACTATCGCTATTTTTTCATTGTTCATAATCTTGTATGCCTCATTTTTGGCTAATCGTCATATTCCGCCCCGGCAAAGGGGTTCCCGGTAAGTTAAAATTGTATGGGGTAAACGGGTCAGAAAGGGCCGTTTAAGGATATCATATGTATATTTTATTAAAAATGCCCGCGGGTTGGCAACCGAGGAGGGCGTGCGCGGGCAGGTTGGCTATTGCTTTACCGACATCAAGTATAGTACGCCTTTCCGGGAGGAAAGCGGGGTTGAGTATTCGATCTTGTCCAGCACCTTGAAGCGGGGGTCGGGGGTGAAAGATATGATAGCCTTGTAGTTTGTGCCTTTCTGCCATTCCCATTCCCCTATCATGTTGAGCGGTTTCATGCTCTTCAGGTAGGCCATGTTCTTCTCATAATTGAACCAGGCTTCGTAGTCGAAACCGTTTATTATCTCGCCCGGAGCGGTTTCGGCCCGCGGTTTCAGGGCAAGCTCCCATTTCGCCCCGTTCCAGGCCAGGTAATCTTTCATGCCGGCCCAGGCTAAAGCCGCGCAGAGAACCAGCGCCAGGCTGGCGGCCGGCTTCGAGAAGCGCACTCCCCTGGCGGCGTAAGCCGCGGCGAAGGCGAACCAGGGCAGCAGCGTAAGCAGATAGCGGTCGAAGAACTTCGCGCCGGCGAGCGAAACCCCAAGCTGCAGAAGCGCCGCCGCGAAGATAAAGCGCAGCGCCGGTCCTCCGGCCCGCAGCGCCAGGCTGGAAGCGCACAGCAGCAAAACCGCCGAGACCAGGGAGGCAGCGGTGGCCAGCAGCCAGAAAGCCTGGCTTGCGAAAAGGCCGGAGGGCTTCAGGCCGGCCCCGCCCAGGGTAAGCGTTCCCAGGCCCGAGCGCGAGAGGGTGTTTTCAAGGTAAGGCAGCGGGCCGTAGAGGAAAGCGAAAACGGCCAGCGCGGCCAGGGCCAGCCAGGGACCGGCCGAAGTGACCTTGTGCTGGAGGCCGTTCCTGGAGGAAAACCCGCGCGCGCTGAAGAGAAAGCCGGCGGCCAGCGGCAGAAGCAGCAGCCCGCTTTCGAGCATGGCGGAAAAGACCCGGTAAACCGAGTCGCCGATAAAAAGCCCGGGCTTCGTTATATGGGCCAGGGTCGCTCCGACCACATAACTTCCCGAGACCCAGGTCGGTCCGTGTATCCTCGTGAACCAGAATTGATATCCCCCCATAGCGGCAAGAGGCAGGGCCCAGACCGCGGCGAGGCTGCGCCAGGCCGGGAATGACCGCCGGGGAGAGGGCTGGGCTTTGTTTTTTTCTTTAACTTTCTCCACGGACCGCTGCCCGGCCCGGCCTTCCAAAAACAGCATGATCGTGAAGGCCAGCGGCAGGGCCACGGCCAGCTGCCTTGTAAGATAGGCGGCGGCGGCGCAGGCCCCGGCGAAGAAAAGGGCCCTGCCGTCCCCCGGGTCTTTCAGCCGTCTTACGTAGAAATAAACGGCCGAAAGCATCCAGAAGAGGTAATGGATGTCGGTCATGAAGGAGTTCGCCAGCACCAGGTAAAGAGGGCTGAAAGCCAGAGTGAGGACGGCGGCCATTTTTTCAAAAGGGCCTATCTCGAATTCGTCCATGAGCCTGACAAAAACGAAGAGGGCCGCTGCGGCTACAAGCAGGTTCGCAGTGCGCAGAACGGAGAAACTGAAGCCGAAGGCTTTGGCGAAGACGGCGCCGGTTATTATATGCGGCAGCTGCGTCGAGGCCCCCCAGTCCGAAAGGGTGAGCCGGCCCGTAGCTGCCAGCGCCCGCGCGGCCAGGGCGTAGGCCCAGTCGTCGTTCAGCGGAAAATTATATTTCCAGGGAGAAAGCGTGGCGGCGAAGATCAGGAATATCGCGCTGGCCGCGTATTTTGCGTATTTGCCCATAACTTCCAAAGTTTACAATACTTTGACCTGAAAGTTGCAGCCCAATGTGACTTTGGTAACTGCTCGTTCTATAATAGATAAGTTATTTGCTAATATTATACCGATATGAAAATAAAATTCTGGGGCGCGCGGGGGTCCATCCCCGTATCCGGCAAGAACTATATCAAGTACGGCGGCAGCACCACCTGCGTCGAGATCCGGTCCAAAAAGGACGACTTGATAATCATCGACGCCGGCTCCGGCATACGGCTGCTGGGCAAGGAGCTCCTGAAAAAAGCCCACCATAATTTTACGATGCTGTTCACCCATTCCCACTGGGACCACGTTCTGGGTTTCCCCTTTTTCGCGCCGATCTATAACAATAAGACCCACATCAAGATAATGGGCTGCTCTTTTTCCTCGGACCCGGTCAGGGAGATAATCGCAAAGACCATGCAGCCCCCCGGCTTCCCGGTCAAATTCGAGGAGATCTCCGCCCGCTTCGAGTTCGCCACCATGTGCGTGGCCGGCTGCGAGATAGCCGGGATGCACGTGCTGCCCATCGAGCTCAGCCACCCCAATAACGCCCTGGGCTATAAATTTTCAGAGGGCGGGAAAAGTTTCGCCTTCCTCACCGACAATGAGCTCGGTTTTGTTCACCCCGGCGGGAAGGAGTTCGGCGACTATGTGGCTTTCAGCCGCGGCGCCGACCTGCTGGTGCACGACGCCGACTATACCCCGGCCGAATATCCCAGGCGCAGGACCTGGGGCCACTCCACCTGGGAACAGGCGCTGGACCTTGCGCTTAAGGCCGAAGTCAGCGCGCTGGGGCTTTATCACCATAACCAGGACCGCTACGACTCGGAGCTGGACCGTATCGTGGCCGAGTGCGCCCGCCGCATCAAGAAGGCGGGTTCTCGCCTGAAATGCTTTGCCGTCAAAGAGGGGCAGGAAGTCAAACTGTAGGAGATATCGCTATGCCCGCTAAATTCAATCTTTATACCGCCTGGATGGACCCGTATTTTTACGTCCTGGCCGCGGCTTTTATCGCCGCTCTCTTCGCGATGATCTATTCCATACGCAGGTACCTGGAGATCAAGAACGCCGCCGACGCGGATTTCGGAGAGGTCGGCGACGCCGGGGCCGAGGGTTCTTTGGCGCTGGCGGATGCCGGCGAAGGCGAGACGGCGGAACCGCCCGCGGAAGTGAAAGAGGAGAAGACGCTGGTCTTCACGGCGGAGCAGCCCGAGCTTCCCGAGCCGCAGCCCGAGCCGCAGCCTGAACCGCAGGCGCAGCCCCTGCCTGAGGAATGCGACTGCGCCGTGGAGGAGCCCGTCGCCGCGCCGGAGGAAAGCCCAGGCGGCCCGTCCCCCGCGGAAAATTTCGTGCACGGTATCTACGCCGGCATCACCGACCTTGACGAAAGGAAGAAGGGGAAAGAGGCCGCCCTCACGAAAAGCCACCTCAATAACGAATTTACCGAGAAGTTCCCGGGA
>CAZUQT010000212.1:0-5462 GCA_964622585.1 uncultured Elusimicrobiaceae bacterium | reverse complement strand
CAGAACGTGAACAAGGTGGCCACCACCGTGCAGCTGCGCTTCTTCCCGCGCCTCTCCGGCCTGTCCTGGTCCGCGCAGGAGCGGCTCAAAGCCCTGGCCGGCTCCAAGCTTACGGACGAGGGCGATATCCTGATCATCGCCAGCGAATACCGCACCCAGGAACAGAACCGCCAAGCCGCCAGGGCCCGCATAAAAGAGCTCCTTACGCGGGCCGCGCGCCCTCCCAAACACAGGCGCCCCACAAAGCCTTCCTACGGCTCGAAGCAGCGCCGTCTCGAAGGCAAAAAAATACGCTCAGGCATAAAGCAGTCCCGGCGCCAGGCTTCCGATTGATTTTATCCCGGCCTTTTGTATAATTCCAAATATGAGCGAACATTTAACTATTTACCTTCCGGCCGCTTTAGCGGTCGGCCTGCTGGCTTATCTCCTCCTGCGCCGCCGCTGGCTGGGGGCCCGCCCCTCGGAAGGAAGCCGCTTCAGGGAATTCGGGGAGAATATACATCTCCGCGACCTTTTCC
This sequence comes from uncultured Elusimicrobiaceae bacterium, assembly GCA_964622585.1. Lineage (GTDB taxonomy): Bacteria > Elusimicrobiota > Elusimicrobia > Elusimicrobiales > UBA9959 > UBA9959. Next base: position 4,944 of record CAZUQT010000212.1, on the reverse strand, counting down.
GCCTGGCCGCCATGATGGAAGAAGAAGGACGGACCTTCTACCTTAAAATGGTCGTAAGGGTCCGCGACACGAAAACGAAGGAACTCTGCGCCGGCCTGGCCGGCGACGAAGCCACGCACAAACAGCTGTTCCTGGAGATGCTGGGGCACTGGAACCCGCTGAACGTCAACCCGCTGACCTGGCCGGCCTTCCTGGAGAAAGTGAAACAGGAAGGTTTTTTTGAAAGCGCCCCGGGCGAGGATTCCACCGAGGACCAGCTGGCCGCTTACGCGATACGGCAGGAGATAAAGACGGCTGAATTTTACCAGATGTTCGAGGCGGCCTTTCCCTTAGTCTGGAAACGGGAACGCCTGCATAAGCTCGTAACCGAGGAGCGCGGCCACGAGGCCAAGCTGCGCGCCGCCTACCCGCACATTAAATAAACTTCTTGTTTTCAGCTTCGCCGCAAGCCGCGGCGGCAGGCTCGAATTCCAGCGCTACCGTTTTCCCTTTCCGCGCTGAAACCGGCGCGGGGCATTTTTGGCAGGCGCAGGCCTGCTCGGCGTACCCGCCCTCTTTGCCTATCCTCAGCCCCTCTATTTCCCAGTCCAGGATATCGCCCCTGCCGCTATACCCCGGGCCGCGCCCGCTCCACGCGGCCGCCTCTTTAAGCTCCGGCGCCGGCGATTCTCCCGGCCAGGCCCTGTAAACGCGCGCGCCGCTCTTCTCGGCCCTGGCCAGGAGCCTCTTTAATTCTCCGGCGCACGGGCCGTACGGGATAAAGATCCTCTTTATCACTACGGCGCCGGACAACTCCTCCAGCCCGCTGAAATTCTTTTCCTCGAGCGAGGTCAGGATTATCCCCTCCAAAGTGCGCGAGCCCTCCGTAAAAACCGAGTCCGCCAGCTTTTTCCCGTTCACCCCCGGGTTGACCAGGAAAAGCCCGGAGGGAACCTTGATCAGGGCGCTCGAGGTGTTAGAATCCCCGAAAAGGACGGCCCTGCATTTAACTGGGCCCGCGGCCGAAACTTTTATAAGCGGGCCGGCGGAGATCAAAAGCAGCCCGAAGGCGGAGACGAGGTAAAGCCTGCGGCTGCTGAACCCGAGCAGCGGGGCGTGGAGCAAGGCCAAAGCCAGCACAAAAAAGCCAGCCACGAACCAGGAGGAAGGCTCAGCCACGCTGACCGAGGAAAAAGGCAGCCCGGCAAAAAACCTGACCGCGCCGATGAAAACTTCCACAAAATGCCCCGTCACATAGGCCAGGCCCGTAAATACAGCCCCGGCCCCGGAGAGCAGGGCCAGAAGGAACCCAAGCCCCATGGCCAGGCCGGAGGCCGGGACCAGGACCATGTTCGAGACCAGGGAGATCAAAGAAATTTTATGGAAATAAACCGCAAGCAGCGGGTAAAGGCAGAGCTGGGCGAAGAAGCTCATCAGGAAGAGCCCCGCGGCGTAGCCGGCCAGGCCTCCTTTTTTCGCGTACCGGCCCCAAAGCGCCATGCCTACGATCAGCCCGTAAGCGGCGAGAGCGGACATCAGGAAGCCCGCGTCGAAAATATAGCGGGGCCATAAAGCGAGGATGAGCAGGCAGGCGGCGGTAAGCGCGTGGAAAGCCCCCGCCTCCCGGCGCAGAACCCAGGCGCAAAGCCCGGCGGAGAACATGATATAGGCGCGCACCAGCGGCGTATCCATCCCGGCGGCCGTCACATAGAACCCTGCGAGGGCCAGGGCCGCCAGGCCGGACCGTTTTTTCTTCAGGCCCAGGCGGGCGCAGAGGAAATAGACCACGGCCACGACGAACCCCACATTCGAGCCTGAAGCCACCAGCAGGTGCATCGCGCCGGAATCCTGGAAAGCCGTCTTAAGCCCCGGCGGAACGCTCTTCTTTTCGCCCAGGACGACTCCCCCGAGCACGGACGCGGCCTCCGGCGGCAGCCCCGCCTCGAAAGCGCTCATCGCGGAATAGCGGAATTTCCTCGCCAGCCTGATAAAAGAATTCGCCGGGGCCGAGATCTCCAGCTCCCGCGCGCGGGCCTGGGCTACCACGCCCCGGTCCAGAAGATACTCCGCCCAGTCCAGGCTGCCAGGGACAGAAGCGCCCGGAGGCGCGTCCAGGTCGGCGAGAAACGATACCCTGTCGCCGTAAGAAGCCGCCGCGGACGGACGGGCGTAAACCATCAGCCCGGTCCTGAGCGGCCGCCCGTAGACCCTGGAGGTTTCAAGCGCGAACCGCGTTCCGCCGGGCGCGGCCGCTGGATACTCGGCCACGCGCCCCTCTATAAGGACGCCGGAGCGCGGCAGGGCGAAAGGCAGCGCCTCCGGCGGCTTGATAAAAAAGTCCTTGAACAGGAGTATGCCGCCCGCGTAAAGAAGGAGCAGCAGGAAAAGCGGCCTGCGGTAATAGGAAAAAAGCATAGCGCGTAAAAGTGTCCGCGAATAAGCTTGGAAGAGTTACGGCGTAGAATGTTGGTGAAGGACGGTGAGGTTAAATTTTAACGCGCCCTTTAAGGGCGTAGCCGAGGGTGACCTCGTCCATGTAGTCTATGTCCCCGCCAAGCGGCATGCCGTAGGCTATGCGGGTGATCCTGTCCACATAGGGCTTCAGGAGGCGGATCAGGTACATCGCGGTGGCCTCGCCGTCGGCGTCGGGATTGGTGGCCACTATGATCTCTTTGACGGCGCCGTCGGCCGCGCGCACGCGGTCGAGCAGCTCTTTTAATTTTATCTGGTCCGGCTGCACGCCGGAGGCCGGGGAGACCGCGCCGTGCAGCACGTGGTAGACCCCGGAGAAACTTTTAGCCTTTTCGATGGCGGCAAGGTCCTGCGGGCGTTCCACCACGCAGATCAGCGAGCGGTCCCTATTGGGGTCGGCGCAGACGGGGCAGAGATCGCCCTCGGCGTAGTTATAGCACTCAGAACAGTGCTTTACCGAAGCCTTGACTCCGCGCAGGGCCTCCACCAGGTTCTCTATCTCCGGGTTCGAGGCCCTCACTACGTATAGGGCGAAGCGCTCCGCCTGCTTGGGGCCCACCCCGGGGAACTTGCGGAAAACGCCGATAATTTTTTCAAGAGCTTTCATTTGACTTTGTTTATCTTTACTATGCGGCCGTGAAAAACCTTGGTCAGGTGCTTCAACTCGGGCTCGGTCTCGGCCGAGACCGGTCTGGGACCATCCTGCTTCGGCGCGGCGGCGGTTTCCTGCGCGCCCTCCGCCTCGAGGGAGTCCTCGAGCACCGTCTCTTCCTCTCCGGGCGGCAGGTCGCTTTCGCTGAAGGAGGAAGCCTGCTCCTCCGGCGCCTGCGCCGCGGGCTGGACGAGTTCCGGGACCAGCGTTACTTTTCTCCCGGCGAAGCGCTCGAGCATCTCTTCCAGCTCCGGCCTGGCCTTTTCGATCATGGCCGTTTCGAACTTATTGGCGCTCAGGATCCGCCATTTGTTCTCTTCGGAAAAAACTATCTTCACCGAAAGCATTATATTATACAGCCCGGGCTTTTTAGAGGAGACCTGGCCAAGCATCCTCTTCCAGGCGTCGGCCGGGGCCGCAGTTGCGGCGGCCGGGCTTGAATGCGCAGATACAGGCGCGGCAGGAGCGGTCTGAGGGGCGGGGGCCGGAACGCCGCGGACGGGCACATTGGCCGGCTGCGGGGCTAAAGCCTCATTTTTTTTTTGACCGCCGGCGGAAGGCGGTTCGGGAAGGGCTCCGGAAGAAAGCCGGGCCTCCAGACCCTCCAGCTTCCTGAGCATTCCTTCCAGGTCCTGCGGAACCTCGATAAGAGTGAACAGCGCCACTTCCGAAGCTATAGCGAGCGAATCGGAAAATTTAACTTCCTCTATTATGACGTTAAGCTTGCGGGAAAGGCGGGCGAGCAGGGCGGGCGGCGTGCCGGGCGGCAGGCCCTTGATCGGCGCGGCATCCTTGGAAAAGCCCTGCGCGGCCAGGAAAGCCTCTGAAAAATTATTGCGGAGCTCCCTCAGCGCCGCGAGCGGGTCGTACCCCTCGGAATTAAGCTTCTCGAAAGCGGAATGAAGCGCCGGCGCGTCGCGGTTCACCAGCGCCAGCGCCATAGAATTTACCACCGCTTCGCCGGGGTGCCCGAGCAGATCGTTCAGGACGTCGGTTTTCACTTCCCCGCGGCCGAAAGAGGCCGCGCGGTCGAGCAAAGTTATCGCGTCGCGCATCGCGCCGCCGGCGGCGCGGGCTATGGTCTTAAGCGCTTCAGGCTCGGTCTTTATCTTTTCGGCCTCGGTTATCTCTTTCAGCCTGGAGATGATATCCGCCTCGGAAATAGGGCGGAAGCGGAAACACTGGGAACGGGAAAGTATGGTCAGCGGGACCTTGCCGTGCTCCGTGGTGGCCATGATGAACACCACGTGCGCGGGCGGCTCTTCCACGGTCTTGAGCAGGGCGTTGAAAGCGCCGGAGGAAAGCATGTGCACTTCGTCCAGGATATAGATCTTGTATTTGTCGCGCGAAGGCGCGAAGCTGACCTGCTCTATGATCACGCTGCGGACCTTGTCCACGCCGGTATTGGAGGCCGCGTCTATCTCTATTACGTCAAGGGACTTGGATTCCGCTATCTCCGTGCAGGAGGGGCATTTCCCGCAGGGGACGCCGTCCTTGGGCTTGTGGCAGTTGAGGCTCCTGGCCAGGATCCTCGCTATGGTGGTCTTGCCGCAGCCGCGCGGGCCGTAGAACACGTAGGAATGGGCGATTCGGCCCATCTTCACGGCATTCAGTATGGTCTGCTTGATGGTTTCCTGCCCCATGACCTCAGTGAGGTCCCCGGGGCGGTACTTAGTGGCAAGATTTTCGTACATAGTTTTTTTCGCGCTCAGGGCGGCCGGGGTTCTCCCCCCGCGAACCCTGGAAGTTGGGAAACCGTTGCGCGGTTTCCCCCCCGCCTTGGGAAATTATGGCGGGGCCCCCCTCTTCCCCAAAGGGTTCGAGGGGGGAGAACCCCGTCC
>CAZUQT010000211.1:0-5469 GCA_964622585.1 uncultured Elusimicrobiaceae bacterium | reverse complement strand
CGGAAGGCGCGTTAAGTTCACCCACCTAATAACGGAACTTAGCACAAAGTATCGGGAATATAACAGAAAATTATATTTCGGAGGCTTCGTGTCATGAAAAAGTTCGTTAAATTGGTTTCTTTTATCTCATTGGTTTCCCTGTCCGGCTCCGCTTTCGCGAAGACGGGCCCCGTCAGTTACGCGTTCGCGCAGCTGCCCCAGGCCGCGTCCGCCGCTAAGCTCCCTGTCCCCGTGGTTCCGGCGCCCTCGATCACGATGGTTACCCCCGGAGGCGTCGGCCTGGTGGACATTACCCGTAACTGCCTGAAAGACGGCGAGGTCGTTTCCGCTTATCCGGCGATATACAATAAGATCCACAGCGAAGAGAATTCCCGCATTCTCAACGTGTTCCGCATCATCGATTCCAGGGGCGTGGAGCGCAGGCTGGAAGTCTATTTCACCGGCGGCGACTGGATGAAGTACGGCCTGGTCTACTTCGTGACGACGGCCGGACAGAACGGCGGCCAGGTCAGCGCGTATTTCATGAACGACCTGTCCACCCCCGACCGCGAAGAGGGCGCCGTGGCCCCCAATATAGACCCTTTCGACCACGCGAAGCTCGTCTCCTATATCTCCTCCGATTTCCTGGACGTGAACGGGAACGTGAAAGCCGCGTTCGGCAGCTCGGCCGTGGCGTCCGCTTCGGTTTACTAGGCTCTAACGAAGTTCTTTTAAGGCCTGAGGCCGCCGAAAGGCGGCCTTGGCTTTTTTTAAGCCCCCTCTTCCTTTACCCATAATTTACACCGCCTTCATCCGGCCTTTAACCGGTTTTCCTAAACTATAGTCATGAAACTTATGAAACCACTGTTAGCCCTGCTGTTGCTCGCGGCGGCCCTGCCCGCCCGCGCCGGAGAGCTGGATATGCTGCTCGACCGGCTTGTTGAAAAAAGCGTGATCGACCCGGGCGAAGCCCAGGAGATCCGGATCGGAACCCAGGAGGAAATGAAAAAAGAAATTTCCCAGCAGCGCAATGCGACGCTGCCGATGTGGGTGCAGACCATGAAGTTCCGCGGCGACGTTCGCCTGCGCTACCAGTTCAACGACAACGAGAATAACGTTTACAACCAGCACCGGGGCCGCTACCGGCTGCGCTTCTTCGTGGACGCCAAGGTGAACGAGAAAGTTTATACCGGCTTTGGCTTCGCCAGCGGCAGCAGCGCGGACCCGCGGTCCACCAACCAGACATTTGACTCCAACTTCTCCAAGAAGTCCTTGTGGATAGACTATGTCTTTATGGAGTACAACGCGAACGACTGGCTGGCCTTCACGGCCGGCCGCAACAAGAACCCGCTGTGGACCACCAACGACATGCTCTGGGACGGCGACATCAACCCCGAGGGGATCAGCGCACGCGTGACCGCGCCCGTGAACCAGAACTGGCAGTTCTTCGCCAATGCCGGCTACTTCGCGCTTAGCGAGGTGGCGGGGGATCCCCAGGACTCCGGCCTGCTTTTCGCTCAGCCCGGCGTAAGCTGGCGCGACAGCGACGGCGTGTATGATCTCAAGTTCGGCGCGGCGGCTTACGGCTTCAACCATGTCAAGAGCCACCCCGTGTTCGGCAACAGGCCTTCGGCCACTGAATACCAGACGAGCAATACCCTGGCCGGCACGAAGTACAAGTACGGCTACAATTCCGTCAGCCCGGACCTTGAATTCAACGTGAATATCATGGACCCGATAGCGATGCCGGTCTTCGGGCTCTTCGGCTGCGAGATCACCTATGCCGGCCTATACGGCAACTATATACAGAATACCCAGCTCTCCCGCGACAACAAGGGCTGGATCGCCGGCGTGAAATTAGGCCAGCGCTCGGTTTCCGACTCCGGCCAGATACAGTTCGGCTGGAACATCCGCCAGCTGCAGAAGAACGCCTGGCTGGACACCTACCCGGACTCCGACTTCTACGGCGGCGCCACCAACGTTAAAGGGCAGAAGTTCACGCTCGCCGTCGGCCTGATGCGGGATTTCGCGGTCAACCTGGCCTGGTTCGACGCCAGGCCCATCAGCAACAGCGCGCGCAAGCGCGAGCGGCTGTTCCAGACGGACGTCAACCTTAAATTCTAAACAAGGACAGGAGAAAATAAAATGAAAAAACTGATAATAACACTTATGGCGCTCGGCATGGCCGGCTCGGCCTCCGCCGCGAAGGTGGTGCTGGCAGGCTCCACCACGGTGCTGCCGATAGCCCAGAAAGCGGCGGAAGTCTTCATGCAGAACAACCCCGGCGAGGATATCTCCGTGCGCGGCGGCGGTTCCGGCGTGGGCATAGCCTCGATCATCGACGGGACCTGCGATATAGCCGACGCCTCCCGCGCGGTCAAGGCCGCCGAGCTTGAGAAAGCGGCGAAAAAAGGTCGCGACCTGAAGGCGCATGTGATAGCCATGGACGGCATTTCGCATATCGTGAATCCTTCAAACGCGCTCGCCAACCTGACCAGGGCGCAGATAAAGGAAATATACACCGGCCGCGCTTCCAACTGGAACAAGTTCGGCGGGCCAGACATGAAAATCGTCGTCATCTCCCGCGACAGCGCAAGCGGAACCTTCGAGGCTTTCAGCGAAATGGTGCTGGACAAGAAGAAAGTGCGCCCCGACGCTATCATGCAGGCCTCCAACCAGGCCATAGCCTCCATCGTGGCCCGCACGCCGGGCGCGATCGGTTACGTCGGCCTGGGCTACATCAGTTCCTCGGTTAAGGCCATTTCCGTGGACGGCGTCATGCCGACCAAGGAAAGCGTGCTCAAGAACAAGTATCCTATCACCCGGCCGCTGTTCATGTACACCAACGGCAAGCCCGAGGGTACCGTAAAGAAATTCATAGACTTCCTGAAGAGCCCGGAGGGGCAGAAGATAGTGAATGAAGAAGGGTTCGTCGGACTTAAGTAAGAGATCGAGGATCGGGAGTCGAGGGTCGGGAGTCAGCGGATAAGCCCCGCAGGCTCCCGGCTCTCTTTTGTGCCGGGAAAACAGGCTTTACATTGATTTTACACGCGCTTTATTCCGCCTTCACGCGGTTTTCCTAAACTTATATATAGAAAGTCCGGAAAGAAACTGCTGATGAATAAAAAGAAAGAGCGGCTGATAAAATATCTGTTCACGGCGCTGGCTTTTTCCTCGCTGGCATTCCTTATCGGCATCGTGCTGGTGCTGTTCAAAGAAGCCCTGCCCATCTTCGGCAAGGTCAGCGTGAAAGCTTTCCTGCTTGGGGAAAGCTGGTATCCCACCTCCGACCCCGCCGAATTCGGCATCCTGCCGCTGATCCTCGCCTCTTTCTGGGTCACCCTGGGGGCGCTTGCGATCTGCGTGCCGCTGGGCGTGGGCAGCGCCCTGTACCTGCACGAGCTTGCGGGGCCGCGCCAGCGCGCTTTGCTCAAACCGGTCATAGAGATACTCGCTTCGGTCCCGTCAATCGTCTACGGCTTTTTCGGGATGGTGATACTCGCGCCCTTTCTCCAGAATACTTTTAACCTGCCCATCGGCCTCTGCGCGCTTACCACCAGCATCATACTCGGCGTGATGGCCACGCCGACCGTGGCGAGCATCGCCGAGGACGCGCTGAGCTACGTGCCCAGGTCTTTCCGCGAAGCTTCTTTCGCCGTCGGCGCGGACCGCTGGCAGACCCTCACCAAAGTTATCATCCCCGCCGCCGGTTCCGGCATTTCAACCGCGATCATCCTCGGGATGAGCCGGGCCATCGGGGAAACGATGACCGTGCTGATGGTGGCCGGCGGCTCCGCCGTGATCCCGCATTCCGTGTTCGACCCGGTGCGGCCGATGACCGCCGCGATCGCCGCCGAGATGGGCGAGGCGCCGGTCGGGAGCGACCACTACCACGCGCTGTTCGCCATAGCTCTGATACTTTTCCTTATAACTTTCGCCTTTAACATCGCCGCGGAGCTCATCAGCCGCAGGTTCAGGCTGAAACTGGGGCTGTCACGATGAAGCGCCGCGACCTGGTCCAGAAGCTCGGTTTTTCGGCGCTGTTCGCCTGCATGGCGGCGAACATCGTTTTTCTTGGAGGCATCATCTTTTTCATAGCCGCCCGCGGCCTCGGCTCTATCAACTGGGCTTTCCTGACCCAGGCCCCGCGCGATTCCATGACGGCGGGCGGCGTGGCCCCGGTCATCGTCGGGACCTTCTACCTCACGCTCGGCGCGATAACTTTCGCCCTGCCGCTGGGCGTCGCCTGCGCTATTTACCTTACCGAGTACTCCCCTAAAGGCTGGATAGTGAACCTGCTGCGCATCAGCGTCAATAATTTGGCGGGCGTCCCGTCGGTGGTGTTCGGGCTGTTCGGCCTGACCGTGTTCGTAAAATATATGGGTTTCGGGGTTTCCATCCTGTCCGGTTCGCTTACGCTCGGGATCCTGGCGCTCCCGCTGATAATTTCGGCCTCGCAGGAAGCGATGACGGCTGTTCCGCAGTCTATAAGGGAAGCGTCCCTGGCCCTCGGCGCGACCCAGTGGGAGACCATACGCCGGGTGGTCCTGCCCGCCGCGCTGCCCGGCATCCTGACGGGCGTGATCCTGAGCGTGGGGAGGGTGGCCGGCGAAACCGCGCCCATACTTTTCACTGCCGCGGCTTTCTACGTAAAAGGCTATCCCCATTCGATCTTCTCCGAGGTGATGGCCCTGCCGTATCACATTTACGCCCTGATGACGGAGGGCACGCACCCCGAAGAACAGACCCGCATCGCCTACGCTTCCAGCCTGCTGCTGCTCGGGCTGGTGCTGTCGGTGTCCATGCTGGCCATCTACATAAGGGCCAGACAAAGGAAGACCTATAATGCCTGAAGTCGATAAAGAACTGAAGACGGGGAATTTGCCGCCGGCGCGGGTCAGTGGTCCGGTTGGAATTAATATGAATTCCCTGGGCGAGGCCGACATGTTCGGCTGCGAGCCCAAGATTAGCGCCCGCGGCGTGAACTTCTATTACGGCGCGAAGCGCGCGCTGAACGGCATAACCATAGATTTCAGCCCGCGCCGGGTCACGGCCATTATAGGCCCGTCAGGCTGCGGCAAATCCACCTTCATCCGCCTCCTGAACCGGATGAACGAGCTTGTGCCCGGCAGCCGTCTTGAGGGGGAGATCCTCCTGGACGGGCTGGACATCCTCTCCCCGGCCTGCGACGCCGCGGAGTTGCGCAAGCGCGTTGGCATGGTCTTCCAGAAGCCGAACCCCTTTCCCAAGACCGTCTTCGAGAATATCGCCTACGGCCTCGAGGTCAACGGCGTGACCGACAGGCATATTATCGAGGAAAAAGTCGTGGATTCGCTTAAGAAGGCGGCCCTTTGGGACGAGATCAAGGACCGGCTGAAGGACAGCGCGCTCGGTCTTTCCGGCGGCCAGCAGCAGCGCCTCTGCATCGCCAGGTGCCTTGCGGTCTCCCCGGAAGTCATACTTTTCGACGAGCCCTGCGCCAGCCTCGAC
>CAZUQT010000210.1:0-5530 GCA_964622585.1 uncultured Elusimicrobiaceae bacterium | reverse complement strand
GCTGGATATTGTCTCCACCGGCACGGCGGCCAATATCTACGCGCAGATCTGGCGCGACGGTTCCGGCGCTATTGTTTCCTCTATGACCTCCACCGGGATACTGTATCCCCAGAGCGCCCCCGCCGGCGATAACCTGGGCAGCCATCTGGCGACAACTACGCTGAACATGGCCAATTTCCCTGTAATAAACGTGTCGTCAATGGCGATAAGCGGTACAGGAGTAACCGGTTCCACCCCGCTGCTCCAGATAGCCGGCTCCACAATGGTTGTGTTGAATAACGGCAACGTCGGCATCGGGACTACAAATCCAGGCGAGAAATTGGTTGTGGCCGGCAATCTCCGCACAGTTGTTGGCGGTGATTCAACTGGTATTCTGGCTTATGATGCCGCAGTAGGAGGCAGCCATCTCTCCAGCCTGACTCGTCAAACTAACAATCTGAGCATCAGTTCGTATGACGGCATTGGACTTGCTCCAGGCGCAACCGGCGGTCCGTCTGTTTCCTACGCTCTGTTCGCAAAAACTGGCGGCAACATCGGCATCGGAACGATCAGTCCACAGGCGGAGCTGCATGTTTCAAGCAATAACGCCGTCGCTTCAAGCACAGTGCTGCTTTTATCAAGCGGGACGAATACGGGACAGGAATTGTTTATTGTCAAAGGAAACGGCAATATAGGCATCGGGACAGCGGGGCCTGGTGTAAAACTAGAGGTAGTTGGCGCAGACAATTATCAAATAGCTAGGGTGAGAGGTAGCGGCGCCGGTGTTTCATTAGGTTCTGATGCTTCTGGAAATGGACTTGTAGGAAATACTGCATTTGGAAGTGTAATGTCAATAACCCCCAGCGGCAACGTCGGCATCGGGACGACGAATCCGACGTCGCTTCTTACCGTAGGGCCTTCCGGGGTGATCCCGAACGCTTTGACCCCCAGGGCGTCCATAGAGACCGCTGCGGGTTTCCCTTTATATGTGGGCCAGCCGATGGCTCAGGGAATCATGTTCGGATATGACGGAGCATCGGATATCCAGGGAAGGAACAACGGCGTCAACAGCGACGTCTATATGCAGCGATATGGCGGCAACGTCGGCATCGGGACAGCGGTTCCGGGATATAAACTCGAGGTCAACGGCTCCTTCAACGCGGCCTCGGTCTATTCCAACGGCGTACTCCTCTCCCCGGGCACCGGTTCCAATTGGACCGTAAGCGGCGGTGATGTCTACCGCTCCTCCGGCAAAGTCGGCATCGGGACTGCTAGCCCAGGGACAGCGCTTTCCGTTGTCGGCGCCATCCAGGGTGATAACTTAATCCGTTCAACTGGCGGATCAGCTAACGGCGCCGGCGCCGGCGCTGAAATATTAATGTCGGACGGTTTGGCGTCTTTCTGGGGCTATAACCGCACGACTGCGGCCGATGTGGCAGTGCAAGTAGGCCGGGCCGGTGCAGCAACCACGATCAATGGGTCGACAGTAAGCTTTATGAGCGGCAATGTCGGTATCGGGACGACGGGGCCTTTAGAACGGCTGCATGTTGCGGGGAACGTTCTTGTAAGCACAGCTGCCGTCAATCCAATTCTGTTTGTGAGCACGACAACCGGCAACGTCGGCATCGGGACGACGAGTCCTGGGCAAAAAATGGATGTTAGAGCTGGAACGGGGCCGCTGCTTCCGATTGCAGCTTATGGCGATTCTGCTGGTCGAAATATAGGGCTTTTTACTTATGATTTTGTATCAGGCAGTGCCGGCTCTACTCTGCGGTTTAATTCAGGAGCGGGAGGCAATACTTATTTTTCACTCCAGGGATATACAGCGGGTGAAAATTCCGCCAACGGCAATATTGTCTTTAATGCAGGCGGCGGCAATGTCGGTATCGGGACTACGAATCCTGGGGCGAAATTGCATGTGTCTGTTTCTGCTGCTAGCGCAACAGAGGCTCTAAGATTGGAAAACCTGGGCGCAGGAGGTCAGCAATCTTCTATTAATTTTAGTGGTGTGTCCGGGGGGGTTACTTCCCTATACGGCGGCCCTCCCAATACTCTCTCGGGGCAGTCCGGATTCGCCCTTAAATTATCGGATAACTCTGGGAATGCAAATAATTTCATAGTTGCTGATGGGGAATCCTACAGTAATTACCTGGCATTTTGGACAGGTTCTTCTGCTGTCGCTACTAATACAGAAAAGATGCGTATCACTAAAGAAGGCAACGTCGGCATCGGAACTACGGGGCCGGGCGATAAGCTGCATGTCAAAGGAAACGTTCGCATAGAAGCAGCTTCCGGCAACTATTGCATTTTAGCAATCAGCGACACCACAACGTGTTCGTCAGGAACCTTAATCGGCACCAACGCCAATCGCGCGTTATGTCTGATATGTAACTAACAGTCTGCTAATAAACCCGCGAAAAGACGGAACGGGATAAAACTGAAACTGCTGTGTGAAGAGATTTGTCAATTATAGTGGCAATGGCCGAGTGTATGAATTCGAGATCCGTTATTCTTCTTGTCGAAGATGATCCCGCCGCAAGCGCGGCATTGAGCGGGGCTCTTGCCTCCGAGGGTTATGTGGTCAGGCGCGCTTTTTCCAATTCCGAGGCTCTCGAGTCTTTGAAAAAGGATGATAACCCCGACCTTATTCTTCTGGACAGGGGCCTGCCTGACGGCGATGGCCTTCAGCTTTGTCTTCTGCTTAGAAAGGAACCCTGGTTTTTAGATGTACCTATACTTTTCCTGACCGCAAGAGGGAAGGCCGAGGAAAAGGTGATGGGCTTGAGGTTCGGGGGGGACGATTACCTGGTAAAGCCGTTTTCCATGGAGGAGCTTAAAGCGCGTGTCGGAGCGCTGCTTCGCCGGACAAACAGGCGTAAGCCCGCCAGGCGGCCCCTGTTCTCATCCGCGGGCCTGACCATGGACTTGCTGGCTAAAACCGTGGCGTTCCGGGGTAAAAAACTCCCGCTCCGGCCGACAGAATACGAACTGCTGAAATTTTTCATGGAACGGCCGGGGGAGGTCCTTTCAAGGGACCTTTTGTCCGAGGCGGTCTGGGGAGCCGGTCTGCTACCCAGCGCACGGGGAGCTTTGGATATGAGCATCTCCCGTCTCCGGAAAAAACTTTGCCTGACCGGAGCGCGGATAGTCACTCTGAAATCACGCGGATACATCCTAACCGAGTTCCATAAAAATCGCCCGGCGGTTAGATAACGGTTAGAAACCCTTCGGGACTTTTGCCGGGATTTGTTCTACACTATTTTGGAGAGAACAGCTATTGGAGGTGGTGTTATGAGGATAAAAATAATAGTGCCGGTACTTTTGGCGGTAACCGCCGGCGTATTCGCTTATTCGCGGTCACATAACGCTATTCCATCCGACCTGAGGGACGCGGTGGCCGACAGCCCTCTTGACACGCTGAAAACCGAGGCCGACTCGGAGGCCAATATCACGAAGCCGGCGAAGCCTTTCCCTGTGGAGACCGGCTCCGGAAGGGGGTCATCAGGTTCTGCCGCGGGTAACGATCCGTCTAAGATCGCTCCAACCAAGCCGGTTAAGTGGGTTACCATCAATGGCGGGAAGTTCATAATGGGGACCGACAGCGATGAGGAGGGTTTTGATTTTACCAAGCCGGCTCACGAGGTTGCCATCGAAACTTTTGATATATCCGAAACGGATGTGACAGTAGAACAATACAAGGAGTGCGTGATCAAAGGGGCGTGCACGGAGCCGGGCCGCGATAAGTACTGCAACTGGGGCGTGAAAGGCCGGCAACTTCACCCGGTCAACTGCGTGAGCTGGGAGCAGGCGGATAAATACGCCAAGTTCAAAAGCAAGCAGCCTGGATTCGAGGGCGCAAGGCTGCCCAGCGAAGCTGAGTGGGAATATGCGGCTACGAGCGGCGGCAGGAGTCAGAAATACCCATGGGGTAATGAGGAAGCGACCTGTGACAAGGCCGTGATGTATGGTAATGGCGGTTGCAGTGCAAACGGTTACGGTACGATGCCCGTATGTTCCAAGACTGCCGGAAACACAGCGCAGGGTTTGTGCGATATGGCGGGAAATGTGTGGCAATGGGTGCAGGACACGTTCCATCATTCATATGAGGGCGCACCTGTTGACGGCAGCGCTTTTAAAGGTATGAACACCCAAATAGTGATTCGTGGCGGCGCCTACGGCTATAGTGAAGCCAGATTCCTGCGGGCCAAGTACCGCGCAACCTCCAACTTCGGCCGCCCCGACGACGACATCGGGTTCCGCCTTGCGAGGTCCGGTCGTTGATCCTTGGGCACTTGACCTGGATGTGAAGCTGTTGCAGTAAATCGGTATATAAGTGAACGCTAAAGCAGCGGTGTGAGGGAACATTATGAAAATTAGAATAACAGTGCTTGCTCTTCTGGCAGTAACCGCGGGCGCATTCACTTATACGCGCCCCCACAACCCCATCCCGTCCGACTTGAGGGACGCGGTGGCGGACAGCCCTCTTGACACGCTGAAAACCGAGGCTGGCGCGGAGGCCAGTATTGCGAAGCCGGCTAAGCCTTTCCCTGTGGAGACCGGCTCCGGAAGGGAGTCATCCGCTAAAAGTTCTGCCGCGGGTAACGATCAGCCTAAGAACGCGCTAACCAAGCCGATCGAGTGGATTACCATCAACGGCGGGAAGTTCGCGATGGGGACCGATTGCGGAGAGACGGGTTTTAAAGATGCCATACCGGTTCACGATGTTTCCATTGAAACCTTCGACATGTCCAAAACGCATGTGACCGTGGAACAATACGCGGAATGCGTGTTCGTGGGCGAGTGCACGGAGCCGGATACCAATAAATATTGCAATTGGAACGTGCCGGGCCGCCGGCTTCATCCGGTCAACTGTGTGGACTGGGATCAGGCGGTCGCATACGCCAAGTTCAAAAGTAAGCAGCCCGGGTTCGAAGGCGCAAGGCTGCCCAGCGAGGCCGAGTGGGAATACGCGGCGAAAAGCGGCGGCAAAGACCAGAAATACCCGTGGGGCAATGGTGACCCCACCTGCTTCAGGGCGGTAACGTTCGGCCACGGCAGTTTCGGCTGCGGTAAAAACAGCACAATGCCTGTGTGTTCCAAGACTGCCGGGAACACCGATCAGGGGTTATGCGATATGGCGGGAAATGTCTGGCAGTGGATGCAGGATACGTACCAGGATTCGTATAAAGGCGCTCCTGTTGATGGCAGCGCCTTTGAAGGTGCGGGCTCCAATCGGGTGGTTCGCGGTGGTTCCTTCAGCTACGTCGGCGCCGGAAAGCTGCGGACCGATCGCCGCGCCAGCGCCTATTTTGGCGACCCGGATTCCGCCTTCGGGTTCCGCCTTGCGAGGTCCCGTCGTTGACTCTTAGGCACTTGTCCTGGACGTGAATGTGTTGCAGTAAATCGTATGTGAGTGAACGCAGATCAGCGGTGCGAGGTAACATTATGAAAACCAAAATACCAGTGCTTGCTCTTCTGGCGGTAACCGCGGGCGTGTTCGCCTATACGCGCCCGCATAACGCTACCCCGTCCGACCTGAGGGACGCGGTGG
>CAZUQT010000209.1:0-5592 GCA_964622585.1 uncultured Elusimicrobiaceae bacterium | reverse complement strand
GCCGAGGGCGTAGGCTATGGGGCCAGCCCCCTCGACCACGACCGACCCGGCGGTCCCGTCCACTCTTATCGCTTTCAGCGCCCCGGCGGCGTCGCGGGCCATGGGCGTTATCGCGCGGATGTAGCCTATTTTCCCCGAGCGGTTTATGCGGTTCTCGATCCAGCGCGGCTCCAGCAGGAGGGTCCAGTATACGTCGGAGCTGATCGTCTTGTCTTCCGACAGGCAAAGAAGCCCTTCGGGAGGGCCGAGCAGGGTGTGCGTGTAAAAGTTAAAAGGCGTCATGCGGGGCATCGGCCTGCCGCCGTCGCTGACCCCGGCGCTCGTGAAGCCGCCGCAGGCGCGGTGGAGGTCCGCGGGCGCCAGGCCCGGGCCCGCCTGAAGGGTTTCCCCCTTCGTTTCCGAGGCTGCCGCGGCCGAAGGCGAGCTTTCTCCCTGCAGTCCCGGGAAGGGAAGGCAATGCGCGGAGTCGCAGAGGTTGTACTCCCTGCTTTCGTGGGAGATCAGCATGGCCAGGCGGGAGAGGCGGGTGCGCACGGTCACCGCCATCGCCTTGAGCTGCTCCGGCAGCCTGGAGCCGTCGGCCAGCTTGGCCGTCACCGGGCTGACCAGGTTCTCGAGAGAAGTTTCGTTGATGAGCCAGAAGCCTTTTTCGCGCACCAGGGCCAGCAGCTCTCCCGAGATCTCCTTGTCGCCCCTGTTCACTCCGTAAATTCCGGCCAGGTCGGGGTTCTTGATAAGGATGACGCCGCCGGGGACCTTGGGGACTATGCGCAGGCTGTTGGTGGTGGTGTGCGCCTTCGCGCCCATGCTGTCCCGTATCTCGTAGATCCGGTTCATCTCGTCGTAGGAGACCGTCCACTGCATATTGCTCCTGCCCGAGGAAATATTGCCGAGGCGCGTATCCACCAGGTCGAAGTCCGTGGCGGCTATGAAGCTGAAGCTCTTTACGAGCGAAGGAACGCCGTCCTTTCCGGCGTAAAGGCCGACCTTCACTTTCGCGCCCTCGGTCGGAAGCGGGTCTTTGTGGGCCGGCCAGGCCATGCGGGCCCAGTAAAGCATATTGTCCGTTTTGCCTTTCACGTACTTGCGGAGCTTTTTTTCTTTCTCGATGAAGAACGGCTCGGCGGGGTCCAGGTCGGACAGCGTGTAATAGGTCTGCCAGGCCGGCACGTAAAAATTGGCCTCCTCGTACAGGCGCGCGAGGTCCAGCTCCGCCTGGATATTGCGCTGGTCGAAGGTGAGGGCCTCCTTTATGAAGTTAACCGCGTGAGGGCGCTTCTTGATCCGTTCGAGGTTCGCGCTTATCAGCTGGGCCAGCGGCGAAAGCAGGTAGGGGTAGCGGCTGTAGACCGAGCGGAGGTCTTCTATGGCGGCGTTCGGGCCGCCCAGTTCCGCTTCGGCGATGCCCATGGCGAAGCGCGCCTGGTTGGAGAGGTCCTGGTCGCCGGTGAGCGTGAGGGCTTTTTCGAACGCCGCGCGCGCGTCCTGGTATTTTTCGAGGCTGAGCAGGTTCCAGCCTTTTTCAAAATGTATGTAGAAATCCTCGGGGCTGAGTATCTCCCCCTTCAGCAGGTAGGCCAGGGCCTCCTCGTTCTTCCCGGCCTCGGCGAGAAGCACGGCGAGGTCGCGCAGCGCGGCCGCGTTCAGCGCCTGGTCGGAAGAGCGGTAGATAACGTATTTAAGGGCCCCGGCCGCGTCCTCGGGCCTGCCGTCCATCCATTGGGCCGAGGCGTCCGCGTAGATCCCGGCGAGGTCCTCCTCGGCCGGCAGGAGAGCCGGGGCGAGCAGGAGCGAGAGGCAGAGCAGCGCGGTTTCCCTCTTGAGCATAGGAACAAATTTAGCAATTATCACGGGCAAAGGGAAGTACGACGTAAAAATACGGAAAGTATTTTGAAAACAATTCATGTTTATGTATAATAAAAAGCGACGGGCCATTAGCTCAACGGTAGAGCAGGCGCCTCTTAAGCGCAAGGTTACAGGTTCGAATCCCGTATGGCCCATTCGATTTAACGCCGGAGTAATGAGTAATGCAGGAGAGTAAAAGGGCGCAGGTGAAGCCTCCCCGGTTTATTCAACGCTCTTACTCATTACTCTTTTTCTTTTAGGGGACCCGGCGGCGCGCACGATCTTTAAAGTCGGGATGGCGGAATTGGCAGACGCGCATGGCTTAGGACCATGTGGGGTAATTCCCGTCGGGGTTCAAGTCCCCGTCCCGACACTTATAAGAAATTTCAACTACACCATCGGAGGAAACATGAACATTACTTTAGGTTTCGGCGATAAGATCAAGAAGATCAAGCAGGAAGGCTGCGTGCATGTGTTCGGGGTGAACCTGGACTCCAAGGCGCTGGCCGAGGCTTCCCAGGAGGCCCTGGTCCGCCTCCAGAGCGTAGTCAGCCTGCCCGGCTTCCGCGTGGGCAAAGTTCCCCTGACCATGATAAAAGACCAGTTCCCGTCGATGGTCAAGGACGAGGTCCTGGACATCGCCGCCAAGTCCTCGCTGCCCGAGATCTTCAAAGGCGCCCAGCTCAACCCCGTAGTCGCCCCGATGCTGAAGAACGTCAGCTACGAGCCGGCCAAGTCCCTCTATTTCGAGATACAGTTCGAGTGCTCCCCCTCCATCGAGCCGAAGGGCTACGAGAAGATCGCCGCCACCCGCAAGGTGCACAAGATCACCGACGCCGAAGTCGAAAAATATATAAACCAGGTGCGCGAATACAACGCCTACCTTAAGCCCGGCGCCGAGGGCGAGGCCGCCACGAAGAACCATTTTGTGATAGTGGACTACGACACCTTCGAGAACGGCGTGATCGTGGCCGACGGCGCCGTGAAAGGCGAGATCGTCGACCTTTCCAGCCCCCAGACCATCGCCGGCCTGGCCGAGGCCGTGATAGGCGCGAAGAAAGGCGAGAGCCGCGAGTTCGACGCGCCTTTTGGCGACAAGAAGATGCATTTCAAGGTTACGGTCACGGAGCTGAAGCAGAAAATAGTGCCCGAGCTGGACGAGAACTTCCTTAAGGAAGCCGGCGTGAAGACCGTCGAGGAGCTGAAGGCGAACGTGCGGAAGCTCCTGGAGCAGGGCTCCGCTGAAAAAACCGAGAAGGACATGCTGGGCCAGCTCGAGGAAGCCCTTATAAAGAACAACCCGCTCGCTCTTCCCCCCACCCTGGTCAAGGAAGAGACGCAGGAACTGCTCGAGCTCTTCAAGAAGCGCGCGCCCGCCGAGCAGCATATGCCGGACGAGTCCCTCCTTGAGCGGCTCAGGCCGGTCGCGGAGCGCAACCTCTCCCTTACCTATATATTGCACCATATCGCCAAGAAAGAGAAGATAGAGGCCACCGACGCCGAGCTCGACGCCGAACTGGAAAAGGTGATGGCGCGTCTTAACACCGAGGAAGAGAAGAAGAAAGGCCGCGAGCTTTTCGAGAAGCGTAAGGAATATATAAGGGCCTCCATGGTGGAGAACAAGACCATGACCCTGGTGAAGGACAAAGCCGTAATAAAGGAAGAGCAGGCCTAGAGCGGGCCGGAAGTTCATAAAGCTACAGGAGGAACAATGCTAATACCGACAATCCTTGAAAAATGGAACCAGGGCTCGATGGTGTCGTACGACATCTTTTCGCGCCTGCTTAAAGACCGGATCATCTTTTTCGGCGACCCGGAAGGCGCCGTGTCCACCGCTTCCGCCAATACCGTTATCGCCCAGCTGCTTTACCTTGACGCCGAGGACCCCGAGAAAGAGATCAACCTCTACATCAATTCCCCCGGCGGCATGGTCACGGCCGGCCTGGCGGTTTACGACACGATGCAGTTCATCAAGGCCCCCATCTCCACCATCTGCATGGGCATGGCCATGAGCTTCGGCGCGGTGCTGCTGGCCGCCGGCTCGAAGGGCAAGCGCTACGCGCTGCCCAACTCCCGCATCATGATCCACCAGCCCCTCATCTGGGGCGGCGGCATCTCCGGTCAGGCCACCGACATCGAGATCGAGAGCAAGGAGATGCAGGAGAGCAAGACCCGCCTTATCAACATCATGGCCAAGCATACCGGCCAGGACGCGAAAAAGGTCCGCGCGGACATGGAAAGGAATTTCTACCTCTCCTCGGCCGAGGCGAAAGATTACGGGATCATCGATTCCGTGCTCGAGCACCGCAAGCAGATGTAAAACCGGGCGCCGGCGCCCCTTCCCGACAGGGCAGGGGGCCGCGCCCGAAGTTTTTACGGGGGACGGGCTTATTCCGAAGTATTGATCCAGGAAATATATCATGCAAGAAAAGTTAACCGCCGAGATTGCTTATCCAGCGTCCCTGCCCGCCATAGCGATCAGGGACGTCGTAATGTTCCCCTACATGGCGCTCCCCCTCTCGGTGGACCGCCCCAAGTCCGTCGCCGCCATAGAGGCCGGCCTCGCGGCCGGGAAATACATCCTGGCCCTCGCCCAGAAAAAGCCCAATATCGACGACCCCGCTCCCGGCGACCTTTACGACTACGGCGTGGTAAGCTCCATCTCCCAGTCCCTCAAGATGCCCGACGGAACCATGCGGGTTTTCCTCGAGGGCAGGCGCCGCGCGCGCGTGCGCAAGCTCGACCTGGACAAGGGGCAGGCTTTCCTGCTGGCCGAGGTCGAGTATACGGAAGAATTTACCGAGAAGAGCGCGGAGCTCATAGCCCTGATGCGCCACGCCGGCGAGATCTTCGAGGCTTACGTGAAGCTCAGCACCCGCATCACCCTCGATTCCACGGCTTTCCTCCAGCAGCTCGACAACCCGTCCAAGCTCGCCGACACGATAGCGGCCCACTCCATGTTCAGCCTGGCGGACCGCCAGGAAGTGCTGGAGACCGAGAATCCCCGCGAGCGGCTCGAGAAGCTGATAAAGTTCCTGGCCAAAGAAGTCGAGATCCTCGATATCGAGCACAAGATCCACGGCCGCGTCAAGACGCAGATCGAGAAGTCGCAGAAAGAATATTATCTTAACGAGCAGATGAAGGCCATCCAGAAGGAACTCCACCAGAAGGACGATTTCTCGAAGGAAATAGACGAGCTGAAGAAAAAGATAAAAGCGGCGAAGATGCCGAAAGAAGCCGAGGCCGCCGCAGAGAAAGAACTGGCGCGCCTGGCCAAGATGATGCCGTTCTCCCCCGAATCCACCGTCAGCCGCTCCTACCTGGACTGGCTGACCTCGCTGCCCTGGTCCGTGGAGACCAAGGACGAGATAGACCTGATCGCCGCCAAGAAGATCCTGGACCAGGACCACTTCGGCCTCAAGAAGCCCAAAGAGCGCGTGCTGGAATACCTGGCCGTCTGCAAGCTTACCGAGAAGCTCAAGGGACCCATCCTCTGCTTCGTCGGCCCTCCCGGCGTGGGCAAGACCTCCATCGCCCGCTCCATAGCGCGCTCCATGGGCCGCAACTTCGTGCGGATGTCCCTGGGCGGCGTGCGCGACGAGGCCGAGATCCGCGGCCACCGCCGCACCTACGTGGGCGCCATGCCCGGCCGGTTGGTCAAGGCCATCACCGAGGCGGGCACCATGAACCCGGTCGTGCTGCTCGACGAGGTCGACAAGGTCGGCTCCGACTACCGGGGCGACCCCT
>CAZUQT010000208.1:0-5630 GCA_964622585.1 uncultured Elusimicrobiaceae bacterium | reverse complement strand
CCCAGCCATAGGCCGTGTTCCAGTTGCCGGAATTTACCAGCGGGCCCGTGGAAAGCGCCACGGCCGCCAGGTTCACCGTCAAAGTTCCGGTCGAAGCGGCTACGCCATCCACCCGCGTCGTCAGGGCGCTGTCCGCCCCAGAGCGGGCCGTGGTTTCGGCCGCGAGGTTCGCGGAGATGGTTCCCGTGGAGGCCGCAACATTGTTCAGCGCGGCCGCCCCGGCATAGCCGGCGGAGGCGTGGTTCCCCCAGCCGAAAGCCGTGTTCCAGTTGCCGAAATTTACCAGCGGGCCGGTAGAAAGCGCTACCGCCGCCAGGTTCACCGTTAAAGTCCCCGTCGAAGCGGCTACGCCGCTCACCTGCGCGGTCAAAGCGCTTATCGACCCCGAGTTCACGTTAGTAAGCGCCGAGCCGTCGAGGACAGGAAGGTTCCCGGACGGGTCCAGCTGCACCAGCTGGGACGCCGCATTGAACCCCCCGTAAAAGGCGCCCGTAGATATAGCTATCCGCTCGTCCGAGAATTTGCCCGAAACTATCGCCGCGGTGGAGAACGCGGTCGCCCCCCCGTCGTCGACGCCGTCCGCCAGCCCTGCGGGGACGTTCTTAAGCTGGGTCCAGTCCACGGCATTGGTGGAAGTGTTTATCACCGAAGGCGAGGACGGGTTTTTATCAAGGCTGGAAAGAGAGATAACAGCTTCCGGGGCGAGGGCCTGCGCGACCAGGGCGTAGGGCGCCGACGCCATTTCCTGCCGCGGCGACAGCGGGACCCCGTCCACAGTGATCTCCACGTACCGCGCCCCGGCGAAAGCGGCCGTGGACAGGTTCACCGGGGTGCCGGTCTCGAGCAGGACGCTGAACACGCCGTTGGTCACAGGAACGCTCTGCGCCTGGCTGGTCCACACCAGGTTCCCGGCGGAAATGGCGTCATAGAGCTTGAACACGAAATTCTTCGTACCCTCGGCGGGCTGCCCGCTTTCTTCCAGGCGCCCCTGGAAATTTATCTTCAACGGGGCGCCGGCGTGGAGCGGGCCGGAAGCCGAAGCCAGAAAACAGAAAACCAGGAACAAGAGTCCGGATCTCGAACAGATATTTGATTTATTCATAAAATGGATGTCCCCGCGCCCGCCTATCTTATTATCATCAGTTTGCCCGTCCTGGTCTGCCGGGCGCTTTTTACGGTAAAGAAATAAACCCCGCTGGTCACGTTCTCGCCGCGGGAGTTCTTCACGTCCCACTCCAGGAAATCCCCTGAATCCGCTTTCTCCAGCGTCCGCACCAATTCACCGCTCAGGGTATAGATGCGCACGCTGGCCGCCCGGGTGAGGGCGGTAAAGGTGATCCTGATATGTCCCTCGGAGGGCTTGAAAGGCACCGGGTAGCAATGCGCCGCGCCCAGGTCCGCCCTGGCCGAAGCATAGACTATCACGGCCTGGGCCGAGCCGGAGTCCAGGCTGAAGACGCCTCCGCTCAGGTTCTCGCCGGAGAAGACCGGGCCGCCGATATTAAAGCCCTGCAGTGAAAAGCTCCCTCCGGAAGCGGGGGCGCCGCCGGAGAGCGCGGCGAGCACGGGCACGCTGAAAGCGCCGCCGGTCATCGCGGTAGCGGCCGAAAGGGCGCGGCAGAAGCCCAGCAGGCAAAGACAAACCGCTAAATATTTTCTCTTGGCCATATGACCCTATTCCCCCGCCTGGGCGGACAGTCTGGTTAAAGCTTCCATGATCGCGCTTTTCACTGTATCGGCCTCTTCCTTTTTCAGAGCTTCCTGCAGCGCGGCGGCCGCCCCGGCCACTCCGCGGTTTCCCAGGGCCAGGGCCGCCAGCCTCCGCACTTCCCTGTCTTCATTGGCCAGCGCGCCTTTGAGGAGCTCGAAAGAGCGGCTGTCCTTCTGCAGCGCAAGGCCGTGCACGGCGGCCAGTTTCCAGCCTTCTTTGCCGGAGGACAGCAGGGCTATAAAGTGCTCCACCACCATCGGGCTGTCCGTCCCCGCCAGGTATTCAGCGGCGGTGAAAGAGTCTTCCGGACTGTCCCCGTAAAGCAGGGCCAGCTGCCGCTTGAACTCCGCTTCCCCGCTTTTCGCCGGCTCCTGCGCCGCAGGGGCCGCAGGGGCGGCCGGGGACGCTGTCGGAAGAGCGGCGCGGACGTTCCCGAATTTGCAGGCGAAACCGAATTTATGAACGTTCCCGAGATCGTAGGTGGCGCCGTAGGAATAATCGAGCCGGATCTCCCTGCCGCCGCGGACCGGCAGGCCGAAACCCAGGCCGAAACTCACGCCGTTGGAGAGCTCACCGAAGGAAGTATAGCCGGCCCGCAGCGCCAGGGCGCCGTAGACCGTGCTCTCTATACCCGCGGCCAGGTAGCGGGGCCCGTCCTCCGGGAAATTATAGTCCAGAGAGAACAGCGAGGCTATAGCCTTTCCAGGCGCGCCCAGCCTGTAGGACATTCCGGTCTTGAATTTAAAAGGCGGTTTGGCCCCGCCCCGGATGAAATCCAGGCGGCTGGCCGCCAGGTTCTCCAGCCCGAGCCCGAACCTCAGCTCCTTCACGGGCGTAAGCAGCAGCAGGCCGGCGTCCACCCCGTAGCCTGAAGCTTTGCTGTTGTCCAGCTTTTCCGAAATATATTTTACCGCCGCGCCGTAACGCAGGGAAGGCAGGAACTCCAGGTCCGTCTCCAGGGCGCCGCCATAGCCCAGGTGGAGGGCCAGGTCATAGGCCGACACCGAACCCGTCCGGTTATCGGCGCTGTCGTACGATTCAAAAGACTTGACGCTGAGATAATTCACCCCCAGGCCGAGGGTCCCGCGGCCCGCCGGGTAGGCGCCGGCCAGCCATTGCTGCGAAACTCCGGGGAGGTAATTGTTAAAGGCGTAGGAAAGCTCCGGGACACCCAGCAGACCGAGGCCGGCCGGATTGTAAAAAACAGCGTCGGCATTATCGGCCACCGCCGTAAAAGCCCCCCCCAGCGAGGTCTCGCGGGCCCCGACGGGTATTTTTAGGAAATTAGCGGCGCCGGTGCCCGGGCCGGAGGCAAAAGCGGCGGCCTGCGCAGCAAAGCACAGCAGGAAAATAGTCATAGGCCGCAGGCGCTGTGGAACAACCGGCATTTATTTATCCAGGAGAACGCTCTTTTCAAAAGACTCTCACTACATTAAACCAGATTAAAATGTCTATTTTGTTTCAGGGATATGAAACCATAAGGCCCGGGAGCCGCCGGGCCTCACGTATGGCCGGCCCCGGCTCCTTAGTAGGACAGCTGGTAGGCCAGGCCGAAGCTTTTGCCGGTATAGCTGTAGGGCAGGTATTTCTCGAACTTATTGTTGGAATTCGCCACCATGATGGAGGCGAACAGGCGCACCATGGCCACCTCGTTTATGCGCTTGCGTATGGAGCCGGTAAGCGTGGTCATCGTATTGACCTGCTTGGCGGAAGTGAAGTTGTTCGCGGCGTCGCGGGCCGTGCGCTTGTCGTAGGCGCGCCGCGTCATGTTCAGGGCGCCGCCCACGGCCCACTTGCTGGTAATGTTCAGGTCAAGCGGCACGCTGAGCGCCAGCTCCTTGAAGTCGTAATATTTCTCCCCGAACTGCGGACTGGTATCGCCCAGGAACTTGTACAGCATGAAGTTCTGGTTCGAGGTATGCATGGTATAGGAGACCATCGGGGACAGCTCGAAGATCCAGAGCGTATGGTGGAAGCCGAAATCAAGCGCGGTGTCGGTGTCCTTCTGCTTGGAGGCGCCGTAGACGCCGGTATTGGCCACCACTTTCTGGTTCTTGTATTCCTGCGTGGTCAGGGTCAGCCCGGCGAAGAACTGGTTCCAGCTCGGGCGCAGGCTGAACTGGGTCATGCTCTGGTCCTGCAGCCCGCCGGAGGTCTCGGCGGTGTTCCCGGCGTTCTGGAACTCGCTCAGGAGGTCGGTATAGTTGGGGAATTTCACGTTCCTGAACAGGTACTGCACCGTGACATAGCCGTTCTTTTCCTCGCTGAAGGTGTAGTCGGCCGCGAGCTGGGCCCCGGAGGAATTCATATTGTAGAGACCGTTCTTCCAGACCTCATTGGCCCCCGTGCGGCGGTATTCCCGGGTCAGCGCCACGCCGGGGCGGACGCGGATGCGGTCGGTTATAGAGCGGCGGTATTCGATATTGAAACCGTGCGACATTGACCGGTCGGTGAACTGCTTTGAATCCTGCGGCGTGAAGCCCTGGCCGGTATAGCTGAAGTTGTACAGGCCGAAGACATGGTCCTTCTGCGTGACCTTGGTCAGCAGGCCCACCTGCGTGTTCATATTACCGCCGCTGAAGATATTGCCTTCGGAGGGCAGGAAAGCCGCCTCGGAAAGCGTCATATCGAAGAAAGGCGTGAAGATCTTCGAATCCTCCGCCACGGCCGCGCACAACCTCCCGGCCATGCCCGCCGCTATAAAAGCGCCTAAAATTATTTTTTTCATCTTCATAGTTCCTTAGAAGTTCAGGTGGAAATTCCACACGGGGTGCACTACCAGCACGCCCTCGGGATAGATATTCAGGCCCAGCTCGAAATACTTCCCGTACCAGCTCACCTTGCTAGAGAAGGTCTGCGTCTTCAGGCCGTAATTAAGCTGGATGCTCCAAAGCTTGCCGACGCTCCTGGGCGTCTCTATGCCGGCTATGAAAAAGTCGTCCTTGAAGCCGGTATCGAAGCTGTTGACGGTAGTCCCAAGCAGGGTCGGCTGCTCGCCGGGCTTGAACTTCAGGCTGGCGTCGAGCTGACTGTGCTTGTAGCCCCAGAAAGTGCGCACGCGCGGGCTCACCGAGGTGCTCATGATAGCGCCCATATAGTAGCCGCCGAACTTCGCGCTGTCTATGCTTTTGGAGTCCTTAGTGGCCATCTTGGCGGCCAGCATGTCCCAGTAGCCGCCTATCAGGTCCAGCTGCGGCACGCCGGGAGCTATGCGGCCCTCGGCGTGAAGCCGGTACTTGCCGGAGATATTGGTATAGGTCACCGGGATGAGCGTCGGGAACAGCCCCATCTGGAAACCGAAGCTCTTGCCGGGCGGAAGCGGCGTGGTTCCCTCCAGGTCCTGCTGGAAGTCGTAGAAGAAACCGGCCGGGTTGGCGATAATTTCTCCGGCTATCTGCATCCCTTTTGATTCCCAGTCTACCGTCGCGAAAGCGGGGCTTTTTACCGCGAAAAGCGCCAAAAGGATCAAAGTCAGCCTTTTCATTTTTTGTTCCATATTAGTTGCCAAGATTCGTGATCGCCGGCAGCATGCGCTGCACCGCGGCTATCATCAGGTCGGGGATGAACACCACGTCGATGTTCCTCGCGCCCAGGTGGTCGGTGCCGGTTATGTAGGAATAGGCGGCCGCGCTGTTAGTAAGCAGGGCCGGGTTATTTGTCGAAGATGTTTTTACGTAGACGATGTTCTGCACGGCCAGCCCCTTCAGCAGCGTGAAAGGGTCCTGTGAGGAATTGGTTATGCTGTCGGCGCTCTTAATGCCGCCGCCGTTCCCTATCACATAGTTCTCGCGCGCATACCACATCACGTTGTTGCTTACATTATTGCCGATGGCATAGGGGTCGGCCTGGAACTGCATCAGCGGGGCATTGGTCCCGGCCGGTTCGTAAGTGTAGCCCTTGCCGGTGGTGGCCGTCTCGG
>CAZUQT010000207.1:0-5697 GCA_964622585.1 uncultured Elusimicrobiaceae bacterium | reverse complement strand
CGCCGTAGAAACCCGTAAGGGGCGACTTGGCGGCGACTATGCACTTGCCGGTATTGGGGGCCGGGATGCCGGAGATGGGGCCAAGGGCGACCACCAGCTTGTTTTCGGGGCCGAGCGGGTCTATGCCCGGCTTAAGCTCGTCGTAAAGTATCTTGGCGGCGAAGCCGCGGCCGCCTACCCATTTCTGGGCGAACTCTTCGGTGAAAGCTTCTTTCTTGAACGTCTTGGTCGTCAGGTTGACCCTGAGAATATAGCCTATCCATCCTTTCATTGTATTGCCTCCTGGTAAATATAGTCTGAGTCGCGGATACGCAAGAAACTACTTTTTCGCTTTCGGTTTCCGGGGCTGCGCTTTCGTGGCGGTCCCGATGGCTTTGTCGATTATATCCAGCCCCTCTACCAGCTGCTCGTCGGTGATCACGAGCGGCAGCAGGAGGCGGATGACGTTCTTGTGCAGGCCCGCGCCCGCGAGTATGACCCCGTTATCCCGGGCTTCCTGTATCACTTTCTGGCAGGTCTCGGTGTCGGGCGACCAGCTCTCCTCGTCCTTGATGAATTCGATAGCGAGCATCGCGCCGACTCCCCTCACTTCTTTTATCGCGGGGTATTTCCCCTTAAAACCTTCGAAGCGCTTCCTTATGATCTTCCCGAGGTAAACGGCCCGCTCGAGCAGTTTTTGTTCGTCGATCATTTTTATGATCTCGATAGCGGCCGCACAGCCCAGCGGATTCCCGCCGTAGGTGCTGCCTATGGAACTTTTCGGGAGCGCGTCGAAGAGCTTCTTGTCCCCGACCACGGCCGAGAGAGGCAGGCCGCCCGCGATGGACTTGCCGAGCGTGATCAGGTCCGGCTCGACGCCCCAGTTCTGTATAGCGAAGAATTTCCCGGTTCTTCCATAGCCCGACTGGACCTCGTCGGCGACCATCAGGATCCCGTATTTAGAGGTGACGCGGCGTATCTCTTTGAGGAAGCCCTCGGGCGGTACATTGAAGCCGCCCTCGCCCTGGATGGGCTCTATCACGACCGCCGCGACGTCCTCGGGGCAGACGTTCTCGAGGAGGAGCTTTTCAAAATCCTCGGCGGCATACTTGTTCTTGCGCGGGTTCGGGTAAGGCAGCCGGTAGACGTCCGGCGCGGTGCCGAACAAGTACTTGTAGGGCATAGGGCGGTGCGTCATGGTCATCGTAAGCAGGGTGCGGCCATGGAAGGCCCCCTCGAAAACCACTATGCTCCTGCGCCTGGTGGCGCCCCTCGCGATCTTTACGGCGTTCTCGACCGCCTCGGCTCCGCTGTTAAAGAAGGCTACGGCCTTTTCCCCGGTCCCCCGGGCTTTTTCAGCCAGCATCTCGGACAGCTGCACCCAGGGCTCGTAGGGAATGACGGTGAAATCGGAATGAAGAAAATTCTCCGCCTGCGCCTTTACCGCGCGGACCACGCTTTCCGGGCTATAGCCGGTTACAAGGCAGCCCCAGCCCCCGGTGAAATCCAGGAACCTGTTCCCGTCCACATCCTCTATAGCGGCGCCGGACCCTTTCTTTATATAGAAAGGGGCGAGGGAGTCCATAGGCGAGGCGGAGGAAACTTTCCTTCTCGCGGAGAGCGCTTTGCTCTCCGGCCCGGGTATCTCGGTCTTAATGAGTGTATGTTTCATTGTCAGGCGGGGTTGGACAGCATAAGCTTCCGGGTGTACGGGATAAGGCCGCCGGCGTCGATAATGGCCTGGCGCGCCTTCGGGAGCGGGTTCGTCGAGAAGGATTTGCCGGAGGTGCGGTTCATAACTTTACCGCTCTCTATCTCGAGCTCGTCCCCTTCGGCGGCCTCTATCTCCGGGCAGACGATGATATTAAGGCCCAGGTTGATGGCGCTCTGCAGGAAGATGCGCGAGATGTCGCGCGCCACGATCATCATCTCGTAGCCTTTCAGGCAGGAGACGGCCTGCTCCCTGGAGGAGCCGCAGCCGAAGTTCTTTCCCGCGACGAGGGCGCTGCCTTTGGGGATCTCGCCCGACTTCAGCCTTTTGTTGAAGTCGGGGTTGTCCGCGAAGGCGAAGGCCGGCGTTTCGGAGGGCAGCACCGTGGCCATGAAGCGCCCCGGGTAAATTATGTCGGTGGATACGTCGTCTCCAACTTTAAGAACTACTTTCTTCGTGCTCATTTTGCCTCCCTGGGATCGGTTATTACGCCCGTAAGCGCGCTCGCCGCGGCTACCGCCGGGGAGCACAGGTAAACTTCGGCTTTCGGGTTGCCCATGCGCCCCTTGAAATTCCGGTTGGTGGTCGCCAGCGCGACCTCGTTGTCGCCGAGCGCGCCCTGGTGGATGCCGAGGCAGGGCCCGCAGCCCGGATTGCAGACCACCGCGCCGGCGCGGGAGATGTCCTGGATGAAGCCCAGGTCCATCGCCTTGTGGTAGATGCGCCACGAGGCAGGGAAGACCAGCATGCGCGTGCCGTCCACTACGCGCTTCCCTTTAAGTATCTTCGCCGCGACCTCGAGGTCGTCAAGGCGCCCGTTGGTGCAGGAGCCTATCACTATCTGGTGGAGTTTTTTACCCTTCACTTCCGTAACCGGCTTCACATTGTCCACGGTATGCGGGCAGGCGATCTGCGGGGTAAGCTTCGAGGCGTCTATCTCCAGGACCCGCTCGTAGACGGCGTCGGCGTCAGGGCCGAAGGTTTCTATCTTTTCCTTAACGCCGGCTTCCTCGCGGAGGTAGCGCAGCGTTTCCTCGTCGGGCGGGACCAGCCCCGAGGTAGCGCCGGCCTCCACGCTCATATTGCAGATGGTAAGCCGGCCGGAGGTGGACATGTTCCGGATCGTGTCGCCGTGGAATTCCAGGACCTTGTAATTTGCGCCCTGCGCGGTGAGCTTTCCTATCACATAGAGGATCAGGTCTTTAGGGTAAACGTAAGCGGGCAGCTTGCCGTTGACCACGACCTTGATGGTGGCCGGGACTTCCACGTTAAGGATCCTGCCCAACGTCCAGACGGAAGCCATCTCGGTGGCGCCGACGCCGAAAGAAAATGCCCCGAGCGCGCCGTGGGTAGTGGTGTGGCTGTCGGTGCCGACCAGGACATAGCCGGGCCGCACATAGCCGTTCTCCGGGAGGATCTGGTGGCAGATGCCGCCCACGTCGCCGCGGACGTCGTGGAATTTCTTTATGCCCTGCTTGCCCACGAACTCGCGGGTCTTTTTCTGGTTGCCCGCCGTCTTGGAAGACTCGGCGGGGACGCGGTGGTCGAAGATTATGGCGATATTGTCAGGGTTCCAGACTTTGGCTTCGCGGCCCGTGCCCTTGTAGATCTCTTCAAATTGACTTATCACCAGCGCGCCGTTCTCATGCGACATCGCCAGGTTCACTTTCGGCTCGAGCACTTCGCCGACATCCACTTTCGCCTGGCCGACCGCTTTGGCCAGCAGCTTCTGTACGTAGGTCATTCCCATTGCTTAGTCCTCCTAGATGATTTAAATTACTTTCTTCTCTTTAAGGGCCGCGAATTCTTCTTCTTTTATTCCCAGGCTTGAAAGTATCTCGGCGGTATGGGCCGAAAGGCGCGGGGGCGGCGCGTTGAGCTCGCCCGGGGTGTCGGAGAACTGGGCCGCGAGGCCGAACAGCTTCAGGTTCCCGATCCCTTTCTCGTTGATATCCTTCAGGATAGCCCGGTGCTTTATCTGGGGCTGGCTGAGCGCGTCGCCCAGTTCCAGGATAGCGCCGCTCGGGACGTCTTTGCCGTTAAGGAGCTCCACCCACTCCGCGGTCGGGCGCAAGGCGAATTTCTCCTCGAGCAGCGGGGTCAGGAGCTTGCGGTTCTTCTTTCGTGTATCGCGTTTCTCGAAGCGCTGGTCGGTCTTCAGCTCCGGCACGCCCGCCACGTCGCAGAGGGCTTCCCACTGCTCCTGTTTATTGGCGGCCACGTTCATATAGCCGTCCTTCGTCTTGAAAGTCCCGGAGGGAGCGGCGGTGAAATTATCATTGCCCATCGGGACGGGCTTCTGGCCGGCGATGAGCAGGTTCGCGGCCACCCAGCCCATCAGGGGCATGATGGAGTCCAGCATGGCAATATCTATCATCTGGCCTTTGCCGCTGTGCTCGCGGTGGTAGAGCGCGGCCATTATCGCGAAGGCGGCGTTGAGCCCCCCCACCGTGTCGCAGATCGGGAAGCCGGCGCGCAGCGGGTGCAGCCGCTCGTCGCCGTTGACGTCCATTACGCCGCTCAGGCCCTGGATGATCTGGTCGTAGGCGGGCTTGAAAGCGTCGGGGCCGGTCTGCCCGAAGCCGGAGATAGAACAGTAAATGAGGCGGGGATTTATTTCCGCGAGGGTTTGATAGCCCAGGCCGAGGCGGCCCATCACGTCGGGCCGGAAATTCTCCACCAGCACGTCCGCGGTCTTTACCAGCTTTTTGAAGATCTCTTTTCCCTCGGGCGTCTTGGTGTTAAGGGTGACCGATTTTTTATTCGAATTCTGCGCCAGGAAACTGGTCCCCATCAACTGCTCGTTAAGGGCGGGCATCACGCCCAGCTTGCGGGCGAGGTCGCCGTCCTTGGGATTCTCTATCTTTATGACCTCAGCGCCGAGCAGGGCGAGGTGGAGGGTGGCGAAAGGGCCGGAGAGGACATTGGTAAGGTCAAGCACCCTTACGCCGGAAAGGATCTGTTTGCTCATGATGCGCTCCTTAAAAACTATACCGCGGCTTTTACGCTTATAGGGCCGGTCTTGTAAACGAAACCCTGCATCTCGCGCCCGAAGTATTTTGCGGCGTCGCGGGCTACCTCGAGCAGTTTGTCCAGGCTGATATCCTTCCGGAGGCCTTCCCTCTGCAGTACGTGCACGAAGTCCTCGGTGGCTACGTTGCCGGCGGCCGTTTTGGTAAAAGGGCAGCCGCCGAGACCGGCGAAAGAAGTTTCAAAGGAAGTAACTCCCGCGCGCATGGCCGCGAACATGTTGGCCATCCCCAGCCCGTAAGTGTTGTGGAAGTGGGAGGTGCAGTCTACGCCAGGGTCGAGCGCGAGGACGGCGCCGAAAAGGCGCTCCACCTGCTCCGGGTGGGCGTGGCCCGCCGTATCGGCCAGGCTGATGCTCTTAAGGCCGGCTTCAAGGTAAGCGCGCGCTATTTTCAGCACGCGCTCCTCGGGGATAGGTCCTTCGAAACCGCAGCCGAAAGCTGACTGGACCGAGACCTGGACTTTTTTGCCGGCGGCCAGGGCCGCTTTGGCCGCGGGGATGATGCGCGCGACGGCTTCGTCGGTGCCCATGCCCGTGTTCTTGCGGCTGTGGGTTTCGCTGGCCGAGACGCCCAGGCAGAACATTTCCACGCCGCAGGCGAGCCCGCGCTCCAGCCCTTTCTCGTTGAGCACCAGGCCGGAGAGTATGGCTTTGGACTTTTTGCCCGCCGTGAACCGGCGGAACAATTCGTCGGTGTCGGCCATCTGCGGCATCTTGACGGGATGCACGAATGAGCCGACCTGTATTATGTCCACGCCGGATTCGAGCAAAGCGGAGAGCCATGCCGCCTTCTTTTCAAGAGGGACGACCTGGCTTTCCATCTGCAGGCCGTCCCGCAGTCCTACTTCGTGGAGAAGCAGGGCTTTAGAGGTCATTTAACGGTTACCGCGCACTTGTCCGCTATGGCCTTCGCCATGTCGATAGTGGTGGGCGAGCCGCCCCTTTCCTAGGTGCGCACTTTCCCTTTTGCTTTAAA
>CAZUQT010000206.1:0-5702 GCA_964622585.1 uncultured Elusimicrobiaceae bacterium | reverse complement strand
ATCGGCTGCAGCGGCGCGTACTTGAGCATGAAGGTCTGCCGCACGCCGCTGTCGAAAACCACGGTCACCTTGGCGAATTCGCCGGCGCCTATCTGGTCCACTACGCGGCCCGGGCCGTGCACCGGGTGCATGACGCGCCTGCCCCTGCCTATGCGCGGCATGGAGGGCGGCGGCTGGTACGAAGTGATAACCTGCACGTCCTCCTCGCCGGGGCGCACCGCGGTCTCGCGCGCCACCCTGCTTTCGAAGATGAACCGCGAGGCCAGATTGGGATAGGTGGTTCCGTAAAGCCTGCGGGTGGCGGCCCAGGTCAGGAAGAGCCGCTCGCGCGCGCGGGTCATGCCCACATAGGCCAGGCGGCGCTCCTCCTCCAGGTCCTCCTCGTCGGAATTCGCGGCGTTTATCGGGAAAAGATTCTCTTCCAGCCCCGTCAGGAATACCGCCGGGAATTCGAGGCCCTTGGCGAGGTGCACCGTCATCAGGGTGATCGCGTGGGTGTCGGTGTTAAGCTTGTCCACCTGGGAGGACAGCATCACTTCTTCCAGGTATTTGTGCAGAGTGGGGACGGTCCCCTCTTTCACGCAGTGATCCTCGAACTCTTTCACGGCGTTAACGAGTTCCTGCAGATTGCCGAGGTGGGCCAGTGATTCCTGGGGCTCTTTCTCCGCCAGGTCCTCAGTCATTTTCCAGTAGCCGGAATTAGTCAGGACCTTTTCCAGCATCAGGGTAGGAGTTCCGGAGAACAGGTCCGATTTTACGCCTTCGAGCAGGTCTAAAAATTCTTTTATCCCGCGCCGCGCCGTATTTGTGATGTCGGGCACCTGGTCGGCGCTGAGCAGGGCGTCGTAAAGCGGCATCTCTTTCTGCCGGGAGTGCGCCATCACGCGGTCCAGCGCGGTTTTCCCCACGCCCCGCGCGGGGAGGTTTATCACGCGCAGCAGGCTTATGGTGTCGCCGGGGTTCACGAGCAGCTTCAAATAGGCCAGGACGTCCTTCACTTCTTTGCGGTCGTAGAAGCGCACCGAACCGATAAGCCTGTACGGGATGCGGTAGCGGCGGCAGGCTTCTTCGAAAGAGCGGCTCTGGGCATTGGTGCGGTAGAAGATCGCGATATCGTTGTACGTGAGCGGGCCGCGGGAGGTGAGCTGCTTGACCTGGTCGCAGATCCCGCGCGCCTCGTCGTTCTCGTTGGCGTATTCCTGCACCTGCGGCGCCTCGCCTTCCTCGGCCTTGGTCCAGAGGTTCTTCGCGCGGCGGTTCTTATTGTGCTTGATGACCTCGTTGGCGGTGTGCAAAATGCGGGAGGTGGAGCGGTAATTCTCCTCCAGCACCACGGTGAAAGCGTCGGGAAAATCTTTTTCGAACTCCATGATATTGCGGATGTCCGCGCCGCGCCAGCCGTACACGCTCTGGTCGGGGTCGCCCACGACGCAGAGGTTCTTGTGCTTGGCCGACAGGGTCTTGACCAGGACGTACTGCGCGTGGTTGGTGTCCTGGTACTCGTCGACGAGGATGTACTGGAAATTCTCCTGGAAATAGCCGCGGATCTCCTCGTTCTGGGTCAGCAGCTCCACGGTGCGCACGATCAGGTCGCCGAAGTCCATCGCGCCGGCTTCCTGGAGCTTCTTCTGGTAGCGGTGGTAGATCTGGGCGGCTTTCAGGCGGGCGGGGTCGTTCACGGCCTGCGCGTTGATCAGGTAGGACTGCGAATCGAGCAGATCGTCCTTGGCGCGGGAGATGATGCTGAGGTACATCGAGGCCTTGTTCTTCTCGCTCTCGAAGCCCAGCTCCTCCATGGCCAGCCCGAGCAGCTTTTTCTGGTCGTCGTCGTCGTAGATGACGAAGCCCGGCGGTATCCCTATCAGGCGGCCGTGCTGCCGCAGAATGCGGGCGCCCAGCGCGTGGAAGGTGTGGATCCACATCCCGCCGGAATACGGGACCAGCTTGCCGACGCGGTGCTGCATCTCCTGCGCGGCTTTGTTGGTGAAAGTAATAGCGAGCACGCGGGAGGGGGGGATGTCGGAGGCGATCAATAAAGCTATCTTCGAGGTGAGGGTCTTGGTTTTGCCGGTGCCCGCCCCGGCGAGTATTAAGAGCGGGCCGGCGAAATACTGCACGGCCTCGTCCTGTTTGGGATTCAGGCCGAGCTTCGGCAGCAGCGCGGGGTTCAGGTTTAGGTCAAGGCTCATTGCTATGCATGTGCCGTAACGGGGGCTATGCCCGTCAGACGGCCACAAAGATGATTTTACAATACTTGTGCGGGGGGCGTATCTAGGGTTAAAAACTATTTGAGGCTCTTGATCCTTTTCTGGTAGCAGGCGTCGCAAAAACCGTGGCTGAAAAGAGCGTCGGAATGGCGGCTTATGTAGGATTCCATCTGCACCCAGGTCCCTTCCGTAGTTCTTATCTTTTTGCAGTCAGCGCAGGTGGGGAGCAGGCCGGTGAGAACTTTTACGTTCTTAAGGGCGTCCTGCAGTTTCGCTATCAGGTCCTCTTTTTCATTCAGCAGCTCCTTCCGTTCTGCGGCGTAGCGGATGGCGCGCGCCAGCTCTTTGTCGGTAAACTGCCCTTTGACCAGGTAGTCCTTCCCGCCGTCCTTAAGGGCCGCCAGCCCGAAAGCTTCGGCGTCCTTCCCCGTCATAACTATTACCGGCAGGGCGGGGAATCTGCCGCAGACGGCTTTTACGGTATCCAGGCCGCCGCTGTCGGGGAGGCTGAGGTCCAGGAGGGCGATGTCCGCCGCGCCGGCGTCCAGGGCGGCAAGTCCGCCGGCAAGGGTGGCCTCCGACCTGGTATGGGTATCAAGGCCCGCTTCCCGCAGCATCCTGAGCGTTATTTTTGCGGAAAGAGGTTCGTCCTCTATTAAAAGGATACGTATGGATCTATCGTTCATGTGCCCCCCTCCGCCTATTATACTGCAAAACGGACGCGAGTCAAAAACAGCCGCCGGGGGCGGCTGCCGGCTATTGTGCCGGATAAGTGAATAGGGTAGAATTTGCTTTGAAGCGCGGAGGGGCCGAGTATGTCAAAAAAAATATTATTGGTGGAAGACGACCGTCAGATGCTGGACGTGATGCGCCGCTACCTGGAAAACCATGGTTTTTCCGTGATCTTCACGGATAACGGCTCGGAGGCGCTTATGCTCTTGCGCGACTCCAGGCCCGATATGGTGGTTACGGACGTCGATGTGCCCGGCCTGGACGGCTTCGGCCTGTGCAAGGCCATAAAATGTTCGGCCGAGACGGCCGGCGTCCCCGTTATTATAATCTCAGGAGAAAAAACCGGCGATACCGACCTCGTATCGGGGTATGACAAAGGCGCGGACGATTACCTCACGAAGCCTTTCGCTTTCTCGGTGCTTACGGCCAAGATAAACGCCGTGCTGCGGCGCTACGCCGCCAATGACGGGCCGCGCGCCGGAAAGATCAAGGAGCAGGGCCTTGAGCTGGACCCCTCCGCCCGCACCGTTAAAGTGGGGGGGAAACCGGCGGCGCTTACCCGCAAGGAGTTCGACCTGCTTACGCTCCTGCTTGAAAAAAAAGGGCGCGTGCTGGGCGTGCCGTATATCCTGGAGACGGTCTGGGGCTACGATATGGCCACCTATGACAATCCTCATACGGTCGAGACTCATATCTCTTCCCTGAGAAAAAAGCTGGGGAAGAAATTCGCCCCGCGGCTGGTAAGCGTCACCGGGCACGGCTATAAATTCGAATAGGCGGAGCGTGCATGACAGGAATTGAAAAGAGCGCGCCTTATATCCTGCTGGTGGAAGATGACCGGGGTACCGTCATGCTCGCGGCGAAGCGCCTTGCCGGCCTCTGGTATAAAGTAAAAGAGGCCAACAGCGCTGAGGCGGCCCTGGCCGCCATAAAGGAAGCTCCGCCGATGCTGATGCTTCTCGATTATTCCCTGCCCGGCAAGAACGCCCTGGAATTCGTCGATGAGCTTAAGGCGCGAGGGGAAGTTTGCCCGCCTTTCATCGTTATGACCGGCCACGGCGGCGAAGACGTGGCGGTGTCGATGCTGAGGGCCGGGGCGCGCGACTACCTGATAAAAAATAATAATTTTCTCGAGCTTCTCCTGCCCGTAGTGAAGAGGGTGTTGGCCGAACTGGAGGCCGCGGGCCGGCTGGAGGCCGCCGGCCAGGCCATCAAGGAGAGCGAGGACCGCTACCGTTCGCTTTTTAACCAGGCCCGCGATTCCATCATGCTGCTGGAGCCTTTGCCGGGCGGCCTGCCTGTGATCTGGGACGCCAATGAAGCGGCGCTGACGATGCATGGATATTCTTCCGAAGAACTGATCGGCAAGTCCATTTCATTTCTCGACCAGGAAATCCCTCCGTCTGCGGCGAAAGAGCGGCTTAAGCAGGCTCAAACTCCGGCTGGAGCGCTCTTCGAGACGCGGCATAGGCGCAAGGACGGGTCGTTCCTGGATGTCCAGGTTTCATTGAAATCTATGCTC
This sequence comes from uncultured Elusimicrobiaceae bacterium, assembly GCA_964622585.1. Classification (GTDB taxonomy): domain Bacteria; phylum Elusimicrobiota; class Elusimicrobia; order Elusimicrobiales; family UBA9959; genus UBA9959. The sequence goes on along the minus strand of CAZUQT010000206.1, from coordinate 1,241 downwards.
ATTGGCGGGAAGAGCCTGCTGCTCGATATCTCCCGCGACATCACCGAGAAGAAGCGCTATACCGAAGTTCTCCGGGAAGCCCTTCAGATGCAGTCCGTCCTGAATGAGATGATGAAGCGGTCGCTCCTGAACATGCCGCTGCGCGACAAGCTGGACGCCAACCTTGCGGCCCTTCTGGCCGCCAGCTGGCTTTCTCCCGATTTAAAAGGCGCCGTTTTCCTCACGGCCCCGGGCGGGAACGAACTGGTTTTGACGGCCCAGAAAGGCTTGCCGCCCGAGCTCCTGGCGCGTTGCGCCAAAGTTCCGCTGGGACGCTGCTTGTGCGGCCAGGCGGCGGCGTCCGGCCGGCCCGTGTCCGCGCGCAGCGTAGGCCCGGAGCACCAGATAATTTACGAGGGCATGGAGCCGCATGGGCATTTTTGTTCGCCCATAATGGCCGAAGGCAAAGTTCTGGGAGTGCTTAACGTCTACCTGGAAGCCGGGAGCGTCCTCACGGAAAGCCAGGAGCGCTTCATCAGATCCGCCGCGGACGTGATGGCGGAGAATATCATCCGTTCCCGGGTCGAAGAGCAGTTCTCGCAGGCGCAAAAAATGGAGGCGGTCGGGCTGCTGGCCGGCGGCATAGCGCATGATTTCAATAATATCCTGACCGCGATAAAAGGCTACTGCTCCCTGGTCACTAATTCCCTTATCCCGGAGGACCCGAGCCGCGAGGACATGCGCGAGATAATGACCGCCGCGGACCGCGCCTCGGCCCTTACCCGCCAGCTCCTCGCCTTCGGCCGCAGGCAGATAATGGTGCTCAAGGTCCTGGACCTGAATAAAACTATCGGCGATATGCTGAATATGCTCCGGCGTATAATGGGCGAGGACGTCCCGCTGTCCGTAAAGCTCTTCCCTTCGCCCTGCCAGGCTAAAGTCGACCCCGGGCAGATAGAGCAGGTGATAGTGAACCTGGTGGTGAACGCGCGGGACGCCGTGGCCAACGGGGGAGAGATAGAGCTGGAGACCGAGGTCCTGGTCCCGGCTGATAATTTTTTCTCCGGCAGGCCGGACCTGCCGCGGGGGAAGTACGTCCGTGTTACTGTCCGCGATACGGGCTGCGGAATGTCAGAAGAGGTCAAAGGGCGTATTTTCGAACCTTTCTTCACGACTAAAGCGGCCGGCAAGGGAACTGGCCTCGGGCTGCCCACGGTCTTCGGGATAGTGAAGCAGAGCGGCGGAGAAATACAGGTGGAGAG
>CAZUQT010000205.1:0-5709 GCA_964622585.1 uncultured Elusimicrobiaceae bacterium | reverse complement strand
CGGAAGCCGCCGCGGATGGAGGGGATGAGGCAGTAGGCGCAGCGGTTGTCGCAGCCGTCGGCTATCTTAAGGTAGGCGCTGTGCGGCGCGGTCAGGCGCGCTTTCAGATGGGGGGAAGCAAGGAGTCCCTCCGACGGAAGTATGTAGCTCTTGCCGAGGTTCACCGCCTCGGCTGCTTTTGAAAGGGCGTTGATCCCGATCAGCGCGTCAAGGCCGGGAAAGCGTTTCAGGAGGGCGTCCTTTTCCCTTTCCACCAGGCAGCCGGAGACCAGAACCTTTGAAAGCTTCCCTTTCTCTTTGAGCCTGAGCAGGCGCTTTATCTCGCCTTCGCTTTCCTCCACGGCGGAGCCGAGGAAAGCGCAGGTGTTTATCAGCGCCGCGTCGGCTCCGTCCTCTTCGGCGGTCAATTCCCAGCCGGCGGCGGCCAGCTCGCCGGCCATGACTTCGGCGTCGGAAAGGTTCTTGGGGCAGCCAAGCGAGACGATAAAGAGTTTGGGCATATTATTGGTTATTGGGGTCAGGTCTTTACTTTTGACCTTTTGGGATGAAAAGGTCAAAAGTAAAGACCTGACCCCGCCGCCGGCTCAGTGCTTTTCCAGCCGTTTCGTCAGCCAGTAGGTGATAAGGCCGATAATGGCCATCAGAGTCACAAAGGCCAGGAAAGCGAGGTGCGGGTCAGCGATGCCGGTGATCGTGCAGAGCTCGGACATGCCGCCGACGCCGGCGAAAAAGCTGGGGACCGCCACCGCGATGACGATGGCGTTCAGGTTCTTCATCATCACGTTCAGGTTATTGCTCACGATGGAGGCCCTCGCGTCCATCAGGCCGGCCAGGATGTTGGAATAGATCTCCGACTGCCGCATGCACTGGTTGTTCTCGATGATGATGTCGTCCAGGAATTCCTGGCTGCGCTTGGATAGGCCTATTTTTTCGGCATTGTGCTTCAGCCGGTCTATGGCGTAGGAGTTCGCGTTCGTGGCGTTGAGGTAATAGACCAGGCTTTTTTCCAGGGTGAAAAGGTTCAGCAGGCTCTTGTTCTCCATGGAAGCGTTGATCTTCTGCTCAAGCTCGTCGGCTATCATGTTGATGACCTTGAGATGCTCCATGAAATGGAAGATAGAATTGTAGATCAGCTTCAGGAAGATCTCCCTGATCCCGCTGACCTGCTTGAAATACTTGCCGGAGAACATATTGATGTCCTCCGAAAGCGCCAGGATGAGCTTGTCCTTGAACAGGAACAGGCCCATGGATGAAACTTTGAACAGGAAATGGTCCTTGGAGGAATAGTTCTTCGGGCGCTTGAAGATCATCTCCAGGTGGTCCGGCTCGAATTCGAGGCGCGTAGGCTCTTCCGGGTCGAAAGCGGAGGCGAAGTTGTGCTCGTCCAGCTTGAAGCTTTCCACGAGCCACTTCTTCTCGTCCTCGTTCGGGTTCACCACCACCCAGATAGCCGTGTTCTCGGTTTCAGAAGGGACTATCTGGTTGTTCTCGATCTTGAAGCGTTTGATCATTGTGAAAATCTAAAGTCGGACGCCGAAAGTCCAGGACCGGGAAGGCTCGTCTTAAAAAAAGACCTTCGATCTTCGACTTCCGGCCGTCGTCCTATTTTACTATTTCCGCGCGGCCTTGGCCTTTTTGGGGCTCTTTAGCTTAGCGGCCACCGCGGCGCCTATCTCGGAGAGATTGTCCACCACGGTAGCTCCGGCCTTTTTCAGGGCTTCCACCTTGGAAGCGTGGGTGCCCGAGTTTCCTTCCACTATGGCGCCGGCGTGGCCCATCCGGCGGCCGGGAGGGGCGGTCTTGCCTGCCACGAAGCAGAACACCGGCTTGGTCATCTCTTTCTTTATATAGCGGGCCGCGTCCTCTTCGGCCGAGCCGCCGATCTCGCCGATCATGATGACGGCTTCGGTCTGCTTGTCGGCCTGGAACATAGTGAGCGCGTCCACGAAATTCATACCCTGCACGGGGTCCCCGCCTATGCCCACCACGGTGGACTGGCCCAGGTTCTGGCTGGTTACCTGCCAGACGGCCTCGTAAGTGAGCGTGCCGGAGCGCGAGACCACGCCTACGGAGCCTTTCTTATGGATATAGCCGGGCATGATGCCGGCTTTGCACTCGCCGGGGGTGATGACGCCGGGGCAGTTGGGGCCCACCAGCGTCACTTTCTGCCCCGCGGCTTTCAGGGCGTTGAGGCGCTTTTTCACGCGCACCATATCCATCACCGGGATGCCCTCGGTGATGCAGATGATCACTTCTACGCCGGCGTCGGCGGCTTCGAGGATCGAGTCGGCCGCGAAAGGGGGCGGGACGAAGATAAGCGAGGCGTTCGCGCCGGTGGCTTTGACGGCCTCGCGGGCGGTGTTGAAAACAGGCTTGCCCAAATGCTCGGTTCCGCCTTTCCCGGGGGTGACGCCGCCCACGATATTGGAGCCGTAGTCGATGCACTGCTGGGCGTGGAAAGAGCCCTGCGCCCCGGTAAAGCCGTGCACTATCATTTTGGTTTTGTTGTTGAGAAGTATGGACATGATGTTTACCTCGCCGCCTTTACGGCTTTCTGCGCGGCTTCCCAGAGGGAGCCGGCCTGCTCTATCTTTATGCCGGATTTCGCAAGTATTTCCCGGCCTTCCTTCACATTGGTTCCTTCCAGCCGCACGATAAGCGGCACGTTTATCTTCACTTTCTTGGACGCTTCCACCACGCCGGAGGCTATATTGTCGCATTTCATGATGCCGCCGAAAATATTGACCAGCACGGCTTTGACCTTGGCGTCTTTCAGGATGATCTGGAAAGCCCGGGTGATCTGGTCCACGTTCGCGCCGCCGCCCACGTCCAGGAAATTGGCCGCGTCGCCGCCCGCCATCTTCACGGTGTCCAGGGTGGCCATGGCCAGCCCGGCGCCGTTGACCATGCAGCCGATATCGCCGTCCAGGCCTATATAATTAATACCTATCTCTTTGGCTTCTTTCTCTATCTCGGAGGCCTCGTGGTCCGGCTTCGCGGCCTGGGCCTTGTGGCGGAACAGTGCATTGTCGTCGGTTATGATCTTGGAGTCCAGGGCGATAAGACGGGCGTCGCCGGTTATCACCAGGGGGTTGACCTCCACCAGGCTGGCGTCCTCGTCGATGAAGACGCGGACCAGCTGCCGGGCGAAAGCCGTGAATTCGCGGAAATTCTTCTGGGGGATATTCAGGTCGAAGGCCAGCTGCCGGGCCTGGAAGTCGAGCAGGCCGGCCTCAACGTCCACGGGGAGCTTGATTATCTTCTCGGGCTGGGTCTGCGCCAGCTCTTCTATGGACATCCCGCCTTCGGCGGAGGCTACTATCATAGGACAGGAGTTCTTGCGGTCCAGGACCACCGAGATATAGATCTCGCGCCCTATGTCGCAGGCTTCGTCCACCAGGACTTCCTCAACGGTGAGGGGCTTGCCGCCGGTCTGGTGGGTTATCATCTGCATCCCGAGCATTTTACCGGTCAGTTCCCTGGCTTCGGCGGCGGTCTTTGCCAGCTTAACGCCGCCGGCTTTGCCGCGGCCGCCGGCCAGGACCTGGGCCTTAACTACCCAGGGCCCGGGCCCGTCAAGTTTAAGGGCGTCCAGGCTCTCCCCTATCTTCACTATCCCGGCCCTTTTCTGCATAGGTATGCCGTACCTGGCGAAAACGTCCTTGCCCTCGTATTCAAGTAATTTCATTGGTGTCCTCCGGAAAATCGTTGGCCGTTTGGCCGCTTTGAGCACACAGTGTTCTGGGCGGCACAAACGCACGTTTGAACCTCTTACAATATAATTTGTAGTATAATTCTAGGCGTAAAGTCCAGCGGAAATTGCCGGAAGCGGCGCGGTCCCAATCAACCAAACGAGAGGTTCCAATCTAATGAACAACACAAAGAACAGCAGGAACGTGTGCGTCAGCCAGCTCGACTCCGTTACGGTGCGTTTCGCGGGCGACTCCGGGGACGGCATCCAGCTGGTGGGCAGCCAGTTCGCCAACGCCACGGCCATAGCCGGCAACGAGCTCAGCACCCTGCCCGACTATCCCGCCGAAATCCGCGCCCCGGCAGGTTCCCTGGCCGGCGTCAGCGGCTTCCAGATCAGTTTCGGCGACGAAAGCGTGCTCACCCCCGGCAATAAGCCGGACGTCCTGCTCGCCATGAACCCCGCGGCCCTGGCCGTGAACCTGAAGAACATGGACAAGGGCTCGGTCATCATCACCAATTCCGACGCCTATACCGCCGTCGGGCTTGAGAAAGCCGGCTATAAATCCAACCCTCTCGAGGACGGCTCCCTCGCCAATTACCGCGTCATCGGCGTGCCGGTAAACACCCTGGCCGCCGGCGTGCTGAAAGATTCCACCCTTACCCCGGCCCAGGTCCTGAAATGCAAGAATTTCTACCTGCTCGGCATCCTTTACTGGATGTACGGCCTTCCCCTGGAAGCCACCCAGACCTGGATAAAGACCAAGTTCGGCAAGAAGTCCCCGGAACTCGCGGCCGCGAACGCCAAAGTGCTCGAGGCCGGCTTCGACTATGCCGAAACCACAGAGATCTTCGACGCAAGGTTCCAGCTTAAGAAAAGCCCGGTTACGAAAGGCAAATACCGCAACCTTACCGGAAATGAAGCGGCGGCCTACGCCCTTATAACCGCCGCGAAGCTCCTTAAAAAGAAGCTTTTCTACGGTTCTTACCCTATCACCCCGGCCACGGAGATCCTTCAGACCCTCTCCAAGCACCGCGCAAATGATGTGGTAGTGTTCCAGGCCGAGGACGAAATAGCTGCCATCTGCTCCTCCATTGGCGCTGCTTTCGCCGGAGAACTTGCGGCCACCGGGACCAGCGGCCCCGGGCTCTCCCTTAAATCCGAGGCCCTCGGCCTCGCCGTCATCGCCGAACTGCCCCTGGTAGTGGTGAACGTGCAGCGCGGCGGGCCCTCCACCGGCCTGCCCACCAAGACCGAGCAAAGCGACCTGCTTCAGGCCGTCTATGGCCGCCACGGGGAATCCCCCCTGGTGGTCCTGGCCGCGACCAGCCCGGCCGACTGCTTCGACACCACGCTCGAAGCGGCCCGGATAGCCGTAAAATATATGACGCCGGTGGTGGTGCTGACCAACGCCTATCTCTCCAACGGCTCGGAGCCTTTCCGCATTCCGAAGCTGTCCGAGCTGCCCAAGTTCCAGACCAGCCCGCTTCCGAAGGTCGAGGATTATAAGTGCTTTATGCGCGACCCCGAAACTTTGGCCCGGCCCTGGACTTACCCCGGCCTCGCCGGCTACGAATACCGCGCCGGCGGCCTCGAGAAGCAGAACGTAGAGGGGAATATCAGCTATGACGCCCTGAATCACGAGGTCATGACCAATCTGCGCGCGGACAAGATAGCCCGCGTGGTCAAAGAGATCCCGGCCACCAAGATCAACGGCCCCGATGAAGGCGAACTGCTTGTGGTAGGCTGGGGCTCCACCTACGGCGCTATCACCACGGCCATCACCGAGGCCAGGAAGACCGGGCTCAAGGTGTCCTCCGTCCACATCAAGCATATCTTCCCCATGCCGGCCGACCTCGGGACCATAATGCGGCGCTTCCGCAAGGTCCTGGTCCCCGAGGAGAACTCCGGGCAGTTCCGGATGCTCCTGCGCTCCACTTATATGCTCGAACCCCTGGGCCTCAACAAGGTGCAGGGCCAGCCGCTCAATTCCGACGAAGTCCTGTGCAAGATACAGG
>CAZUQT010000204.1:0-5732 GCA_964622585.1 uncultured Elusimicrobiaceae bacterium | reverse complement strand
CAGAAATCCTTCGGCAGCCCCGCCGGCGGCAGGGTCATCAGGGCCGGTGATAAATAATGTTCCAGGCTATCGCGGCTTTTTTCTCAAAATGGTTCGGCAGGCTCAGGGCCTTCGCCATGCTGGCCGGGGCCTGGGGCTTCCTTTTCAGCGTAAACTCCCTCATAGGTTTCCAGGCCGGCTTCGAATATGACGACGGGCTGGTCTACTCCACGCCCGCTTTCCAGGCCGCCGAAAAGGACAAGGCCCCGCAGGGCTCCCCCGATTACTGGAACGCGGTCAACCGCTCCTTCAGCTATGAGCGCCTTAAGCCGGTCCCCTGGCTGGCAGCCTGGACGCTCAAGGGCCTCGGCATAAAAATAGCTTTCTTCTGCGACCGCGGCAGCGAGGGCGGGGACAGCCTGGAGGCGTCCTGGCGGAAGCTGGCCGATTATTTTTACTTCGTCAGGACCGAGGATGAAAAATACAAGATCCTCGAGAAGAGGCGCTTCATCCTCTATGCCGCCCCCTCCGACTCCGGGATAATCCAGGCCAGGAAGGCGGGCGTCGCTCCGCTCCGCATCAGAAAAAGCGGGAAGTCCGTAAACCCGCTGGAAAGCAACCCGGGCAAATTCAAAGAGAGAACACTTCCCCTTTCGGAATTCTGACCGCGGCGCCCCGGAGAAAGCTTATGAACCGAAAGCTTGTCTACATCATCCCCATGGCCGGCCTTGGCTCCCGCTTCGTCAAAGCCGGGTACGACATCCCAAAATATATGATCCCCGTCCGCGGCGCCACGGTGTTCGAACACGCCATGCGCAGCCTGCCGCTGGAGCCGGCCGGGAAAATAATTTTCGTCGCGCTCCGGGACCACCAGCGCGACCACGACCTCGAGAAATTTATCGGCGAGTCTTTGAGACGCCTGCCCGCCGGCCTGCCGCCGGGGATAAAGACGGAGATAATATTGCTTGAGAAGCCCACTTCGGGACAGGCCGAAACGGTACTGAAAGCGCGAGACGCCGTGCCGCCCGGCGCCGGGCTGGCGATCTATAATATCGACACCCATTTCAGCTCGGCGACTTTGGCCGCCACGCTTGCCGGGCCGGGAAAGAAGGACGGGGTGATAGGGGCTTTCACCCTGGAAGAGGCGGACCCCAAGTGGAGCTTCGCCGCCCTTGGCCCCGACGGCACGGTAGCGGAGACCGCGGAAAAAAAGCAGATCTCCGGGAACGCGCTCACCGGGTTTTACCATTTCACGGACGCCGCCGGTTTTTTCCGCGTCGCCGGGGCCGCCCTCGCCTCCGGGGAAAAGACCAATGGCGAACTCTATGTGGCCCCCCTCTATAACGCCCTTATACGCGAGGGGCATAAATTCGTGCTCGACCGCGCCGGGGTCATCGTCCCGCTGGGCACGCCTGAAGACATCGTAAAGGCGGAAGCCCATGCTTTCTGACCCCGGGCCCGCCGGCGCCGGCGGGATCTTCTGCTCCATAGTTATCCCGTGCTACAACGAGGCGGAGAACCTCCGCCCCCTGCTTTCCGGATTTTCCGCCGCGCTCAAAGCGCCGGACATAGAGCTGATCCTGGTGGACAACGGCTCGACCGACGGCACGGCGGACCTCCTGCGCGCCGCCGCCGCGGAGTTTCCATTTCTCCGCGCCGTCCACTGCGAAAAGAACCTCGGCTACGGCGGCGGGATACTCGCCGGGCTCCGCGCGGCGCGGGGGCGATGCGCGGGCTGGACCCACGGGGATATGCAGTACGCCCCGGCCGAAGTCCTGGAGGCGGCCGAGAGCCTGAGACAATTCGGGGCCGAGAGGATCTTCATGAAGGGGCTCCGCGGGAACCGCACGGCGGCCGAGCGTCTTTTCACGGCCGGCATGGCGCTGTTCTCCACGCTCGCGCTCGGCCTGCCGCTGCGCGACATCAATGCCCAGCCCACATTTTTCAGCCGCTCCCTTTACGAAGGCTGGACGGCCCCGCCCGCCGATTTTTCCCTCGACCTCTACGCCTACGCGGACGCCCTTCGCCGGGGCTACAGGCCGATACGCAGGAAAGTCACCCTTAACCGGAGGCGGCACGGGAGCTCGTCCTGGAACCGCGGCCTGGCCGACAGGCTGCGGCTGGCGGTACGGATGGCCGCGGCCGTCCTGAGCATACGCGGCAAGCTTAAGGGCGAAAGCGGGCGGCAGGATGCGTGAATACCTCCTCCAGTACAGCGTCATACTTTGCTGGGCCGCTAATCTCTTCTTCCTCGGCAAGTTCGCCGCAGCCTGGTGGCGCAGGGAGCCGTCCCGCGGGAGCGCCCTGCTTGCGCTAGCCGCGGTAGCCGTGCCGGCGACCATAGCGGCCTTCCTGCTGCCGGCCCGCGGAGGGTACGACAATAACCACGATCTCCTTAGCCTGGGCACTACTTTTTTTACCGGCCGGCCGCTCGTCTACAACCTCTTCAAGGAATATTCCCCCCTTTTCACCGACGGGATCTCAGATATCCTGAGCGGCTATTCCCTGCAGGCCGTCCTGTTCAAGAACCGGCTGCTCCCCGTCCTGTCGATATTCGTCTTTTACGCCGGGCTGCGCCGCCTCGGCGCAGGCCTGGCGGCGAGCGCCGGCGGCACGGCCCTGTTGTTCCTGAACTTTCTTTCGCCGCTCAACGCCTCGTCTTTTTCCACGACCTCGGCTAACATGTTCATCTGGCTGCTTTCGCTGCTCGCGCTGTTCGACGCGCACGCCTCGGACCGCCTGGGCGCGGGAAACCTGGCCTGGATAGCCAGCTCCACTATCCTGGTCATCGCCGCCCGCTTCGAATTCCTGCCGGCGAACCTCCTTATTTTAGCCGCCGTCTTCATTTCCAGGCCCGCGCCGGAAAAGAGAGCTTTATTAAAACCCGCGAATCTCCTTCTGATCATTTCCGCGACCTGCCTCCTCGCTCTCTGGGGAGCGCGGGCGCTGAGCGGCGACCCGGGCCGGATGGTGCGCGACCCCTTCTCGCCGGCCCAGCACCTGGTTTCGCAATTGGGAGAGCGCAACCTGGGCATTCTCTCCGGCGCTAACCCGCCCTCCGCGGAAAATCCGGGACCGCAGGCCCCGCCGCAAACCGGCGGCGCCGCCTCCGCCCTCTGCTGGTTCTTTCTTTCAGCTTCGCTCGCCGGCGCGGCGCTCGGCGCCTTTGCCGACGGGGAAAAAGCGAAGCGGTACGCGGTTTTCGCCGCCCTGCTCTCTCTCTGGCTGGTTTATTTTTCGATGATATTCAGCTCGGCCGACCACTACCCGCTTCATTTTATGCGCCACCAGCTGTACTTCTTCCTGCCCTGCGCTTACCTGTTCACCCTTGGCCTGGACGGCCTGGAAAGCGCGGCGCGCCGCCTCCCCGCGTCCGGCGGAAAAGCGTTCCAGGTCCTTTTAACCCTTCTCCTGGCGTCTTACGCTTTCCTGAACGCCAGGGCGGCCTTCGGACTGAACGGGGAGCTGAGGACGAACGACAGGGAGCTCGCCCTCCTCATGGAGGCGCAGCGGGACTGGGAGCCGGGCTGCCTTGCGGTCTACCCGAAATTAGTACGGACCGACGCCAGGGCCGGCCTGATCGCGAAATACTTTCCTGTCATGAAGAGCTGTGACGGCGGCGAGGGCCGATGCCTGCTTAAATATGTTTCGCCGGAGCCCGCGATATTCGCCGCGCGGGAGGCCTCCCCGCTGGCTCAAAAAAGCCTCCTGGCCGGTACCGAAGGCGAGGCCTGGCGCGCGATCTCTTTCAGGCACTCTTTCTACACCATACTTAACCGGCCGGGCGGGGCTTCGGAGCAGCGCCTGGAAACGGCCGAACCCGTACCCCTGAACATAGGTTTTTTCAGGCTGGATTACTCCGGGCGGGATAAAGCTTTCCTGGATTCCGCGGCCGGGGCGTGCGCCTTTAAAGCTGGCGACTACGGGAAGGCAAAGGCCAAATTCAGCGAGGCCGTAAAAGAAGATCCTTCCTGCCTTAACTGCAAATACTTCCTGGCCGTTTCCGAAGCGGCTTCAGGCGGCGTCAGGGCCGCCTCAGCGATACTCGGGGAAATTGACAGGGCTTCCACCGGAGCGCTGGCCCCCGCGCACCGCGCCCTGATACGGGACCTGGCGGACGGGAACCTGGCAGGGGCGGAGGCCGGCGCCGGCGAACTCCGGGGCCTGGACCCGTATTTTTTCTTCGGCGAAAATCCCTCCGCAGGGCCGGGGCGGCGCTGATGCTCCGCGCCGCGGGCGTTCAGAACCTGGATTTCCTCCCTTTTAGCCCCGGGAAGACTCACCCATTGCCCTAAGGCCTATAAATATATAAAATATAGTCAATGGCGGACTGTATTTTCTGCAAGATTGCCGCAGGCGAGATCAATGCAAGGGTTGTTTACGAAGACGCGGACACTATCGCATTCCTTGACCTCAACCCACAGGCCCCTACTCACGCGCTGGTGATCCCCCGCAGGCATATCCCCCGCCTGACCTCGGCGGAAGACGGCGACGCGGACCTGCTGGGAAAACTGCAGCTGGCGGCCGCAAGAACCGCAAAATTTCTCAAGGTTGAAAGCGCTTTCAGGCTGGTCATGAACAACGGCAAGGGCGCGGGGCAGTCGGTGGACCATCTGCATTTCCACCTGCTCGCCGGAAGAAAGCTGCTCTGGCCCCCGGGCTGAGACGGCGCTACAGGTTTAGAAGTTTTAACTGTAGATACCCAAAAGGTGGTGATTAGCGTGGTATACATCAAAGTAAGAGACGAAGAATCCATCGAAGAGGCTCTCAGGCGTTTCAAGCACGACTGCGAGCGCAACGGCATCCTCAAGGAAATAAAGCGGAGGGAGCATTACATGACCCCCGTGATGAAGCGCAAGCTGAAGTCCCAGGAAGCCCGCCGCAAAGTGCGCAAAGGCAGAAGGTCGTTCTAACCGTTGCTACCCAAAAAGCCGTCCGTCTCAGGCGGACGGCTTTTTGCCTATTTACCGCGGGACACAGTTCATATAATGAGTTCATCCCCAGTCATAGAACTTATCAGGGAAAAACTGGACATCGTAGATGTCGTCAGGGACTACGTGCCCGCCCTGAAGAAGGCCGGGAAGAACTATACCGCCCCGTGCCCGTTCCACAATGAGAAGACCCCCTCGTTCAACGTCAGCCCCGACAAGCAGTTCTTCTACTGCTTCGGCTGCAGCGAGGGCGGGGACGTCTTCACTTTCCTGATGAAGATCGAAGGCATCACTTTCCCCGAAGCCGCCAGGAAGCTGGCCGCGAAGGCCGGCGTGGAGTACGGCGACGAGCGCTCCCACGCGATGACGGAAGACGACAAGGAGCGGCTGGAGCTGAAGAAGATGCTCAAGCACGCCGCGGCTTTCTACCATTCTTCCCTTTTTTCCCCCGCCGGAGAGAAAGCCCGCCTGTACCTCGGCGAGCGCCGGCTGAGCAAGACCACGGTGGAGCGCTTCGAGCTGGGCTGGGCCCCGGCCGGCGGCTCCGCGCTGATGGAGGAGCTGAAGGAGAAAGGCTGGAGCCGGGACCTCGCGGTCAAGGCCGGGCTGGTGACCGAGCGGGAAGGCGGCAGGGTAGGCGATACCTTCCGCGGCCGCATCATGTTCCCGATCCTCAACCAGGCCGGCGACACGGTGGCTTTCGGCGGCCGGGTATTGGACCCGGAAGCCAAGCCGAAATACCTCAACTCCCCGGAAACAGTTTTATTCTCCAAGCGCCGCACCCTTTACGGCCTGCACGAGGCCCTGCCGCAGATCCGCAAG
>CAZUQT010000203.1:0-5749 GCA_964622585.1 uncultured Elusimicrobiaceae bacterium | reverse complement strand
GCGGCCAGATGGCCCCGACCACGCTGATAGGGCAGAAAGCGACGACCTGCCAGGAAGGCCGCACCGCCAAGCAGGCGGGCTACCCGATAAAGATGTGCGAGATGCTCGCCACTATCGACGGGGCGACCTACCTTGAACGGACCACGGTACACAATGTCCCGGGCGTGATCAAGACCAAGACCGCCATCAAGAAGGCTTTCCAGAACCAGATAGACGGCAAAGGCTTCTCCATGGTGGAGGTCCTTTCAATGTGCCCGACCAACTGGGGCACCAGGCTGGACAACCCCTCGGAGGCCGTGAAGTTCGTGGCCGAAGGCATGCTGCCTGTATTCCCGCTGGGCGTGTACAAAGACGCTGGTGCGGCGAAGCTATGCTAGTGCCGTTACAAAGAGCTATGCTCCTCAAACGGCCGAAGAAATAAACGGAGGACTTTAAAATGTACCAAGGCATAAGGATATCCGGTTTCGGCGGGCAGGGAGTGATCTCCGCCGGCTACCTGCTGGCCCAGGCAGGCATGATGGAGGGGAAAGAAGTCAGTTTCTTCCCCGCTTACGGCGCCGAGATGCGCGGCGGGACCGCCAACTGCTCGGTAGTCGTGGCTACGGACGAGGTTTCCACGCCTATCGTCTCCACGCCCGACACGGTAATAGTGTTCAACGAGCCCTCCCTGGTCAAGTTCGAGCCGATGGTAAAGCCCGGCGGCCTGCTGATCATCAATAGCTCGCTCGTAAACTCGAAGGTGACGCGCAAGGACATAAAAGTGCTTTACGTGCCCTGCAATGAAATAGCGGGGGAACTGGGCAATGCAAAGATCATGAACATGGTGGCCCTCGGGGCCTTCGCGGCCGCTACCGGGGCCATGACCATAGACGCCATCGCAAAGGCCCTGCCCAAGGTGTACAAGAAGCTCAAGCCCGAAGTAATAGAGCTTAACGTCAAGGCCCTGAAGCGCGGCGCCGAGTTCAAGCTGAACTGAGGGCGCGGAAACCGAGAAAAAGGCCCGGCCAAGACCGGGTCTTTTTCTTTTCCACCCCCATTAATTTATACAATAGAGTTATGCACCACGAGCTCGGCGACGACGGGCAGGACCCGAAAGAAAAGATCAACTACAAGGCGACCTTCAGCCTCCTCTACGGCCTGATAAAGACGCGGAAGCGGCCTTTCTTCCTCGCTTTCGTATACATGACGACGGCCACGCTGCTGAACCTCTTTATCCCTTACATAGTAAAATACCTGATAGACACGGCGATCCCGGCCAGGGACCCGCGGGCGCTGCTGCTGGCCGCCGCGGTCTATATCCTCACGACGCTGCTGTTCCTCTACTTCAACTATCTCCAGGTGCTGCAGCTCGCCCGCGCCGGGCAGGACCTGATAGTGGACCTGAAGCAGCGTATACTCGCCCACATCCTTTCGCTGGACCTGGAGTTCTACTCCTCCATGCCCGTCGGCCGCCTTAACGCGCGGGTGCAGTCGGATACCAGCACGCTTTACGCCCTCTTCACCAACACCGTCATCACCATCGTCAACGATATACTGATGTTCGCGGTGGTCTTCTGCGTGATGGCCTACTTCAACCTCAAGCTGACGCTGATGCTGATCCCGATGTTCCCGGTGCTGGCGCTCTTCGGCTGGGTCTTCGTGAAGGTCACGTCGCCCATGTTCGTCAAGGTCCGCAAGATCGCCGCGGAGATCCCGGGGTTCCTGACAGAGCAGCTCAACGGGATCGGCGTGCTGCAGGCTTTCAGCCGCGAGGAGGACGCTTCGGCCAAGATGGAGGCGCTGAACCAGAAGAGGTTCAACGCGGACATAAGCGTCGAGATGTACACGGTGGTCTTCTTCCTCAGCATCGTATTCCTGCACCCGGCGGCCACCGCGGCCGTCTTCCACTACGGCGGCAGGCAGGTGCTGGACGGCAAGATGACGGTGGGCGTCATCCTGCTGTTCGTCATGTACCTCGGCAACCTCTTCGACCCCATCTTCCGCTTCTCCGAGCACCTGAGCATCATACAGCGCTCCTTCTCGGCCGGGCACAGGATAGCGAAGATACTCGAGCTCAGGCCGGCCCTGACCGAGCCGGCCCGGCCCCATTACCTGACCAGTGTCCGCGACTCCATAGATTTCCGCAACGTCTGGATGCGCTACAAGGAAGACGCGGGCTGGGTGCTCAAGGACGTCTCGTTCAAACTGCCGCGCGGCAAAAGCCTGGCCATCCTCGGCGAGACCGGGGGCGGCAAGACCACGGTGACCAGCCTGCTGTTCCGGTTCTACGATTTCCAGAAGGGGCATATCGAGATAGACGGCACCGACATCCGCACGCTCAGCCTGGGCTCGCTGCGCGCGGCCATAGGCCTGGTGCAGCAGGACATCTACCTTTTCCCCGGCACGGTGATGGAGAACCTGAAGCTTATGGACGCCTCCATCCCCGACAGCCGCGTGCACGACGCCATCCGGCTGATGGGCATAGAGACCTTCTTCAAGAAACATCCTCTCGACAAAGTAGTAAAGGAGAAGGGGGCTAACCTCTCCATCGGTGAAAAGCAGGTGATCTCGCTCGCGCGCGCGATGGTGCTGGACCAGGAGGTTCTGGTGCTCGACGAGGCGACCTCGAACATGGACCCGCATACCGAGCGCCTGATCACCACGGCCATCAAGAACCTGCTCAAGCATAAGACCGTTATAATCATAGCGCACCGGCTGTCCACGGTAAGGAACGCCGACCGGGTCATGATGATCTCCGGCGGCGAGGTTAAAGAGCTCGGCACGCACGACGAGCTGCTCGCCAAAGACGGGCTCTACGCCAAGTACAACCGCCTGCAGTCCGGGGAGGGCGAATGATCTTTACCCTGAAATGGCTGCTGCCCTACTGGCGCCGGCACGCCGTGCGCATGACCGTCATCGTGGTTTTCGGCATGCTTAGCGCCGCGCTGCACGCCTACAACCCGCTTCTGATAAAGAACATCATCAACGGCCTCTCCGGCAGCCCCGACCCGGAGTACCTCCGCCATAACGTGCTGCTGATCCTCGGCGTCGGCTTCGGGCTGTTCGCTACCAACCTGATCGCGCAGCGCAACAGGGCGTGGATGAACGTCCGCCTCGAGTGGGAGATCCGCCGCGACGCTTTCGACCACGTCGTCAAGATGGACCGCAACTTCTTCCACCGCTACACCACCGGCGACCTGGTGGCCCGCCTCTCGGACGATATCTCCGAGAAGATCTCCTGGTTCGGCTGCTCGGGTGTCTTCCGCTTCGTCCAGGCCTGCTTTACGCTGACTGCGGCCGTGGGCATGATGTTCTATGTGAACCCGGCCTTCTCGCTCTGCGTGCTGGTCCCGCTGCCGTTCGTGCTTGTGTTCTCCATAAAGACCGGGCGGCTGCTCACCGGCAGGTACAAGGAGCTGCAGGATTCGATCACCAACCTCTTCGACTTCCTGGAGACCTGCTTTACCGGCATCCGCGTCATCAAGGCCAACGCCAAGGAGCCCTCCCAGCTGGAGTTCTTCAAGACCAGGGCCGCCGCCCAGAGCGCCGCCGAGATCTCCACCGCCAAGCTGCAGATCATTTTCTCCTACTTCTGGCACGAGGCCGGCTTCATCTCCATCGCGCTGCTCTACACCGCGGGCGGCTTGATGGTGATAAACGGCCGCGCCACGCTGGGCGAGCTGATCGCTTTCCAGTTCTACGCCGGCATGGTGGTGCAGCCCCTGATGGACATCAGCCAGTTCGTGGTGGCCGGCAACCGCGCCGGCGTTTCCATAGGGCGCGTCAACGAGCTGCTTACGGCGCGCTCTTCGCTGAAGTCGGGGCTGGGTGACAAAACCACCCCGGACCATATAACTTCTCTGGAATTCCGCGGGGCCGGCCTGAAGAACCCCAAGGGCGACGCCCTGCTTATCCGGGATATAACCTTTACGGCCGTCCGCGGCCAGCGCGTGGCCGTGGTCGGCAGGATCGGCTGCGGCAAGTCCACCCTGCTTTCGCTTGCGCTGCGCCTGGCCGAGCACGACGCGGGCGAGATGCTGGTCAACGGCACGGACATCCGCGAATGGAACCTGCATCTTTTCAGGGAGCGCGTAGGCTATACCTCGCAGGAGGCGTCCATATTCAGCGGGACGCTGCGTGACAATATCCTGATGGACCGCACTTTTGGAGTGAAGCCGGGA
Organism: uncultured Elusimicrobiaceae bacterium; assembly: GCA_964622585.1. Classification (GTDB taxonomy): domain Bacteria; phylum Elusimicrobiota; class Elusimicrobia; order Elusimicrobiales; family UBA9959; genus UBA9959. The sequence goes on along the minus strand of CAZUQT010000203.1, from coordinate 1,589 downwards.
ATGCTCGAGAAGGCTCTGGAAACCGCGCAGCTCGCCAAAGAGCTGCACAAATTCCCCAAAGGCCTGGATACCGTGGTAGGCACGCGCGGCTTCGCCCTGTCCGGCGGCCAGACACAGCGGGTAGCCATCGCCCGCGCGCCGCTGACCGGCCCCGACGTGCTGCTGCTCGACGACGCCACCAGCGCCATGGACGCCCAGACCGAGGACCATTTCTGGAAGGCTTTCCGCAAGGAGCACCCGGACGCGCTCTGCCTGGCCGTCACGCACCGCCTAAAGACCATCGAGACCTCGGACCTGATCCTGGTCCTTGAGAACGGGGGCCTGGCGGAGAAAGGTACGCACGCCGAACTGATGGCGCGCAACGGCATCTACAAACAGATCTACGAGCGCCAGAAGCTGAAAGAAGAGCTGGGCGGGGGGGCGGAGAAGAATGCAAGCTGAAAGGACCGACTACCTTATCATAGGCGCGGGGATAATAGGGCTTACGCTGGCCCGCCAGCTCCAGGAGAGATATCCCGGCAAAAAGATCCTGCTGCTCGAGAAGGAGCCTGACGTAGCCAGGCACAGCAGCGGGCGCAACAGCGGCGTGCTCCATGCCGGATTTTATTACACGGCTAACTCGCTGAAGGCCCGCTTCACCAGAGACGGGAACGCGGCGATGAAGAAGTACTGCAGGGAGAACGGCCTGGCCCTGAACGAATGCGGGAAAGTGGTAGTGGCCTCCGACGAGGCGGAACTCAAAGCCCTTTACGAACTTGAGAAGCGCGGCAAGGCCAACGGCGTGGACGTGCGGCTCATAGACGAGAAAGAACTTTCGGAAATAGAGCCGAACGCCAGAACCTGCCAAAAAGCGCTCTATTCGCCCTCCACCGCCACCGTCGACCCAGTGGAAGTTAACACCAGCATAAAGAACCAGCTCTTAAAATCCGGTGCCCGGATCTTCTTCGAAGAAGGATACCTGGAGCTCTCCGGAGAGAATACCGTCAAAACCACCAAGGGCCGCCTTATCAAAGCCGGGCACTTGATCAACGCCGCCGGTCTTTACGCCGACAAGATAGCCCGGGATTTCGGCTACTCCAAAGATTATGTGATCATCCCTTTCAAAGGCATCTATCTGAAGTACACCGGCGCCGAGGCTCCGCTCAAGGTCAATGTCTACCCCGTGCCGAACCTGAAGAACCCTTTCCTGGGCGTCCATTACACCGTCACCGTCGACGGCCACGTCAAACTCGGCCCGACCGCCATCCCGGCCTTCTGGCGCGAGAACTACGAGGGGTTAGATAACTTCAAACTCGGCGAGCTGTTCGAAGCGGGAAGCTACGAAGCCCTCCTTTTCCTCAAAAATTCTTTCGGCTTCAGGGGCCTGGCCTTCGAAGAGATGCGGAAATACTACAAACCGTTCTTCGTCGGGCTTGGCCAGAAACTGGTCAAGAAACTGGACGCCGACGGCTTCAACGAATGGACCCGCCCCGGCATCCGCGCCCAGCTCCTCAACACCAAAACCCTGGAGCTCGTCCAGGACTTCGTCGTAGAGGGCGACAAAGCCAGCACCCACGTCCTCAACGCCGTCAGCCCCGCCTTCACCGGCA
>CAZUQT010000202.1:0-5887 GCA_964622585.1 uncultured Elusimicrobiaceae bacterium | reverse complement strand
GCGGCCAGGCCGCCGGCGCTCCCGGCTATATTCCTGATTTCGAGGAACTGGTGGCCGGGGTGGCGCACCAGGTGGCCAATTCCATCAGCATCATCCGCAGCCACGCCGAGTTCTGCGCCGAAACCCCGGAGGCGGAGGGCGCGAAGGAATCGCTGAACGTGATAGTCCGTAATATCGTGAACCTCCAGAAGAAGATAGACATAATAATGAATTTTTCAAAGCCGGTCATCCCGCAGCGCTCGCCTGAGCGCCTGGCGGCCGTGCTTTCCGAAGTTATGAACGGGCTCCGCTCTTCCGGCCGCCTTGAGAACATAAAGGTGAGCGTTAAAGGGGGGGAGAAGCTCAAGCCCGTCAACCTCGACAGGGTGCGTTTCGCTTCGGCGGTGGAGCAGCTGCTCCTCAACGCCGTGGAAGCCATGCCCGACGGGGGAGACCTGTCCGTGCTCCTCTCCGGCGGCGACGGCAGGCAGCGCCTCGAAGTGTCCGACACGGGGGCCGGGGTCGAAAAGAAAAACCTGGCCGCTGTTTTCCACCCTTTCTTTACCACGCGGCCCGGCAAGATGGGGCTGGGCCTTACCCTCGCCCGCAACGTGGCCAGGGCGCACGGTGGCACGCTGGAACTTTTGAACGATCCGGACAAGGGCGCCAGGGCGGTGCTGGAAGTGCCCGAAGCCTGAGGAAATTTATGTCACGTATCCTTATAGTGGACGACGAACCCGACATGCGCCTTGCGGTGCGCAATGTGCTGAAGCTGCGCGGCTATGAGATTTCCGAGGCCGGCGACGGCCCTTCGGCCCTTGAGATGGCCAGGGAAAGCCGCCCCGACCTCGTGCTGTTGGACATGCGCCTGCCGGGCATGGACGGTATCGAGGTCCTGGAAGGCCTTAAAAAGATAGACGACACGGTCCCGGTAGTGATGATAACCGGCTACGGCCACATCCAGTCGGCCGTGGACGTTATGAAGCTCGGCGCCAGCGAATACCTGCAGAAGCCTTTCGAGAACGCGCAGCTAGTGGAGACGGTAAAAAGATTTATCCAAAGCCCGGTCAAGCGGCGCAGCCCCGCCGAGGACTCCGGCGGCGGGGTCGCAGTCGCGGTAAAAATCCAGGCTCCCGTGCGGCAGCCGGCGCTCCAGCCGGCCGCTTCGGTCCAGGCTCCCGCCGCTGTCGCCGCCCAGCCGGCTCCGGCCGTACGGAGCGGAAGAAATCCCGTCTATGTCCTGGCCGCCTCGCTGGCCCTTCTCCTGGCTGGCTTCGGCGTCTACCGGCAGGTGCAGGCCAATTCAGCCGGCTACTACCGCGAATATCCCGGCGTCGCGGCCAACATCTCTTCCCTGGTCTGGGCCGATGGAAAGCTTTTCGCGGGCGACTGGCTCTCCCAGTCGGTTTACCTCTATTCGTCCGACAAGGACGGGCTGCACCTGGAGGAAACTTTCCCGCTCGAGAAAACCCACATCAGCGGCCTGGCCGCCGCCGGCGACACGCTCTATATAGCCGACTCCTGGAAAAAGACCATCGAGGCCAGGCGGATCGCCCCCGGGCTGCCGCTTCTTAAAAGTTTCCCGGCTCCCGGCAAGGTAAGCGCGCTGTTCTATGACGGGGAATATTTGTGGACCTGCGACAGCGAGGGGAACGCGGTGCTGCGCCGGCCCGATTCGGAGCTGACCCCGTCCGTCTCCTTCAAGCTGCAGGAGAAGCCCGACCAGATCTTCAAGGACAAGGAATACCTGTGGACGGCGGTCTCCTCGACCGGCAAGATCTACCGCCATAAGCTGGACGACAGCCTCACGCTGGACGGGGTGTTCGCGCTTAAGACCAGCAGGGAAGGCGCCCCGCTCTCGGCTTTTGCCTGGCGCGGTGAAAGGCTGTGGCTGGCGAGGGACGGCCTCGGGATCATTTTCGAGGCGGGAAGAGCGGAGCTGATAAAGGAATAGCTAAAGCTTTATAGCAGGGAAGTAAAAAGGAACCCCGCCGAAGCGGGGTTCCTTTTTATGCTGCAAGCAGACGACTTCCAGACCGGCTTGCCGGCCGTATTTAGTCTATCAGTTCGTTCAGGATGGCGGACGGGTTGGCCATCTTGACCTGGGCCATATCGGGCACGTTCGCCGTAACGGCGTAGTTGCCGTAGCGGGCCGCGACGCTCGAATTGGTCGTGTGGCGGGTGACGGTGATCTGGAAGCAGGGGCCGCTGGCGCAGTTGCCCGCGTTGACCACCGCGGTGAAGAACTTGGTGGTGATATTGCCGGCGGTCATGCCGCTGTACATGATGTCGAGCTGGGTGAAGTCGGAGGTGTACACGCCGCCGCGGGCCAGGTACCTTTCCTCGGCGGACTTGACGGAGGAGATCAGCGACATGGCTTCCGCCACGCGGGCTTTCTCTACGACTTTAAAGTATTGCGGTATGGCTATGGAAGCCAGGATACCGATGATGAGCACGACCACGAGCAACTCTATCAGCGTGAAACCTTTTCTATTATTTTTCATAAAAATCCCCCTCCGTAACGTTTAATTATCAGAACTTATAAAGAGTATATCACAAAAATACATTCTGTTGTGTGGATTCTTTGTGAGTTTTCTGTGAGGGCTTATTCAGCGTCGTCCCATTTATAGCCCAGGCCTTCCACGGTGATAAGGTTCCCGTGCATTTTCCCGAGGCTCTTGCGGATGTTCTTTACATGCGTATCTATCACGCGGCTGGTATTAAGATACGGCCTGCCCCAGATCCTCTCCATCAGGAACTGGCGCGTCATCACCCGGCCGGATTTTTTCACCAGGAGGTGCAGGATCTCGAATTCCTTGGGCGACAGGTCGAGGAGCCTGTCGTCTATCTTCGCCTCGTGCCTGGGGTAGTTTATGACCAGGGCGCCCGATGAAATGGTCTCTTCCGCGCCGTCCCGCTCTTCCGCGGAGAGGCTGCGCCGGATAAGGGCTTTGACGCGGGCTATGAATTCGGCCGGGCTGAAGGGCTTGGTCATGTAATCGTCGCCGCCCAGTTCCAGGCCCAGCACCTTGTTCACCTCGCTCCTGTCGGTGGTCAGGAAGATTATCGGTACTAGCCTCGCCGGGCTTTCGGAAGCGCGCACCTGCCTGCAGAAATCCAGGCCGCTCATGCCGGGCAGCCTGAGGTCCACCACCATCAGGTCGGGGGTGAACTTGACCAGCGCCGCCAGCGCCTGCTCCGCGGAGGTGCAGGTGAGCACGGTGTAATTCTCCAGCTCCAGGCGCTCCTTCACCGCTTTCAGGAGCGCGTGTTCGTCGTCGATCACAAGGATGGTCTGTTTTACCGGCATAAGAACGTCCCTCAGGAGGGCAGGAAAATAGAGAAGGTGTTGCCGCCCGCGCCGCTCTCCGCCTCTATCCTGCCGCCATGCAGCTCTATCAGGTATCTGGCTATGAAAAGCCCGAGCCCGGTGCCCTGCCTGGCGGACGGGTATTCCCGCCTGCCCGAGCTGATCCTGTAAAACTTGCTGAAAATATTCTTAAGCTCGTGGGGCGGTATCGGGGCGCCGGTGTCGCAGACGCGCACTTTCTGCCAGCCCGGCAGGGTCTCGATAAAAACGCTGACCGAGCCGGAGTCCGTGAACTTCACGGCGTTGCCTATGACGTTGGCCAGGACCTGGTAAAGGCGGTCCTGGTCGCCGCGGACGTCGGGGATCTCCCCGGCCACGATGAATTCCAGCTTGAGGCCTTTCTGCGCGGCGTAGGTCTTGAAAGCGCGCACCGCCCGGTCCACCAGGTTCTCGAGGTTCATCGGCTTCAGGTCCAGCGTCAGCTTGCCGGACTCTATCCTGGAAACCTCCAGCATGGAGTCTATGAACCGTTTCAGGCGCTGGGAATGCTCGTTTATCGAGAACACCTGTTCCGGGATCCTGGCGGATTCGCGTTTCTCCGCAAGCTTCAAAATAATATCGGAGCAGAGCTCGATGCCGGTTACCGGGGAGCGCAGGTCATGGGTTATGCTGGAGACGAAATCCCTTTTCATCTCGTCGTATTCCTTGAGCTTGTCAGCCATCTTGTTGAATTCGGCGGCAAGCCCTCCCAGCTCGTCTTTGGAGGCGATCGGGACCCTGTGGTCGAGCTGGCCCGAGCCGATAATGCGGGCCGCCTCTTCTATAGTCTGGATCGGGCCGGCTATCACCCGGGTTATTATCAGGGTGCCGGCGCAGCCTATGGCGAAAGCGATGGAGAGGATTATGAAAAAGTTGGCCGATGACTGCCGCAGGGAGGAATCCATTTCCTGGTAGATCAGCTGGGTCGAAAAGTCCACGCGCGCGGTGATCTCGCCGGTCCTGCCCCTGGCGCTGAACGACGCTTTCAGTATTTCTACCCCGTTGTCGCTGCTGGTCTCCCACGTGCCGGTGTTGGGCGGGGAAAAATTTTTGAAATAGTAGCGGAACGGGGGAGGGTAGGGGCTGTAGTAGCGGTCTTCCATGAAAACCCGGCCGTCCGGCCCGCTGCAGGAGACCTTGATAATTTCCGGGGCTTTGAGGAATTCCTTGAAATATTTATACGCGGAGGATTTGTCGGGGGTGCGGTGCATCTCCTTGCACACTTCCGACATCGAGAGCAGGATCTGCAGATTTTTCCGCTGGCTGTTGGCGGAGATCGAGGCCCATTCGTTATGCTGGAACAGGAAGGCGGTTACCGCCGAGATCGCTGTCAGGAGTGTAAGGATGAAGAGGATGAGTTTTGTGCGTATACTCATGAAAAAATGCGCCCGGCGCGATTCGAACGCGCGGCCACTCGCTTAAAAGGCGAATGCTCTACCCCTGAGCTACGGGCGCTTATCTTTCCAGAACCGAGTTTCAATTATACATATTTTTCGCCGTCGAACAAAATCGTGGCCGTTCCGCGGCCGCGTTTTTCGCCGTCTTCCGCGCGATCCGGGCCGCTGGAACGGCATAGCCGCCGGCGCGCCGCGGGCATAGTTTTGCCAACGCGCGAAATTAGGGCTATAATATACCGCATGGCGGTAAAGAAAAAATACAGGGTGACGGTGCGGGCCAAGGTCCGCAACCAGCTGCTCAGGCGCGGCGGCGCCGCGGCCGGAGTGGCGCTGGGCGTGCTGTTCGCGTCCTGGATCTTCGGGGCCGGCATAAAAGCTTCCCGCCAGTTCCTCGAAAGCAGGGTTTTTTCTTTCATGCCCGGCTCTTTTGAAATAAGCTGCCCCTCGCCGGAGGTGGCCGCTTCGCTGAAAGAGCTCGCCGACAGGGCGGTAAAGTCCCGCCTCAGCGCCGGACGCTGCGCGGAGCTGGAGCGCGAAGTGAAAAGCCGCCATCCCGGCCTGGCTTCCGTAAAAATTTCCAGGAATTTCCTGACCGGCAAGGCCGGGATAACCGCTGTTCCCGAAGAGGTGGTTTCCGCGGTGCTCGCCGACGGGGCTACCGTCTATCTCGGGACGTCCGGAAGACTGATGCCGGAAAGACTTTCGGTGTCAGCCGCCGACCCTTTCTCCGTGGAACTCGCGGGGGCGCCGCGCGAAGCCCCCGGGTTCGCGGCCTTCCTTTCCGGCCTTAAACCTCTCGCCGGCCTTTTCTATTCCGCGCCGCTGGCGCTTTACTGCGACGGGAGTTCCTGGGATTGCCGCCTCAGGCTGGAGGACGGGACTACCGTGCTCTGGGGGAAATTTGAATTTACACGGCTAAAAGTATTAAGATTGAATGAAGTCATGCGAGACGCCTCCCGGAAGACGGCCGGCCCGCTGCGCGCGGACCTGCGGTCCTTCAGGGAAGGAAAAATTTTCGTTTCCGCAGTAAAACAGACAGTTACGCCTAAAAAGCCGGCCCGCGCCGGCGCCTTTTAAAGAAACGTTTTATATCGGCTTTTGGAGCATCATATGGCAAAATCTGAAATCATAGCCGGGCTTGACATGGGTTCAAGCCGGGTAA
>CAZUQT010000201.1:0-5920 GCA_964622585.1 uncultured Elusimicrobiaceae bacterium | reverse complement strand
ACCAGCTTCACCTCTATCATCACCTGCTTGGGCACGCGGTCCAGGCTGCGTATCAGCCTGGCCGTGGAGTCCAGGCCCAGGGCGGTGTCGGTAACTATAAGGGCATTGTTGTTTTCATCCGGCGTGGATTTGGAGGTGCGGCCCTCGGCCGAAGCTACGGCGTCCACCTGCGTCTTCATTTCGGCGGCCTTGAAATAATTAAGGAAGAAAACGCGCGTCTGCTGCAGGCCTTTCTTCTGCTCCGAGATGAAAGTGGAGGGCGTGGCGATGCGGATTATGTTGTCGCCGACCTGCTGCGCGGCCAGGCCCTTCACGTTAAGCAGGGTCTTGAAGGCCTCTTCGAAAGGAACTTTCGACAGGCTGATCGTAACGGTGCCGGTAACGTCGTCGCTGTAGATGACGTTGAGGTTGGCCTTGGCCGCCATCATGTCTATCACTTCCCGCACCTCGGCCTCGCTGTAATCGAAAGTGATAGGGTCGCGGGACAGATTGTCCATGATATTGCGCGAGGTGGGAGCGGCGTAGGTTCTTTTGGGAGAAATTACCGGCGCTTTCTCGCGGAGAAGGTCGGCGGGCTTGGCGGCCTCGAGCGTCAGCTCCAGCGGCTTCTCGGAAACGGTTTCGGGGGCGATGACCTTGACGCCGGCGGGGACCGCGGCCGGGGAATCTTTTATCGAAGGCCGGGCGGGATCCTGGGAGCGCGCGCCGAACATGACCACGAGCTCGGTGCCCTTGCGGGAGATCTCGTAGACGGTCTTCTGCGTAAGGTCCATCACCACGCGGGAAATGCTCACCGGGGTGTCCTTGAACTGGCCGGTCCGCACCTTGGTCAGCGAGCGGCCGTTAACGGGGATCTCCTGGAGGGTCTTGAGCTTCGAGTCCATCAGTTCCAGCACCAGCCTGGAAGGGTTCTCCGTGGTAAAGGCTTTGTACTGCACCGGCTTGTCGGTGTCGATGTAGACGCTTTCCGCGGAAACCCGGACGGATTTTACCGTGGCGTTCTCCACGGCAAAAAGCACCAGCGGGTTCTGCCCGAGCAAAAGACCAGTCAGGGCGGTCGCTATGAATTTTTTCATTTTTTTCACCTGTTTAGACCTCTAGTCATGCCGTATTAGGACTATGTCCATGCCGTATCAAGGGCTATGCCCATCAGACGGCCAAGAGCTATGCTCATCTGACGGCCGCCGCTTATTCTTTCTCGTGCAGGTTAAGCTGCTGGACCTTCTTGTCCTCGGTCATCAGCACTACCTGTTTACCCTTTACTACGCCGGAGATCCCGGGCACCTGTTTCTTCTTCGCGTCGGTCAGGCGCCCGGCCTTAAGAGTATAGACCGCCCCGGAGGCGTCCTTAAGCAGGGCCTGCCGGCCGCTGGAGTCCTCCATGATGCCGGTCAGCGTAAGGCCGTAAACCGAAAAGGTTCCCTTCGCCACGGCCGAAGCCGCCGCGCCGCTTTTATCCTTGGGCTTGGCCGTAGTCCCCTTCTGGTCGCTGTAAACGGTGGAAGCGACGAGCGGATCGCGGGGGTTGGCAGGCGCGTAAGCCTGGTCCACGGTCAGGACCGGCGTGGACACCGCCACCTGGGCCGCGGCCGGGGCGGCGCTGAGAACGGAAAGGAGGATCAGGGTAAGGCTCATATTTTAGCCGTTATACTGGTAGGCGACCAGCGTAAAGCTCGCGGTCACGGAAGAGTCGGAAGAGCCGGTGCCGTTCATGGTCAGGTTTTCCGAAGTAAGGATGCGCTCCTCCAGCCCGAGCGCCGTCAGGAAGCGTCCCACGTCGTGGTAATTGCCCTTTAAAGAGATGCTGTAGCTGACCTTGGTGAAGTACTCCACCTTGGACTGGCCGGAGGGATTTATCGAGGTGACGCTCACCTTGTACTTTTTGCTGAGGGTGGTCACGGTGCGGATAAGGTCCGGGATCCTGCGCTCATTGGGCAGCTTTTTAACGGCCGCCTCTTTCTCCAGCTTCAGGCTGACCAGCTTGGCCTCCAGGTCCTTATACTTGGCCTTCTGCTCTTTGGCCTTTTTTATATCCGACGTTATCGAGGCGACCTTCTGCGAATTCTCCTCGATCTGCCTGGAGGTCGGCAGCCAGAAGTACTGCAGGTAGAGGAAAATGAACAGCCCGCCGAAAAGCACCCCGCCGGCGATCTGGCCCATCTGCTCTTTAGTCAGCTGTATCTTGCCCATAGTTTATTTGTAGTTATACTTCACCGTGATGGCTACGGTCAGCCTTTTGCCCGTGTCCACGTCGCTCACCGAGATGCCCCCGATGCCGACGTCGGAGTAAGGGCCGGAGGTCTCCAGCGAATTTATCCAGTAAGCCAGGTCGTAGGCGGAGTTGGAATTCACGCCCATCGACACGCTTACGGTGTTGCCGGACAGGGAGGTGGTCACGTTGTTGAACCAGATAGTGGAGGGCAGGTCGCTGGTAAGGTCCTGCAGGAAGCGCGTGTAGATAAAGCGGCCCTTGTTTATGCTGTTTATGGAATTCAGGTATTTCTGGACCTCGGCGATCTGGGCCTCTATGGCCTTCACCTGGTCCACGTCCTTCTGCAGGACCACCATTTCCGCCTCGCACTTGGCCAGGGAGGCCTCTATGGTCTTGGCGGCGCCTATGTGCCAGAGGGAAGCCACTGCGACCACCGCGGTCACCAGGACGCCGGCCAGCACGGCCTTGGCGATGAGGACCTTGCGGTTTATCCTCGCTATGTATTCGGGCGGAATGAGATTTATCTTTATCATTCTTCCCAGTCCTTCATCTTGCGCAGCGCGAGGCCGGTCGCCACGGCGAGGGCCGGCAGCACGTCCTTGGGCATGTTCTTGGGGATCTCGGGCAGGAAGGAGAGCGGGTTGACGATCTCCACCGGCACCTTGAATTCCGCGGACAGGAACTTATTGATATTGCCCAGGTTGGCGATGCCGCCGGAAAGCATTATCCTGGAGACCGAATGGTCAACGCCCTGGGACAGGTAAAAATCTATGGAGCGGGAGACCTCGGTGTAAAGGTCCCGCAGCACCCCGGAGGCGGCCTTGGAAACCGCTATGCCGTCGCGGTCGAAGCTCTCTATCGCGGCCTCCTTGTCCTCGTCGGAAACCAGCACGGAGCGGGTCTTCTTCACCGCGTCGGACCCGGCGGTGTCCGTCTTCAGGACCTTGGAGATGGCTTTGTCGAAAGTGGAGCCGGCTATGAAGATGTCGCGGACCACGCGCGTCACGCCCTGCGAGATTATGGAGAGGTTCGTGACCTTCTGCCCTATGTTCAGGATCAGGATGGAGCTTTTATCGTCCTTGGGCCCTATGCGCTCGTAGAGCGTCTCCAGGGCGAAAGAATCCACGTCGATGATCAGCGGGTCCAGGCCGGCGCCGGTAATTATGTCCAGCTTGTCCTGCACGGCGTCGCGCTTGGCGGCCACCAGCACGGTGTCTATCTTCGGGTCGCCGTCCTCGGAGGTGTCATTGAGGATGCTGTAGGTCAGGTTGACGTCTTTTATGTCGAAGGGGATGAACGGCTCGGCCTCGACGCTGATGGTGAGGTCGAGCTCTTTTTTGGACAGCTTGGGCAGCTTGACGTAGCGCACGATCACGGCGTTGCCGGAGATGGAAGAGACGGCGTTCTTGGCCTGGATGTTCTTCTTCTTGAGGTAGGTCTTTATCTCCTCGGAGATTATGGCCTTCTTTTCCTCGGGCGGGGTATCCGGCTTTATAGAGAGGGGGATATAGCCCCAATCCTTGAGCGTCAGGACTTTTTTCACCTCGCCGATGCAGACCAGCTTCACGGCGTAGTTGCCGATGTCGACGCCTATGACGTCCTTGACCGGGAACATATGTTTGAAGATATTTGAAAGCATCTATTTATTTTCTGCCCCGCCGCCATCCCTGAAAAAGCCTCTGCCGCCCCGTTTCTCTATTAGCCAGTATAGAACAATTATATTAACTAATTATTACAAGTAAAGCAATTTCTTTCGCTCCCCTTCTATTTGCTTAAATATAACTATGTTTAAAGGCGCCTTTATCGGTGGTCCCGGAGCCTTCGGCTTCAGCCCCTCCTCTTTTGCCGGCGGCGATTTCAAGATCACGGCTTTCGCGGCTCCCGGAGCCCGGAGGGAAAGGCCGGCTTTTCCCCGCGAAGCCCAAGAGTACCCGGCCATCAAAAGCCTGATAGCGGCCGAACTGCAGCTTGATTTCGCCGCCATAAGCCTGCCGCCGGGCGAAACTTTCGGCGCCCTGCTGCCGGCCCTCGAGCGGGGCCTGCACGTGATCTGCTCCGCCCCGCCCTGCCTTTCCACGACGGAATTCGAAACGCTGCGCGGGGCCGCGGAAAAAGCCGGCAAGGTCATCTTTATCGTCCAGCCCTGGGAGCACGCCGCGCCCTGGCTCGCGCTGAGCAAGGCGCTGACCCGCGGCCTGGCCGGAGAGATCAATTACGCCGAGGTGCAGGCGCTGCTCCCCGGCCCGGAGCCGGAAGGCGGCGCCGTCGCGGCCCTGGGCTGGCAGGCCGCTTCGATGCTCCTGGCCATGGTGCGCCGCCCCCCGTCCGCGATAGAGGCCAGGCTGGACTCCGGGGCGGCCGCGGCCTGCCACGTTCATTTCGGAGGCGCCGACGGTTTCCTGCACCTGGCCTGCGGCGCCCACGCCCCGCGCCTGCGGGCGGCGGTCGCCGGGGATAAAGGACGGATAGAGCTGGACGGGAACCTGCTGCGCCTGGACATAAAGGACATGGCGCCGGAGACGGTGGAGCTGCGGCATGAATTAACCCCGGGCGCCTGCCTCCCGGAATGGCTGGCCGCCGAGCTTTCGGATTTCAAGAAAGAAATAGAAGGAAGCAGGGAGCGCGGCTCCGGGCTGCGCAATTCGCGCTACTGCGTCAAGCTGCTCAGGAACGCCACTTACTCGGCGTCGGTGAAGTCCGCCGCGATACCGTTGTAAAAACAGATCGGGGATCGAAAGCCGGGGATCGAAGATCGGGGATTAACCGTCGGGGGGGGTGAGCGCGGCGGGACCGTGCCTGCCGGGAATCGGGGATCTGGAACCGGGAGTCAGGGGATAACGGGCGGCTCGCTTTGAGCCGCCTGTTTTTTTTCAGGCTCCGCTTTCTGCGGCGCCGCGGCGGTTTTATAAGGGCGCAGGCCGGCGACGAGGAACTTGCTTATCTCCTCGCTCGATTCATAGACCTGCAGTCCCGCCCTCACGAGGAAGAAAAGGGTGAAGCCGAGGAAAACGGTCTGGTAGGCCCACTCGTAATTCTCGATAAAAGGGAAGATCGCGGCCTGGAAAGCGTAATAGGCGAAAAGCAGCGCCATTATTTTTATCAGGCTGCGGACCAGCCTGCCCGCGCCGGGAATAAACTCTAGTATCCCGTCGGCCGCCGGGGAGGCCTCGGCCCCGAATTTCACGAAGACGATCACGCTGAGCAGGGAAACGACCGCGTTCAGGAAAACGCTGACCGAGAGTTTCAGGCTCAGGAAAGGAAGCGACCGGGCGTAAGGCAGGCTTTCGACGAAGAACCCGATGGCGAACAGCGTGAACAGCGCCACCAGGGTCTTGACGGCTTTTATCAGAAGGTCCCACAGAAGTTCTTTTTTCCCCATACTGAAATTTAACAAATATGACCCGCCTGGCGCAAACCCCGGGAGCGGCCTCGCGGTCGACTCCTCCGTCTCCGCCGCCGCATATATATATGAATAAATAATATATTATTGATAAGCCCGCCTTTTTTGTGCTAGTATAGGGGCTTAAGCCGCCCCCGGGGGCAAATCGCAGTGGAGGAAGAAACCATGATAGTTGAAAGAACAGAATACAAAGGCCAGCCCGTACTCATACTCAAGCGGAACGAGAACGACAAATACCCGTTCTCCTTCGGCCTCTCCAAAGCCCGCCTCATCATAGAGGGCTTCGAAGAAATAAAGAAATTCGTGGC
>CAZUQT010000200.1:0-5959 GCA_964622585.1 uncultured Elusimicrobiaceae bacterium | reverse complement strand
CTAAACTTTAGGAACGTCATGCAGCGAGCGCCCCCTGGTCTCCCGGGGGGCGCTTCATTTTGATTGGAAACCGCTAAAGAACTGCTCTGCGTCAAAGCGGAACAAATAATAAAAATGTTAAATTGCTGGTATCCCCTATGAAAGAATATTTTAAATTCGAAGAACGCGGAACCGGCCTCAAAACAGAACTTCTCTCTGGCGCGGCTACCTTCCTGACGATGGCTTATATTATCTTCGTCAACCCTGGCATCCTGTCGGCGGCCGGCGTGCCCTTCGCGGGCGCGGTCACAGCCACGGCACTGGGCGCCGCGGTGATGAGCGTCCTGATGGGCGCCGTCGCCAACAGGCCCCTGGCGCTCGCTTCCGGCATGGGGATAAACGCGGTCCTGACTTTTTCCGTCATCGGCTTCCAGCAGGCAAATGTCCCCTGGCAGGTGGGGATGTCGGTGATCTTTATCGAAGGGCTGCTTATTTTCCTGCTTGTAGTAACAGGTTTCCGGGAAGCGGTGATGGATTCAATCCCGCTCAACCTTAAAAGGGCGATAGGCGTGGGGATAGGTCTTTTTATCACCGTGATAGGCCTCAATGAGGGCGGGGTGATAAGGCCCGCGCCCATAACCATGGTTTCGCTGGGCGATTTCTCGCAGAAATACGTCTGGGTCACCCTCATCGGCTTTTTTTCCACGGCCTTCTTCATGGCGGCCAAGATAAAAGGCGACATACTCTGGGGCATACTGGCCGCCGCGGCCGCAGCGCTTCTGCTTGGCGTCACCGCGATACCGCAGTCCGCTTTCGCCGCGCCGCATTTCGGGACTTTTTTCGCCCCCTTCCAGACGGTGAACGGCCAGCTGGCCCTCGTCCAGGCGCTTGCCCCGGGCCTGCTCTTCGCCATCTTCGCGATCATGCTGACGGATTTCTTCGACACCATGGGCACAGTGGTGGCCGTGGGCGAGCAGGCCGGCTTCGTGAACGCCGACGGCTCGGTGCGGGATATAAAGAAAATACTTATAGTGGACTCGGCCGCGGCCGCGGTCGGCGGACTTTTCGGGGCCAGCTCCATAACCACCTACATAGAATCCGCCGCCGGCGTGGCCGAGGGCGGCAGGACCGGCCTCTCGGCCATAGTTACGGGGCTGTTGTTCGCTTTATGCGCCTTCTTCGCCCCGCTGATACAGATGATAGGCGGCGGCTACAGGCTCCCAAATGCCTCCCACTACTGCCTGATGGTCAACAGCGGCTTCACCCCGCCCGCCGACTTGATCCCGCCCGGCACCGGGGATTATTTCGTCTATCCGATAACGGCCGGGGCCCTGGTGATAGTGGGCTCGCTGATGATGAAAACAGTAAGGGATATAGACTGGGACAATTTCGAGGAGGCCCTGCCGGCCTTCCTGACCATGATAGGCATCCCGCTTACCTACAATATAAGCCACGGCATCGGCTTCGGCTTTATAAGCTACACGGCGATAAAGCTGGCGAGGGGAAAATTCAGGCAGGTGCACCCGCTGATGTACCTGGTCAGCGCGGCCTTCCTCGTTTCTTTTATCCTGGCGTCGAAATAATTACTGGAATTTTATAGCGAGGGCATTGTCGCTGAGGCTGAAGCCGGTCATGTGGACTTCGCCGACCAGCCCCTCGGGCATGTACCGTTTCAGGGCCGCGGCGGAGATCACGGTGTGAAGCGTCCAGGCGGCCTTGTCGTATTTGAAAGTGACGATATCGCTGGCCTTAAGCGGGCTCTGGTTCTCTTTCAGGCTCTCGTTAAGCGCGTCGGTAATCCCGCCGGTTATTATCCCCATTATATCCGCCACCATATCCTCTTTATTGAAGACGGTTTCGCTGTCGCCGATGGCGGGGATAGCGACCGGGGTCCCGGTCAGGCCGGGGGTGGGGGCCATCGCGGCGTGCAGCTGCACGCGCTGGACCCTGATAGCAAGCTTGTCTTTGCCTTCGAGGTAGGGCTTGAGCGTAACTACGGGCTCGGCCACGATGCCGTTGACGTTTACGCGGATATTCACGACCTTCAGCAGCTCCCCGGAGCGCTCGAGCACGGGCTTGGCCGGGTCTATTATTGAAAGCTCTTTCTTCGAGGCGGTCACCATGACCATCACTTTCTTCAGGGCCTTGAACGGGACCCGGATAGAGAGGTCGAGGCCGATCATGTCGTCCTCTTCGACCTTGGGAGGCTGGGGTTTGGAGACCCTGACCGCCTTGAATTCCGTCCCGCGCAGGTCGGCGGCGGAGAGAGAAGCGAGGTCGAACTCGGAAGCCGAAGCCTGCCGGCCTAAAGCGAAAGCGGCGGTTATCAGGATGGTCAGCGCTGTGGTTCTTTTGATCAGGTTTTTCATAAATTTTATCTCCGGGCCGGTTTAGAACTGGAACCCGAGGTACATAAGCCCCTGCTCTATCTTCATGCTCTTTACGGTCACGCCGTTGGCGAAGGAGGGAAGGAAAGCCCTGTTCTTCAGCTTAAGCTCCACCGTCCTGTCGTCCAGCTTGCGGGCCGACATCGCCTGGGTCAGGTCCCTGTTGGTCATGATGCCGCTCACTATGCCGGAGATCGCCATATTCTGCAGCTTCCTGCTGATGAAGCCGGGAATGCTGATCCCGTAAGCCTGGTCCACCTTCACGTTTTCTATACGTATCACGATAGTGTTCGGCGCGGTGAGGGTGGGCGTAAGCTCTATGGTGGCGTAAACGTTGGGCTTGAGGGTCATGTCGCGCATATAGGCTTTCAAGCCGACTTCGATGCGGCCGTCGGCGCGGAACTTTACGCCGTTGTCGTGGCCGGCCGGGGCGAGGTCATAATCTCCGCCGGCGAGGTACTTGCTGAGGAAATTAGTTATCATGCCGTCGGAGATGGCCAGGTTGGAACCGGGCGACCTGTCTAAACTGGCGCCGGAACCGGACTTGACGCCCAGGACAAAGCCCTTGTCATCGAAACTGAAGGCGCTCAAGCTGACGCCTCCGGTAAGGCCGGGCAGCAGCGGGGCCACGAAATCCGGGGTAATTAAAGCGCGCAGGGTCCAGGAGGCCTTGTCGTAGGTGAAGGAAAGAGTGTTCTTCGCCTTGAGCTTTACCTTGTTGGCGGCGAAAGCTTCGTCCATTGATTCAAGCATGCTCGCGGTCAGGCTGCCGGCGATGGTCGCCATAAGGTCGTCTTTGTTAACTCCGCCCAGGCCTTTGGGCCCGAAAGCCACATCGGCGTCCACTTTAAGGAAGCGGATAGCCAGGCGGTTATTTCCTTCGAACGAGGGTTTCATCTGGACCGTCGGTTCGACGTCTATGCCGTGGAAGTTAACGGTAACATTGGTGAAAACTATATGATCGCCCTGGCGGAACAGCACCGGCATGGCGGGATCGATGATTTTCATATCGTCGCAAAGGCCGGCGATGCGCTTATTGAGCTCGGAATAAGGAAGTTTTACGCTCAGGTCCATCGCGGGGGCCATGTTTGGAGATTTGTTCATCGACGCGAAAGGCTCGGCCGGTACCGGGATGGCGGCGAGGGCCTGATTATCCGAGCCCCTCAAGTCCGAAAGCGAAACCGCGTCCAGGGTAAAGCCGCCGGCAAAGACGCCGGAAGCCGTACAGAGCAAGGTCATGACCGCAAGCATGGTTTTTTTCATAATTTTCTCGCCGCTTCTATATATAGTCTAGTAGGCGGGCCGCGGGAAACACAGAGTATAAAGGCCCAAACGGGGCGGGCCATCGGGGCAAGCCGGCTTGGGCCCTTATGGGCCCCTCCAAGCGCGGCAGGACGGTCCCGGGACGGTTTGTAAAGAGAATTCGGTTATCATATAATTTGTTTATCCCCGGTAAATCAATGTCCTATTACAAAAAACTTAAAGCAGACTTGGCGGGCGCGGCTTCGGCCGGCATCATCACCCCGCAGCAGGCTGACCAGGTTTGGCAGAACGCCTACGGCAGCAGGACTTTTGCCTCTTTAAAAGCGACCCATATCATCGGGGCGGTCGCCGGCATTTTCATCTCCCTGGGCGTGATCCTGGTGGCCGCCCATAACTGGGACAAGATCGGAGCGGTCGCAAAGATGGGCGCCTTCCTGCTTCTTTTCGCCGGCCTCGCGGAAGCCGCCATGAGGAACGAAGAGAAACCCTCGGCCTGCGTACCCCTCGAGATGATCTGGTTCTTCATGCCGGTACTGGGCATAGGCCTTTACGCGCAGATCTTCAATTTAAGCGGCGACCCGGTGAAGCCGTACCTGCTCTGGGCCGCGCTTTCCGCCCCGCTGGCCGTTCTATCGAAGCGGCCGCTGGCCGCCTACCTGGCTTCCATACTTCTTTTTGTGACGCTTTACTGTGGAACCCTGGGTTCGGCCAACATGCTCTCCCTTACGGCGCGCTACGGGCAGACCTCACAGCCGCTCTGGCACTGGGCGCTTGCGCTCATTGTCCTCGCCGCGGGAGTCGGCTTTTTCCCCGGAAAAAAACTCGTCAAGCCGCTGGGCGCCGGGATAGTCTGGCTTTTCATCATGCTGGTGGCGGACACCGCTATAAAAGTGCGCTCGACAGCCCTGATGACCCTGGCCGGAATGTCCCTGGCGGTGCTCTGGCTCAACTGGGGCAGCGAAGAGGACGAAAGCGCGCGGCCCGGCCTGCCGCTTACGGTGTGGACGGGCTCCGTCTATGTTATGACCTTTTTCTGGCATTACCAGACCAGCGACTTCCGCCTCTCCGATCAGACCACCGGAGCAGGCGCCCTGATAACCTGGGCGGCTTTCGCCGGGGCGCTTATAACACTGGCCGTGCGCAAACAGCGCCTGCTGCCCGAAGGGAAAACCGAGGATTCCTTGGCCAGGGTCCTGCTTGCGGCCTCCATGCTCTGCGCCTTCCTCCTTTTCGACGCGAACGAGGGCTCGGCAAAAATACTCGCGGTCATAGCCAACCTCATCCTGGCCGCCTTCGGCGCCGGCTGCATAATCAGCGGCTCAAAAAATTCCAACGAAAAAATGATAAACCGCGGCGTGGCCGTGCTGACCCTTACCGCCGTGACCCGCTTCGTGGATATTTTCGGGAACCTGCTTAAAAGCGGCGTGGCTTTTATAATTACCGGCCTCGCTTTCGCGGGCCTGGCTTACGCGATCAACCGGGGCCGCAAAGCCCTGATAGAGGCGGCCAAAAAATGAGCAAACTCCGCATCGTCCTCGCCGTCCAGCTTCTCTTCTTCGTCGCCTGGGGCGGCTGGCTGCTGTCCTCGAGGAACGCCGATTCCCCGGAGTTCTACCTTGAAACGACGCCGGTGGACCCGCGGGACCTGATCAGCGGGACTTATGTGGCGCTATCATATGCCATCTCGACCCCGACCGCGGGCAATTGCCCTTCCTTCACTAATTACGGCCCCGTTTTCGTCAAGCTCGCGCCCCTCGGCAAGACCGTTAACACCGAGAACGGGCCGATGCCGGTCTACGAGGCGACTGACTGCAGCAAAAATCCCCCGCAGGAATTCGGCTGGGTAAGCGCTAAACTCCAGTACGGCTTCAGGGGAAATATGGCCGTTTACGGCATAGAGAAACATTTCGTGAACGAGGATAACCCGCTCAAGGACGCGCGCAGCGGGTCCGTGGCCGCCAAGGTCAAGATCGGCCACAACCGCAGCCTTGTGCTGCTCGATTTAGTAAAGAAGATATAACGCCAGCCGGCTTAAAAGCCGCAACAGCCCCCGCTGGCGCAGACCGCCCGGGCGGTTTGCCCTCTGTTTAAAAGGAGACCTCATGAAAAGAACACAGGAAATGACCAGCGTTCAGCCGGACTGGGAGAACTTTTATCCCCGCCCCATCTCCGACAAGATCCCCTTTTTCTCCAGGGACGGCCGTCTCTATGACTGTCTCTTCGCGCAGCAGCTCAGCCGCGAGCTCCTGGAGCACCTTTTCAGGACCGCCGACGCGCTGAGGAACATCACCCAGGCGAAGTCCGGCGCCGACCATGTCGGGAATCTGCTC
>CAZUQT010000199.1:0-5992 GCA_964622585.1 uncultured Elusimicrobiaceae bacterium | reverse complement strand
CTCTTCCAGGGTTCGCGGGGCAAAACTCCTGACAGGCCCCCGACTACGCTTCTCTGACGTGAGTGGACTACGCTATCCTGCGTAACTCATGGACACAATCCAGTGTTCACGTCCGCAAAGACGCCAGCTGCAAGAAAGTTCGTAATAACTCTGTAACCTGCTTTATATAGAATAATAGTGTAACCATGAAACTAATTTCACGCCTCATCACACTTTCTATCCTCTGCCTCGCCCTTGGCGCGCAGGCGCAGGACGTTCCCGCCGGCTCGCCCAGCGCGCAGGCCGCCGAGATCTCCACCCGCATGCAGGAAGACGTCTCCCGCCTGCTCGAGCAGCTGGTCGGCCGCGGCCGCGCCCGCTCCTTCGTCTCCGTCGAGGGGGAGATCGTCCTCAAGGGCAAGAGCGAGTCCGGCGCCCCCGCCGAAGACACCCTCACCCTGCCCGGCTACGCCTCCGTCAATATCCTGGAGAAGACCGGCCAGTACCTCAAGCAGCAGCGCGAAGAAAGCCAGCGCACCAGCGAATTCCGCGTAAAAAAGCTCTCCGTCTCGCTCGTCTTCGACAGAAGCGTGCCCGAAACCCGCGTCAACGCCATAAAGCTGATGGTCTCCGCGGTCCTGCGCCTGAGCGAAGCCCGCGGAGACAGCATCATCGCCGAAAGGTCCGAGATGCTCCCCTGGTGGAAAAGCACCCTCGAAGCCCCGGAAATACGCCCCGTCCTTATCGCCTCGGCCTTCGGGGCCCTGGCCCTGGCCGTGCTGCTGATCTTCGGCTATATCCTGGCCTCCAAGCTTCTCAGCGGGTTCGTAGATTATGCGCGCATCAACGCGCCCTCCTCCACGAACGTCACCACCACCGGCGGGGGGGCGATGGGCCCGGGAGGCGAAGGCGCCGAGGAAGATGAATTCGGCAACGTGATAGACGTGGAATCGCGCGCCGCCTCCGGCAGCGCCATGCTGACGGCGGGGTCGGCTTTCGAATTCATGGAAAAGCTCCCGCCCGAAGAGGCCGCCGACCTGCTCTCCGATATGCCGGAAGAAGACGCGGCCATAATCATAGCCAACATGGCGGACCGCAAGCCGCATATCTCTTCCAAAATACTGCTCGCGCTCGCGCCGGCCAAAAAGCAGGCGGTCTCCGCCCAGCTGCTCGGCCTCAAGCAGGCCGACCCTGAAAAAGTCTACGAGATAGAGAACGACCTGCGCCTGAAGATGGAGAAAAGCCTTAAGGGCGCGGAGAAGCTGGGCCGCCTCCTCTCGCTGGTCAACGAGGCCGAGCGCACCGAAATAATGGACAACCTTACGCGCACGAACCCCAAAGGCTCCGAGGAACTGCGCCGCAAGATGGTCACTTTCGACGATCTCTGCCGCCTGGACGAAAAGAATCTGCGCCCGCTCGTGGTGTCAATGCCTTACGTCGACTGGGCCGCCGCGCTTTCCGCGGCCGGAGAGACCGCGGTCGGCAACGTCACGCGCCTGCTGCCCGAGGACATCCGCATCATAGTAAAGGACATGATGCAGAACAAGCCCGAGGAAGAAAAGATCATGATCGCGCGCGCCAAGATCATCTCGGCCGCGATAGAGCTGAACTCCAAGGGCAGGATAGTGATAAAGGAGGCGGCGTGAGCCTCCCTTCCGACGCTTTCGACACGGAGCTCGACTATCTCTGGCGCGCCGTAGGCGAGGCCCAGGACGCCTCCGCCCGCTCCGAGGCGGAGCGCGCCGACGCCCGGAAAGGCCTCCTCGACACCTCGGCGAAGGCTCTGCATCTCGAGAAGATGCTGGCCGAAAGCGCGGAGCGGGAACGCCGCCTTAAAGCCGAAACCGAAAGCCTGAAGATTTCCATCAACAAGGACGCCGAAACCCTGGCGCTCGCCGCGCGGCAGGCCCGCGAGGCCGCCGAAATCAAGGCCGCTCTCCTGAAAAAAGAAAGCGAAAGCGCCCTGGCCGGGGCCGAGCTCGCCGCCCTGCGGGCGGAGGCCGGCGGCCTCCGGGAAGCTTTGTCGGCGCGCGACGCCGCCATAGAATCGTTCAAAGAGAAGATCGCCGGCCTGATGTCGCTGCCGGAACTAGCCCGCGCCCTCAGGGAGGATTCAGAGATCTCCGGGAAGCAGCCTTCCGCCTACGAGGCCCTGCTGGAGCGGGTGGAGAAAGGAAAGCGCGCCGCCGAAGCCGCCGCGGCTGAGCTTGCGGCCGCGTCCGGGCGTGAAAACTCATTTAAAGCCTCCCTGGCCGCCTCCGAGGAAGAGCTCTCCGGCCTCCGCGCGGAGCTGGCCGGCAAAAGCCGGCAGCTGGCCGCCCTCGAAGCGGCGCTGACGCAGGCGGTCTCAAAAGAAAAACTTACCGCCGAGGAGAAAGCCGCCCTGGAAGGCCGCGCCTCGGCCCTTGGCGCCGCCCTCTCGGAAAAAGAGGCCGCCTTGAAGGCCGCGCTCTCCGACTGCGCCGCGCTGCGCGCCGAACTGGACGCCTCTAAATTTACGGCCGAAAAACTCCGCCAGGCCTCCGACGAGCACGCCCTGCAGGCGCAGGAGCAGCGCTCCAATTTCAGCGGCGCCGTAAACCAGGTCTTCGAGCTGCAGAAGCGCGCCGCCGCCCTGAAGAGCGCGCTCACCCAGGCCCAGGAGCAGAACGCTTCCTATGTCGAGGAGCTGAAGGGGCGCGAGGCGGACATGGACAAGGTCAACGGCCTGCTGCGCGACGCCAAGAACGGCCTGGCCGCCGAAAAGGAAAGCTCCCGGCGCGCCGCCATAAAAATAAAATCTCTCGAAGGGGAAATAGACGCCCTTAAAACAAAGATAACTACGGCCGCGGATTACGCCGCGCGCGTACTGAAGGCCGTAGAGGACCGCGACCTGCAGATCGACAAGCTCAGGACGGACCTGAAAAAGATCGAGGAGCTGGAAATTGAGAACGAGGACCTCCGCCGCAAAAACATCAAGTTCAGCGGCTTCCTTAAAAGGGAGCAGGCGGACTTCAACTCGCGCATGATATCCTCCCTGGAGAGGGCAGCCAAGGACCTGAAAACTTTCAACCTGCGCATACCGGCCGCCGAGCGCAAAAGCCTGGAGCCGGCCATGAAGAACCTCCTGGCCTCGGTCAATTTACTGAAAGGCTGGCAGGAATACCTTGACCCGGAAACCCCCGAGCTTCTGGATACCGAACTGGCCGGTTTCGTCTCGGCCGAGGTCGGCGCCTGGGAAAGGGCTTTCAAACAGCGGAAGATCACTATCTCGGCCGCGATACTTAACCCGCGCCTGCGCGCGCCCCTCGCGCCCGAGAGCATGAAGATCCTTTTCTACCACCTGATAAAGAACGCCTACGAGCGCCTGCAGCAGGGCGGCAGCCTGCGCGTCACGCTGAAAAGCACCGAAGACGGGCGCTTCGCCTCGGTACGCTTCGAGGACAGCGGGCCCGGTTTCTCACAGGAGGCGCTGTCGAAGCTTTTCGCCCCGTTCAATACCACTGAAAAAGGGAAGGCCGGCATCGGCCTGGCCGTAGCCCACCGCATCGCGGAGAAGCACGGCGGGTCTTTGACAGTCTCGAACAAAAAAGAGCGCGGCGCGATAGTGGAAGTCTTGATACCTCTGGCAGGGTAAGGGAGGCCGGGGTTTGCCCCGCGCGCCCTTTGCGGATGGTGAGGCCCGGCTTTAGAGCGAAGCATAGTATGCTTCGCGTCCGGGCCGCAAGGGCGGAGGCGGTTTTTTACGCAGCAAAACCGCCGAGCCGGGGTCGCGCAAAACCGCTATGCGGTTTATGCGTGACGGCCCTCTCCATAGCTCACATTTTAAAGATATATCCTAAACCGAAGACCGTCCTGATCTTCGAGCCGAATTTGCCCAGGCGGGAGCGCAGGGCCTCTATCCGCTTGTCCACGGCGCGCGGGCCGGCCTCGAGGCCCTGCTTCCAGACCTGCTCGAGCAGAACGGTGCGGGCCACCACCCTGCCCTGGTTCCTGAGAAAATAGAGCAGCAAATCGAATTCAAGCGCGGTAAGCTTTACCCGGGCCGCGCCGACCGAAGCCGTCCTGGCCTCGGGAGAAATTATAAGCGCGCCAAAACGATACTCCGCCGGTTTCCCGGGGGCGTCCCCGGCGCGCCCGGTCCGCGCGAGCAGGTTCAGCAGGCGGGCGCGGAAAAGGCGCGCGTCGGGCGGAAAAGCGAAATATTCGTCGGCGCCGTTCTCCAGCGACAGCGCCGCGGCTGCCGGGGAATACGGGCCGCCGCCGGTAAGGACCAGAAGCAGGCCGGAAGTTTTTTTATCACCGCGCAAAACCGAAACCAGGTCCCGCCCGCTCATATCGGGGAGGGAGGAGTCTATAACGGCCAGGCCTTTCAGGGGCGGAGATTTAAGGAGCGCGGCGGCCGAGCGATAGAACTTAAGGCGAAAGCCCGGCAACGCGGACTTGAAAAAGTCCAGCATGTGCGGATTGGAGGTTACGCAGTTGGCGCCGGGTTTCATGCGGGAAAAACAGCGGCCTTTATGCGGGCCAGCAGCTCGTCGGGGTCGAAGGGCTTTATGACATAGCCGGCCGCGCCGAGCTTAAGGCCCTCGGAAACCATATCCAGCTCGGAGCGGACCGTAAAGAAAATTATAGGGGTGCGGGAGAGAGCGGGAACTTTGCGGATGCGGCGCGCGGCCTCGAACCCGCTTATGTCCGGCAGCCCTACGTCGAGGAGTATCATCGAGGGCTTTTCTTTTTCCGCAAGCTCTACGCCCTTCAGTGCCAGGGGCGCCGTAATAACCGAGCACCCGGCTTTAGCCGCGATCCGGGCGGCGATGGCCAGGTAGTCGGGCTCGTCGTCGACGATAAGAACTTTAGGGCGGGTCGTCATGGTTTTTTAGAGACCAGGGCCTCCACCTTCTTCTGCAGGTAGGAGAGCTCCACCGTCTTGCTCATGAATTCGCGGCAGTTGGACTCCTGCCTGAAAAGCTCGCTCATGTTCTTGTCGAAGAAGCTGCCCGTTATCACGAGGACCGGGATATCGCGGGTATCGTCGTCCGTCTGCAGGTTGCGCAGGACCTCTATCCCGCCGATGTCGGGCATCATAACGTCGCACAGGATGATGTCGGGGCGGATGGCCTTCGCTTTCAGCAGCCCCTCGCGGCCGTCGCCGGCTATCTCCACGGTAAAGCCGAGGTCGGTAAAGTAATCGGAAACCATGGTGCGGAACTCCACATTGTCGTCGACGATCAGCATCAGGTTGGTTTTAGGTCCCATATTTTTATCTCTGGATCTGCTTCAGGTCAGGCCGCCGGGGGAGGAGGGGGGGCCGGGGGCGCGGCCGGCGCCGGAGCGGCCATGGACTTGGAGACGGTAAAGATGAACTTGCTCCCTTTGCCCACCTCGGACTCCACCCAGATGTTCCCTTTATGCAGCTCCACCGTCATCTTGCACATTGCGAGCCCCAGGCCGAAGCCCATGCTCTTGTGCTCTTCCATCTGCGAATATTTCTCGAAGATCTCTTTGCGCTTGTTCTCCGGGATGCCGGGCCCGGTGTCCTCGACCGCGAAGTACACGTCGTCCTTGGTCTCCCAGCAGGAAAGGGCTATGCTGCCGCCGCCGGGGGTGAACTTAAGCGAGTTGCCCATCAAATTGGTGATGACGCGCTCAAGCAGGCCCGGGTCGGCGGTGACCATGATCTTCGACGGAGGAGGAACGACCGAGAGCTTGATGTTCTTCGGGCCGGCCACCGGCTCGTGGTTCTCGCGGATACGGTTGATTATCGATTCGGCGTCGACCGTGTCCAGCGAGAGGGTCATATTGCCGCGCTCCAGTTTGGTGGTGTTCAGGATGTCGTCGATCATGCCGCGGAGGCGCCGCGAGGAGTAAAGCATGCTTGTCAGATATTTGTCCGTGGAGGGCGAAGACGGGATCTTCTTCATCAGGAGCTCGGTATAGCCCTGCAGGGTGGAAAGCGGCGCGCGCATGTCGTGCGTGATCATATGGAAGAAGTCTTCCTTGGCCTTCTCTATTTCCTTCTCGCTGGTGATGT
>CAZUQT010000198.1:0-6067 GCA_964622585.1 uncultured Elusimicrobiaceae bacterium | reverse complement strand
GGGCCTTCGTGCCGCGGAGCAGGGCTATGACCAGTTTGAGGTTGAGCCTGTCCGATTCCGGATATTCGCGCGTGCTGTGCATAGGTATAGTATACTACTAATTAGTTATATTGTCAAGCCCCGCGGAGCCCGGCGGTTTCCAGGGGAACTAAAAGCCTGGGGCGGCCTGGGTCTTTTTGCCCTTACGGGCCGCGGGCTTTTCCGGCATAATCATATTAATGAGAAAACTTAAACTTCCTTTGCTTCTCTCCGCGCTGTTTCTCGCCGGCCTGCCGCCGGTCTTCGCCGCCGCTAAAACACCGGCCTATGACTTTCTCGCCGGCCTGGTCTCCGGCCCGGCTGCCGGGATCGTTCTCTCGACGCCCACCCCGGCCGAAGCCGATCCTTTCAAGTTCCTGAACCCGCCCTGCGTGCCCAGTCAGGCGCTGGTTCCAGGCAAGACCTTCAACCCCGTGGTCAGCGACGCGCGCCGGGTACAGGCTATCGACGACCTGCTTGCGAAGATCGCCGCCTGCAGGCCGCTGCCGTATAATAACGACGGTGTGGTGCACACCGATGCCCATAACGGCCTGCCCAGGAAACCGGCCGGGTACTACAGGGAGTACACGCTGGTAGTTCCCAACCGTCCGCCGGGCTCCAGACCCGAGGCCGTGCAGATAGGCGGCCAGACTTATATGACCGGCCCCGTGATGAGCATCCGCGGCCCCGAGCGGCTGATGATAGGCAATAGCCGCGAAGTGTACTACACTCCGGACCATTATACCAGCTTCGTCCACCTGGCTATCGTGCGCTGAAGCGCGGCCCGGAACGCCGCCGGTTATACGACAAATTCATAACAAGGGATTAAAAACCGCCGGGAAGCCCGGCGGTTTTGCTTTGGCGGAGCTGGTAAAAGGAGGCGGGAGGCCTCATATTTACGGGCTGGGTTTTCTTTGACCTGGCGGGCCGATGTTATATATGGTGTTCTAATGAGCGCAGGGACCGGAGGCGGAATTCAGTCGCCGCGCAAGGCGGACGAGCAGGGCGGCAGCGCCTGGGGCTATTACCTGATCGCCGCTTTCGCGGCGGCTATGGGCCTGATCTTCCTTAACGATTTCCGCAATGCGCTTACGGCCCAGCGGACCTGGACGCCCGCGGCCGGCAGGGTGACGGAAAATAAAGTGGTGCGCTACCACAGCCGCCGCAGCACTTCTTACTCCACCTATATAAATTATTCCTACGCCGCCGACGGTGTCATTTACGCGGCCGGGCCGCTGGAGATAAATAAAGCAAAGCTCTATTTCAGCGAGGGCTCCGCCGAGGAGGACCTGCAGGAGAACTTCCCGCAGGGCAAAAGCCTGGACGTATACTACAACCCCGCTAAGCCTTCCCAATCCAGCCTGGGTCTGCCGGGCGCAAGCGGCCTGGCCGCCCCGATCGTTTTCCTCCTGCTTGCCGCCGGACTCGTATCCCTGGCTTTCCACGCGCGGTAAAGGGAAAGTTGGCGGGCGCAATTGTGTTATGAAAGGCCTGCGGCGCGGGGTTATTTGTCGCCGGAGATATTCGAGACGTCGCGGAGCAGCATGTAGAGGCCGAACAGGAAAAGCGCTATGCAGCCGACTGTTACGGCGAAGAACCAGCCCAGCGACTGCGCCAGGCCCGCCAATCCCGGCGCCGTCTGGAACGGGACCTTCCCCACCGAGTCAATATACTTGAAGACCTGGTAAATGCAGCCGCCGAAGCCGAAGAGGGCGGCGGCGAGCGGGAAGACCTTGCCCTGCAGGAGCGAAGTGAATTCGTCTTCAGGCATGGCGGAGCGGGTGAACCCGGCCTGCAGGCCCGGGGCCCCCATGCCGGAGCCGGGGGGCATCTCCCGGCGGCGGCCGGGCGCGGCCGGCGCCGCGGTATCCGTCAATTCTTTCAGGCGGGGGAGCTCGCCGCCGTCAAGCCAGAAGCCGCCGCAGGCGGAGCATTTGTCCGCCAGGAGCAGCGGGTTTACCAGGCCGCCGCGGCGCATCTTGTCCCCGCAGCGCGGGCACTTAAGGTCGGAAAGCCCGGGAGCTATCAGGGCAAGGTCCGTCGCCGCGCCGCCGCCGGCGCCCAGCACGGCCTCCAATTCCCCGGCGTCCAGCCAGACGCCGCGGCAGCCGGGGCATTGATCGACGGCGACGCCGCCCGGACCTTCCGCGCCGGCCAGCGCCGTCTCCCCGCATTTAGGACAGTTGTTCATAGCTCTCCGCTCAATAATAACATTTCGCGGCGGCGGCGCGCAGCGCGAAGGCTTCTCCGACCAAGGCGGGAAAAAGAAACTCCTCCCTGAACCGGGCCCGCCGCGGACCGGATAGAGGGGCGGCCGGGTAAAGGGCCTGGAAGATTTGACCGGGATTTGATGTTTTGCGGGGGAATATTTAATTTTGCTGTAATAAACTATTAAAGAAGCATAAATCGTATCGAAGCAAGAGGCGATGTGAATATCTTCCTGTCGGGCATGATCATCTGTTTCTCCCTGGGCTCCGCCCTGGCCGCTGACGAGCTGCAGGCGGCCAAGCTGGTCCGCTTCACTAACGACGTTCTTTTCCGGCGCACGGGCGCGACGGACTGGGTTAAGGCGCGTCCGCTGATGGACCTGTTCGAGAGGGACACCGTGTACACCATGGCCGCTTCGCGCGCGGAGGTGCGCTTCCA
Source organism: uncultured Elusimicrobiaceae bacterium (assembly GCA_964622585.1). GTDB lineage: Bacteria > Elusimicrobiota > Elusimicrobia > Elusimicrobiales > UBA9959 > UBA9959. The sequence goes on along the minus strand of CAZUQT010000198.1, from coordinate 3,403 downwards.
CACGGGAGAGACGCTCGTGCTGGCGCCGAACACTCTGGTCGTGCTCCGCCCGCCCGGCAAAAAGGGCGCGGACGCGGAAATGGTGGCCGGCGAGCTGCGCAGCAGGCGTTCGCGCATCGTAACGCGCAGCGCCACCATATCGCCTAAGACCGCCGACGCCGAGTTCAGCGCCAGGCTGAAAGAGGACCTTACCACCGTGGTAAGCGTTACTCGCGGCGTAGCCGAGGTGGAGGCTCAGGGCAAGAAGGTGGAGGTCAGAAAGGGCTATTTTACCGAGGTGAAGCCGGACATGGCGCCCTCGCTGCCCGCGGAGCTGGCGGCGCCGCTTAAGAAGGGAGGATCCGCGGCTCTCCCCGTTCCGGACCGGGCTCCGCCGCTAAGCGAGTCCGAGCCGCCGGCGTTCTCTGAATTCGACTTCCTTCCTCTTAACACGCTGGACTCGGCGGACTCGCATCAAAGCTATCAGCTGCAGGTGGCTAAAGACCGGGATTTTAGCGCCGTGCTTTTTGACCGGACCTACGGAGCTTCGGAGAAGCCGGAACTCGGGAAGCTGCTCCCGCCCGGAAATTATTTCATGCGCGCGGCGAAGATAGACCTCTTCGGCTATAAAGGGAAGTTCAGCGCCCCGCGGCCGATAAAAATAAAATGAGATAGGGAATAGGAGCCGGGGACGCTGCCCGCCGGATGACCGCTTCTTAACAAGCGATATGGATACGCGGCGGGTTATTAAAAGTTAAAATATAAGCGGCCCGGCTTTGGCCTGCAGGTACGGGTTTTGAAATTCAAGAGGAGATTGGCGAGAACTATATGATCAATTGTCCCAAATGTTCTTCCGAGGCGCTGGTTGAGACCCCTTCCCTGGGAAATATCCCGCTCGACGTCTGCCCGGGCTGCTCCGGGATCTGGTTCGACAAGGGCGAGCTCGAGGCCCTGCTCAAACAATCGCAGGGCGGCGGCCCGGCGGACTTTGATCTCGTTAACTCCAAGCCCGGGAGCCTCGCCTGTCCCCGCTGCAAAAACAAGATGTCGCGCGGGGGCCTGGTGAATCCGCTCCTGCTTGTGGATAAATGCGAAGACTGCGGCGGCGTCTGGCTGGATCATAACGAGCTGGGGCTGGTAAAGAAACTGCTGGGCGTTTCCGGCGGGGCTTCCGAGATCAAGGTGGACAGGCCGGCCGCGGCGCCTGCCGAGCCGCCGGCGCGGGACGTTAAAATTCTCCTTATAAAGATCGCCGCCGGCGTCGGGGCCATGCTGGGGCTGGTCGGCGTAAGTTTTGAAATGTACCTTTATTTCAGCCCGGCGGCTTCGGTGTCGCATGCGCCGTCCGCGGGCATGGCCATCGCGAGCGTCCTGCTTTTCGCGGGCGGGATCCTGGTCCTGAACTGGGGAAAAGAGGACCGCTGGAGCTAAAGGATAGATTTTCGACAAGCCGCTCGAGCCGCCGGGGAAACCCGGCGGTTCTGTTTTGTCCTGATAATTGGAAAAGCGGGAGCCTTCTCCGCCTTTACTCCGGTGGCCGGCTAGCTCAGGGAGAGCTCTTCGCTGAAGCGGAAGTCGAGCTTCAGCTCGGCGAAGTCCGGCATCTTCAGCTTGGAAAAAAGGTTGAAGGAAACCGCCCGGGTCGCGTAAACTTTCCTGGCGCGGTCCGTCCAGACGAGCCTGGCGGTGTAGAAACCGCTCGGGAACGGCGATCCGCTCCCGGACAGCCCGGACCAGGAAAGCACGGGCGGCGGGGGCTGCCGCCGGCCCTGTATAAAATCCACTTTTTTCCCGCTGCTGTCGAGTATCTGGACCTGCCAGGTCGCCACGTCTTTCAGGCCGGAGAAGTCCGCCGGCGACAGCTCGGCTCCGGTTTGATCGGGGCTTCTGAGCGCGAAGGTTATACGGGGCGCCATAGGGTCCGCGCCGGGAGTCAATTTTTCTATGGTTTCCAGGACCAGCTGCCCGGGATCCACGGTTTCAATAACGGCCTGCTCCGACCGGGCGTTCCCGGCCGGGGCGACGGCCGGACCGGGAGCGTATTCCATGGCGGAAACGGCCGCGGCTAAGCCCGCCGCCAGTACCGTTAAGATCAGTCTTTTCATATATATAGTTTAACAACTCCGCGGCCGGGCCGTAAGGGTCCCATGGTTAGGTTCCCCGTGGGTACAAAGGCCTATTTCCCCAAAGAAGTGAAAAAGGGTCCGGTTTTTGTTATCATACGGTAGGAGGGCTAATTCTATGAGCGGAACCGGAGCTTCGGCCGTTCTTGTCGTGGACGACGATAAGAAGGTTTGCGAGATAATCAGCGCGGTCCTGGCCAGCCAGGGCTATGAGACGGCCGTTGCCGGCAACGGCAAGGAAGCGCTGGACTACCTCAGAACCTCCTCCAGCCAGCCAGGGCTGATCCTGCTTGACCTGATGATGCCTGAAATGACGGGCTGGGAATTCCGGAGGATACAGCAGGGGGATCCCGCGCTTGCCGCTATCCCCGTCGCCATCATCACGGGCCTGACCGATGTGGAAGGAAAGGTTTTGTCTATCGGGGCGGTGGACGTGCTTTACAAGCCTTCGCGCGTCGAAACGCTTACTGCGCTGGCTTCGCGCTTCTGTAAAAAAGGACAGGATAAAATTTAGCTTCCATCTTTTTACTTATACTTGAGTCTAAATAAAAACCGCCGGGAAGCCGGCGGTTTTATTTTGACGCGGTTCGCTTGTCTTACCTGGTCGCGGGGGAGCGGAGGCTGTCCCAGGGGTAGACGGTATTGAGCATATTAAAGGCCGGGCCGGGGATGGTCAGGTCTTCGCCGGGGCCGAAGGCTTTGCCGGCGGGCGGCAGCAGCTCCGAGGGCTTGGCCGGCTTGTACCAGCAGAGCGGCCGGAAGCCGGCCTGGAAACCGGCCGAGCGGATGCAGGTTCCGACGGTGGGGTCGGTGCCGCTGAGCGGGGCCGAGACGGGCTGGGTGCAGAGCGAGCCCGCGAGGTAGGTGTCCATCCTGCACTGGGTCGGGGGATGGGTGGTCATCATCGAGGTCACCACTATGGCGGAAGGGGTGTCGAAGCGGGGGGTAACTGTCTCGTTGCGGAGCATCTGGAACAGGTAGGCCACGGATTTCCCGGCCATGGCCGCCCGGTAGCAGACGGCGCGGTCCTGCGGGTCGGAGTACATAGTCTCGCAGCCTTTCTGGGCTACTTCGTCGCCGGCCGAAAGGCGGGTGAAAGAGCCGGAAGAGGAGTCCGCGAAGACCTGCTTGAGGCATTTCATATTGGCGTAATAGTCGGACTGGCCCTCATTGGAGGCCCAGCTCGAGACTTTGGGCGCGCCGCCGAGGTGGTGGCCCAGCTCATGGCAGGCTACCAGGGCCATGCCGTCCATGGTGATGGTCTCGTGGCGGGCCAGGCCGCCGTACATATTGAGGATATA